>NZ_JBVVQB010000012.1:0-147214 GCF_055811775.1 Mesorhizobium sp. WSM4844 | reverse complement strand
CCTACTCCCCTACTCCCCTATTCCCTTCCCCGTCTGTCCCCGATGACGCAAATAGTGATCGGCGATCGCGCAGGCAACCATCGCCTCGCCGATCGGCACGGCGCGGATGCCGACGCACGGATCGTGCCGGCCCTTGGTCATGATCTCGACGTCGTTGCCGTCCTTGTCGATCGACTTTCGCGGGGTCAGGATCGACGAGGTCGGCTTGACGGCGAAGCGCGCGACGATCGCCTGGCCGGTCGAGATGCCGCCGAGGATGCCGCCGGCATTGTTGGACAGGAAGACCGGCTTGCCGTCATTGCCGATACGCATCTCGTCGGCATTTTCTTCGCCGGTGATGCGGGCGGCCTCGAAGCCGTTGCCGATCTCGACACCCTTGACGGCATTGATCGACATCAGGCCCGAGGCAATGTCCTGGTCGAGCTTGGCGTAGATCGGCGCGCCCAGGCCTGCCGGAACGCCGTCGGCGACGATCTCAATTGTCGCGCCGACCGAGGAACCCGCCTTGCGGATGCCGTCAAGATACGCGGTGAAGACGGCGACCGATGCCGGGTCGGGCGTGAAGAATGGATTTTCGGCGTCGCCAACGAAATTCCAGTTCCAGTTGGCGCGGTCTATTCGTTTTTCCCCCATCGACACCAGCGCGCCGCGCACGACCATGCCGGGCACGACCTTGCGGGCCAAGGCTCCGGCCGCCACCCGCGCCGCCGTCTCGCGGGCCGAAGAACGGCCGCCACCGCGATGATCGCGCAGGCCGTATTTGGTGTCGTAGGTATAATCGGCATGACCAGGCCGGTATTGGCGGGCGATCTCGCCATAGTCCTTGGAGCGCTGGTCGACATTCTCGATCATCATCGACACCGGCGTGCCGGTGGTGATCATGGTCTCGCCGTCGTCATCGAGGATGAAGCCGGACAGGATCTTGACCTCGTCGGGCTCGCGACGCTGCGTCACAAAACGCGATTGACCCGGGCGGCGCTTGTCGAGCTCGGCCTGGACCTCGGCGCGCGTGAAGCGGATGCCGGGCGGACAGCCGTCGACGACGCAGCCGAGCGATGGACCATGGCTTTCGCCCCAGGTGGTGACGCGGAAAAGATGGCCAAACGTATTGTGAGACATGAAAACCAGCCCTGCCGGCACCGAGCCGGCTTAGCGCATAACCCCGAAAATCGGAGCGATTTTCGGGAAGGATCATGCGCAAAAACAAAAGTGCCACAGCGTCGTTTCTGCGTCAGGGCGCGCGGCGCCGTAGCTGCGTTCTATTGGCGTTTTCCGCAGCGGTCAAACTGTGATCTGGCGGATTTAGTTTTGACACATTCGGTTGGTTTCTGCTTCCCTCGACCCGTCTGTTGAACACCGTCTGTTGAACACCCGCCGCCCCCGAGCCGGCGCAATGATAAGAGGACGATGATGCGTATCCCGATCGGCGCCGTTGCCGCCATGTTGCTGATTTCCACCGCCGCCTTCGCCGGCCAGACCGAAGGCCTGATCAAAGAGATCGACAAGGAAACGTTGACGCTGACACTCGACGACGGCAAATCCTACAAGCTGAACGCCGAAACCGATCTCGAAGCGCTGAAACCCGGCATGGACATCGTGATCGCCTACGACGAGACAAACGGCGAGAACATCATCACCGACATGCAATTGCCGGAAAGCGATTCAACCGAATAGACTCATTCAGTCAGGGCGGTGCTGGCTATTCTCGCGAGCAACGCGACCAGTTTCGGCTGCGATGGGTCTCGGTTCCTGGCGGTTTCGCAAGTGACTCGCAAGTCACCCGCGAAAGCTTCAACTCTACGCCCGATGAAACCCGGCAAGCCAGTCTCGCCTTCGGCTTGCGGCGTCCGGCTGAACTTAACCTCTCACGGGTTGAAGTCGCTAAATTCGGACGGCAGGACTGCATTCTCACCAATTTCTAACCTGAATCTCTCGTATCCTTAATAGCGGGTCCTCTATGGTTGCTCCGTGCTGAAACGGCGTCGCGGAAATGTTGCGCCGATCTGCGCGAGCCATCCTGCACGGTGGCCTTCTCTGCCGCGAAGGGGGTATTCTTGAATCCGATCGGTTTCGGGTTCTCAACGCCGATGGACACCGATGGGCATCAGGTCTCGCATTCTTGTATTTCAGCTCATTGTCGTGGGGGCAGTCGTGATTATGGCGGCTATCGTCTACATCACCATTCGCTCGACAACCTACTACACACAGCGCGTGCAATGGGCCAACAACCAACTGGAAGCCGTCACCGCGCTTACGGTCAACGCCAACCGATATTCCGAGCAGATCGCCGAGTTCCTGTTAATTGGCGAACCGGAGCGTCCCGACTATGACAGCGCCCGCGCCGAACTTGAGGCCGGATTCGAAAAGCTCGCGCAACTGACCAGGGGAGAAGCCGAGTTTCTCGGGCGCAGCAGCGAACAGGAGGACAGCGGTGACGAGATCTTCCGCATCACGCGGATGCGCACGCTCTACGGAGAAATCGCCAAAGCCACGTCGGACGCAATCAACCTTCGCAACCAGGGGCGCCAGGAGGACGCGGTCAGGATTTTTCGCCGGGACATCGAGAATCGTTTCGACGCCGAGTTCGAAAACATCCTAGAAGCCGCGCGGCGCGACGAAGAGGAAGAGGTTGTGCGAACCGAACTGCAGGCAGAAGCACTGTGGCGACGCCTGACCTGGATGACGGCCGCGCTTGCATTGGCTGCCGTGGTTCTCTGCTTTGTTGCTGCTTTCCTTCTCGCCCGATCATTGATGCGCCCGATCAGCCTGCTGACCGAAGGCACGGAGGCGATCAGTCGTGGTGATCTCGACCACCGGATCGCCTTTGATGGCCGCGACGAACTTGGTGCGCTCGCCAGGCGGTTCAACGAAATGGCCACGCATCAGCAAGACCAGCGCGACCGGCTGCTCAATGCCAAAGCAGAACTCGAGCAGCAAGTTGCCACACGGACCGCCGAGCTTGCCGCGGCGAACCAGCGGTTGACGGAGCTCGACCGGTTGCGCGTCCAGTTCCTCGCCGACATCAGCCATGAACTGCGCACTCCACTGACGGCGCTTCGCGGTGAAGCGGAAATTCCGCTGCGCCATGGTTCAAAGCCAGAGGCAGTGTACCGCGATGCGCTCGAACGGATTGTCACTCAGAGCCTGGAGATGGGACGCCTCGTCGACGATCTGGTTTTTCTTTCTCGTTCGGAAACCGATACAATACGCTTCGAGCCCCGCCGAACGGACCTCGTTACCATCGTCGCCGATGCGGTCCACGAGGGCGAAATCCTGGGGCGCGCCAAGGGCATCTCGATCAAGGCGGCCTACAGCACCCGTCCGGTCTGGATCACAGCCGACGCGCAGCGGCTCAAACAGGCTCTGGTGATAATTCTGGACAATGCCATAAAATATTCTCCGCGCGATCGCTCGGTGAACTTGAGCATGACCGTTATGGACGGGCATGCAGAGATTGCGATACGCGACAAGGGTTTGGGCATTCCAGCCGAGGAAATACCCAAGGTGTTCGAGCGATTTTACCGTGGCCGAAGCCCAAGGGCGTCGCGCCAACTTGGCAGTGGCCTCGGTCTGGCGATCGCGAAATGGCTCATCGAAAAGCATCGTGGTGAGATTGCGCTCACGAGCGAGGTCGGGTCTTTTACCGAGGTCGTGGTCCGGCTTCCATGCGCTGACGCAACCGCGTCTGCGGATGCGAACGCAGGTGCCGCCGTAGTCGTTCTGAAAAAGAGGCTGCGTGCAAAAACCGGCTCGGAATAAAGAACGACCTCCTTCGTTTCATGGATTACGATTGTTGAGGCGGGAGCTTGGCGGAATGACCACGCCCATCGCGGGCGGGGAATTCTCTCACTCCCCGCAATACGACCCGGGGAGAAGGTGGTGTAAATGTCAAGGATTCTGCTGGTAGAGGACGACGATCGCATCGTCGGCTTCATCAAGCGAGGGCTCGAAGCCGAGGGTTACGTTGTCGACGTGACCGACAGTGGCGGGGATGCGCTGGCGATGGTGCGGGAGACGCCATATGCGCTGATCGTTCTCGACCGAATGCTTCCAGGAATCGACGGCCTCGAAGTATGTCGCATGCTGCGGCGCGAGCAGCACCAGCATCTTGTCCTGATGCTCACGGCCAGAGACAGCCTGCAGGACAAGGTCGAAGGGCTGAAGGGGGGCGCCGACGACTACCTGACCAAACCTTTCGCCTTCGACGAGCTGATCGCGCGCATGGAGGCGCTGCTTCGCCGCGGCTCCAGCACCGGCACGGACCCAGTCCTCAGAGTTGGCGATCTGGCGCTTGATCCGGTCGGCAAGAAGGTCTGGCGCGGCGAACGCGAGATCAGCCTTACGGCTAAGGAATTCAGGCTTCTCGCGTATCTGATGTCGCACTCCGGCGCTGTGATCAGCAGAACCCGGCTGCTCAACAATGTTTGGGATCTGAGCTTCGACCCGGAAACGAAGGTGGTCGATGTCTACATCCGCTACC
The DNA here is from genome assembly GCF_055811775.1 of Mesorhizobium sp. WSM4844. NCBI lineage: Bacteria > Pseudomonadati > Pseudomonadota > Alphaproteobacteria > Hyphomicrobiales > Phyllobacteriaceae > Mesorhizobium > Mesorhizobium sp. WSM4844. Next base: position 142,734 of record NZ_JBVVQB010000012.1, on the reverse strand, counting down.
TTCGCAGCAAGATCGAAAGCGTGGACGAAAAGCCGCTCATAAAAACCGTGCGGGGCTTCGGCTACGTGATATCGGCTTGAAGCCAGCGGTCACCTTCGTTTTCAGGAAATAGGCAGTTCTCTCACCAAGCTCTAACCTGATGCTTGCCATTGTCTAATCCTGGCCTTGCCGAAATCTAGCCGGACTCCCACGCTGGTTTAGCCGCCGTGGTCATATGCTGCCATATGAAGATACCGACCCACCCCGAATGCGTGCGGAGGCGGCTGACTTCGCCTGGTCCTCATGAAACCGGAAACTTCGACGTGATTGAGACTGATCAATTCGGAAAGCAGCTTGTTGCATTTCTTCCGAACCTGCGCCGCTTTGCGATTTCCCTTTGCCGTTCCCGCGATCTTGCCGACGATCTGGTGCAAGCGGCTTGCGAACGCGCGCTTGCCAACACCGAGCGCTTTGAACCTGGAACCCGTTTTGATGCGTGGTTGTTCCGGATCCTGCGAAATTTGTGGATCGACCACATCAGAAGGCAGCGCACGGCCGGGCCGCAGGACGACATTGAGCAACGGCAGGACCTTGTCGGCGCCTGTGGCGAGCGAGATGTCGAAGCACGCTTTACCCTGAACAGCGTTGCCCAGGCGATCACCGACCTGCCGGACGATCAGCGCGAAATCATTCTCCTGGTCTGCGTCGAGGACCTTTCCTACAGGGAGGCGGCCGGCGTTCTCGGGATCCCGATCGGAACGGTGATGAGCCGGCTGGCGCGCGCCAGAAAAAATCTCGCCGAGGCAGTCGGAATAAATCCCGGCTTGCCACGTTCACCGGTCATGAAGGGCGAGAACAGAAATGATCAGATGCGAGTTTGCTGACGAAACGCTCATGGCCCTTGCAGACGGCGAACTCGACGACACGACTGCCGCAGCCATCGAGAAAGCCATGCAGCCGGATATCGCCAGCCGGGTCGCGCTGTTCCTGGAAACCCGCATTCAGGTCAATGAGGCACTGATGCCGGTTCTCGATGAACCCGTTCCCGAACGGCTCAGCCAGTCCGTGCAGCGAATGATCGACGAGGCCAGGTGGCGCAGCGTTCCATCGCACGCCAGCGAGGCCACGCGTGTCGTTGCCTTCAGGGCGGGGGACAATCAGGCAATGCCGCGCCCCCCGGGGATCCTGGATCATGCCGCTGGCTGCTTCGCTGGTTGCAGTCGTTTTTGGGTTCGGCGGATATTTTTTTGGATTTGCCAGCCAAAACCAGCCGCATGGACTTGAGGTGGCAGGGCAGGACAGCCCTCTTTCAGAGGCGCTCGGGCAGGTGGCGTCCGGCGAAGAAGCCGTGCTGGCAGGCTCCACCGACAGGATCAGTGCCGTAGCCACGTTTCGCGATGGAACCGGTTCCTTGTGCCGCGAATTCGAAATCGATTCTGCCAACCGCTCGACCGTCATATCCGTGGCGTGCCACTCGGATCATGGTTGGGCGGTGAATTTTGCCGTCGTTGCGCCCGCGCGCGATGGCGGATATGCACCGGCCTCGTCTTCGGAAGCGCTCGATTCCTATCTCGCGGCAACCGGAGCGCATGAGCCTCTGTCACGGGAAGACGAGGCAGCGGCGTTGAGATCGTTGGGCCAGTAGAAGGCGGGCCCGTGGGCATGCTTTTGGGCGACATGCATTAGAGCCACTCCAGGCGTCGGCCCTCCAGCCTGAGCAAGCGATCGTGCGGCACATTCAGCCTGGCGGCTTCTTTCTCGGGCATCCCCAGCACCATGCGGAACAGGACGCGCACGACGCCGCCATGCGTCACGCAGACCGTCCGGCGGTCCAGCGCGTCGAACCACGGCTTCACCCGTTCGAGCAGCATTTGATAGCTTTCGGCGCCCTCGCCGGGCGGCAGGAAATTCCACTTGTCGAGGCGCCTCTCCCTGGCCGAGCCGAGATGCCGGGCCTCGAGTTCGGGAAAGGTGAAACCCTGCCAGTCGCCGAAACTCATTTCGACAAGGCGGGGATCGGTGCGGTAAACTTGGGGATCGAGCCCCATCGCCATGCGAATGCGTTCCATAGTCTCACGCGTTCGCTGCATCGGGCTGGCGACAAAATCGAAATCTTCGGGATTTTGAACGAGTTCCGCCAGCCGATGGCCATTGCCGGTCGCCTGCTCGCGGCCGAGCGGGTTGAGATCGGTGTCGGCCTGTCCTTGCAGCCGGGACTCGGCGTTCCACACCGTCTGGCCATGGCGCGCGATATAGACGAGCGGATACATCAGGTCATCCGGAGAGCGGTCGAAAACGGGCGGGAGAGTATGTCCGAGGCGGGTCTATTCCTTGACGGTCGAAATATCAGGCGCGTCGACCGCCTTCATGCCGACGACATGGTAGCCGGAATCGACATGGTGGACCTCGCCGGTGACGCCGCGTGAAAGGTTTGAAAGGAAATAGACCGCTGAATCGCCGACCTCCTCTTGCGTCACCGTCTGCTTTAGCGGCGAATTGTATTCGTTCCACTTCAGGATGTAGCGAAAATCGCCGATGCCGGAGGCTGCCAGCGTCTTGATAGGACCGGCGGAGATGGCGTTGACACGGATTTTCCTGGCGCCAAGGTCGACGGCCAGATAGCGCACGCTGGCTTCGAGCGCTGCCTTGGCAACACCCATGACATTGTAGTGCGGCATCACTTTTTCCGCACCGTAATAAGTCAACGTCAGCAGCGAGCCGCCATCGGTCATCAGCGCCTCGGCGCGCTTGGCGATGGTGGTGAAGGAAAACACCGAGATGTCCATCGTGCGCAGGAAATTGTCGCGCGTCGTCTCGACATAGCGGCCTGTCAGCTCGTCCTTGTCGGAAAAGGCGATGGCGTGGACGAGGAAATCGAGCTTGCCCCAACGCTTGGCGATGTCGTCGAATACCGCATCGAGCGTTGTCGGATCGGTCACATCGCAATGGCCGGCGACATGGGCGTTGAGTTCCGCCGCCAGCGGCTCGACGCGCTTCTTGAACGCCTCGCCCTGATAGGTCAGCGCGATTTCGGCGCCATGGTCGACGCAGGCCTTGGCGATGCCATAGGCGATCGACCGATTGTTCGCGACGCCAAGGACAAGCCCGCGCTTGCCGGCCATAATGCCTTGTCCACCCGCCATGTGAGCGCTCTCCGCAAGATTTGCTGCTTCGTGAAGTGGCTATCGCACAGGCACAGAGCCCCTTCAAGCGCTCAAAACGGACAGTGCCCGCCCGGCTGACCTTCCGACCTGAGTATCGATTGCCTGGGCGAAGCGCTTGTGGCGCGCTCAAGCGAGAATTGACGAAAAGACGCCACGCCATGTCGTGCAGCAGTTCTGCAAGTGTAGTTGTGCATCGAAGCGGTCACTCGATCCTGAAACGAGGCGCATCTGCCGGCGCCGACGCCAACAGGTCGCGAACAAGTTTCCTCGTCATGAATTCACCGGCGTCTTTCGCATCCGAGATGTCCATGGCGAACGCTCCCGGACCGCCGATCACGCTGGAGCGGAAATATTGCGCAAGTTCCGCATCCTGCCCCAGGACCAATCCGTTGATCGTAAAACCTTGCGCCAGCGCCGCGTCTCGCGAGGATTCTGTTCCGCCCGCGAAATTGTCGGCTCCGTTGGCGCAGATGTTCATGACCGCGCGCTGCGTCGCGTGCGGCGATGACGTCAACAGGAGCGAAGCAAAGGCGATCGCCTCCGACATGTCTGTCAGACGATCGTGCATCGCCGCGGGATCAGCGTCGCCGTCGCGATCCTGCTCCATATCGCCGCCTCCGTAATGGGTTCGATCGATGAGCGTCACCGAAGCGAGCGCCTGAGACACGCGCGCGGCGTCCTCGGCCGAGCCGATGACGGTCCAGGGCACCAACAGGTCGAACTTGCCATCGCTTGACCATGTGAAGACGGCGAGCCCGATCCGACGCCGCGGGCCGGCGGTGGCGGCGCGCAGGAAGTCGGGGTGGACGAGCGCCCGCACGAGCCCGGCCTGCTGGAGCCATTCCTCATATCGGCCGATCGAGTCCGATACGTCGATTGCTGTGACGACATTGGCGTCGGTGCCCGGCACGACCGCGTTGGCCGCTGGCGAAGCGCCGCACAGGAAGACCATCAGTGGCAGGGCGAGGTGAAGGGCGCGCCAGCGGCAAGGTTTCGCCGGCATGGCAGGCTTCGACTTCACACCTTGGTGTTCTGAACGACGCCGGAACCAGCGCGTTGGAACGGACGGAAACAGGTGCGACGGCATTGGCTCCTCCCGGAATGATCCCGGGGTAACGGGCCGGAGCCAAACTTATTCCTCCTGTTCGCGCGGCCGTTTCCGCAATTCGGTTATGTCCGCTTTGAGAATGGCAGGCTCGGATCCATTGCCTGAAGATCCGCATCACGCCCCAGCCCGCGATAGAGGATGAACGCACAGCAACAGGCGACGGCAATCGACAGCATCTCGCCGCCGTCTTCCGCGTAGCCAACGAGCTTCGAGCCCGTCAGGAAGTGCAGCATGTCAACCACCACGGCAAAACCCACAAGACACGCGAACAGCAGCAAAAACACCGATCCGAGGGCTTGTTGCCTCGGTCTGCTTTGCCAGAATGACCACAACAGCGGCGCCAGCAGGCCGAGCGCGACCGCCGACCAGGTGATGATTTCCCCGGTGTCGCGAGCCCGCATGCCCGGCAGCGAAACGAGGTCGAATGTCGCTGCCAGCAGCAGGCCGCCGCGCTCATGGAAACGGGTGGCGTCGTCGAGCGTCACAAAACTGAAAATCAGGGACCAGGCAAGAAACATATGCTCCCTGGTTCGAAGCCAGACGCCGAACAGAAACAGGGCGCAAAGCGCGGCCTGCCCGTAGTTGAACATCTCGGGCAGCGATCCATCCCTGCTGATGTTGAGACGCGCTGGCAGATCGTAGTGTGAAATTCCAACAGATCGAAGCGCCTCGATCGCGAAGGGAACGGTGATGACGAGGATATTCAGGCATATCACTATCAGCGCGAAAACCCTGCTGAACCTGTCGTTTCGATACATCGCCCGGATTTCCGCGAACGCACTTTCCAAACTCGATAAAGCATGACCCAGCAATCCGACGCGCTCCTTCGTTGCTCTTCGTTTGACGGACAATTTCGTTAGTCGACCAATGGGCTGGAAACGGGGCGGCCGCGGGTTTATTCCGCCCGCGCAAAAGAAAACGCTCTCGGCGACGAGCGACTGATCCGCCTGGCGCGAGCCGGCCGTGTTCCGGGCGGCCATCGAGCGATGTCGCGGAATGCGGCTGAGCCCTGCAGTCGAACAAGACGGACAGGTGAGAGACAAGAGCGTTTGCGGCGCAGCGCGCCTTGACGCGCCAGGCTAGCGTTTGCGGTTGCGCATCAACGCTTCGAGATCGCTGTCGCCACCCTCAGGGAGCATCAGCCGCACATGCGCGTAGAGATCGCCGTGACCGCCGACTTTTTCCGGCAGGCCCCTGCCCTTCAGCCGCAGGACCTTGTCCGAGCTCGACCAGGCGGGAACATTGACTGCAACCTTGCCGGTCGGCGTTTCGACCGCCACCTTGGCACCGAGCACGGCATCCGCCAGCGCAATCGGCAGGTCGGCGTGGAGATCGCGGCCTTCGACACGGTAGCGCGGATGCCGCCGGAAGCGGATCTTGACCAGCGCATCGCCCGGTTGCCCCGGCCCTTGCTCGCCCTGGCCTTTCAGGCGGATGGTCTGGCCGTCCTCGACATAGGCTGGCAGCTTGACGGCGACCTTGCGCCCGTCGGGAAACATCGCCGTTACCTTCTCGGCAGTCGCCGCTTCTTCGATGGTGATGTCGAGCGTCACGTTAAGGTCGGCGCCGGACGGCGCCTGCCGGCCGGCGCCCATGCCGGCGCCGCGAGAAAAGGTCTCGCCGAAAATCTGGCTGAAGATGTCGCTGCTGCCGTCGAACGGATCGCCGCTCGGTCGGCCTGAGCGAAACTCGAAACGCGAGCCGCCCGGCCCTTGCTGCCGGCGAAAACCGGCGAACGGATCGGCGCTGCCGGCGGCGCCCTCGAAGCCTTGAAAGCGCGGCTTGCCCTCGGCATCGATCTCGCCGCGATCGAAAGCCGCCCGGTTCTTCTCGTCGCCAACGATCTCGTAAGCCTGGTTGGCGGCGGCAAACCGCTCCTTCGCCTTAGGATCCGGATTCTGGTCCGGATGATACTCCTTGGCGAGTTTGCGGTACGCCGATTTTATATCCTTGGCCGATGCGTTCTTGGCAACGCCCAGCACCTCATAGGGGTCGCGCATGCTTCCTGCCCTGGAGAAGGAGTGAGTCCATGATTGCCATCTATATGCGCTCGCATAGGAAGAAATTCCAGTAGCTTACGGTCATATGATGGCGGAAAATCAGAGCGCCTTGAAGTCCTGCATCTGCCAGGCGCCGGCGCCGGCCAGGCACACCTCGCCCTTGAACAGGGCGACGCCGTCGAAGCTTTCGCGTGAGGCGGTGAAGCGGCGGCAAAGCTGGCCGTTGTCCCTGGACTCCGCCAGTTCGGTGATCGAGCCGCGCGAACCGGTATCGGAATTGGCCCACGGAACGGCCTGCCCGGCAAGTTCCTGAATATCGGCGGAAGACACCGCGTTGCGGATCGTCGCCTGGTCCGAGGCGCGATCCTGATCGATCGGCGAGGCAACAGCGGGCGTGCTGCTGGTGAGGATCGTACGGTCGACCTCCGCCTGCTCCAAACTGAAGCCGCCAGCACCGCAAGCGGCAAGCGGCAAGGCGACCAGCACGATCGCGGCGGCCTTGACCGCAATTTGCGCGCTGGCCGAAGCAATAAGGCCCCATTGCCTGCTGTCAAAAAGTTGCGCGATGCGCGACAATCGGCAATCTCCCCCGGCCGGCAATAGAATTTGGAAAAACTATGAGCGAAACTGAGTTAACAAGCGGTGACTTTGCCGAGGCTGCCGAGCCATTCCGCCTGTTTGCCACATGGCTTGACGACGCGACGAAGAGCGAGATCAACGATCCCAACAGCGTGGCGCTGGCGACCGTGGACGCCGAGGGCATGCCGAACGTGCGGATGGTGCTGCTCAAGGGGTTCGATGAAAGCGGATTTGTGTTCTACACGAATTTCGAGAGCGCCAAGGGCCGCGAGATTCTTGGCAGCATGAAGGCGGCGATGTGCTTTCACTGGAAATCGCTGCGCCGGCAGGTGCGTGCACGGGGGCCGGTGGAGATCGTTACCGACGTGGAAGCGGACGCGTATTACGCGACGCGTCCGCGCGGCAGCCGCATCGGGGCATGGGCGTCGAAACAGTCGCGGCCGCTGGAGAGCCGTTTCGCACTGGAAAAAGCCGTTGCCGAATACACGGCGCGCCATGCGATCGGCGAGATCCCACGGCCGAAACACTGGTCAGGCTTCCGCATCGTGCCGCAGACGATCGAGTTCTGGCACGACCGGCCTTTCCGGCTGCACGACCGCATTGTCTTCTCGCGCAACGCTGAGGGCGGCTGGGACAAGACAAGACTTTATCCCTGAGCGGCTGTCCCTTAAGCAGCTTCACCAAGGAGCCTGGGCGATACCTGCCGAACCACCTTGCCAAACCGTACCCAGACCAGCCTCAAGACTCACCTGCCCCCGCCTTGCGAGGCGCTGCCGCCCGGCGTGCAGCAAAATGGGATTCGGCGTCGACGTCTTCAACGTCCGGCCGCGTATCCTTGAGCGCCTGCTGAACTTTTGCCCGGAACCAGGCATCATGGGCGTCACTGTTGCTGACAAGTTCGAGCGGCAAGGCGCCCTCATTGGCGGTGCGCGTCAACAAGATACGAACGGCATCGGAAACCGTGAGCCCCATGTTTTCCAGAACCGCCGTGGCGCGTTCCTTCACTTCAGCGTCAATACGGGTCTGGACCAGTGCGTTCGACGCCATGGCAGTCTCCTTCGCCAGCAAACAATGTAATGCATGTGCATGACATATGCTAGACTCTAGTAGCGCCAGCTATCCCTTCTTCCTGGTCATGAAGGCCATCAAGGCGGCGCGGGCCTCATCGGATTTGAGCCGCGCGCGAAAATGCTCGCTTTCCTGGCTGATGCGGTCAACGAGGGCTTCACGCGAACCGCGCATCAGGTCACGCGCGATCTTCAGTGCCTGCGGTGGCTTGGCCGCAACCTGCCCGGCAGCGGCAAGCACGGCGGCTTCGAGTTCGTTCTCCTCGACCACTGCGTAGATCAGTCCGGCGGCTTTCGCCCGCTCGGCCGAAAAGCCTTCGCCGAGGCCAAGCAGCGCGAATGCGCCTTGCCGGCCCAGAATCTGCGGCGCAAGCAGGCTCGACCCCGCCTCGGGGACCAGTCCGAGATCGACGAAGGGCGTGCGGAATAGTGTGCGCGGCGTGGCGAAGGTCAGGTCGCAATGCAGGTTGAGCGTGGTGCCGATGCCGACCGCGATGCCGTCGACGCCGGAGATCATCGGCTTTTCCGTCCTGGCCAGCGCCATCAGGAAATCCCAGACTTCGGTGCCGCCCTCGCCGCCGGTGGCGACGACCATGAAATCGGCAAGGTCATTGCCGGACGAGAAGGCGCCTGGAACACCGAGGAAGACATGGACGCGGATCGCCGGATCGGCGTCGCCCTCGGCAAGGGCTTTGGACATTTTCGCATACATGGCCCGCGTCAAGGCGTTCTTCTTGTCCGGACGGTTCATGCGGATGATCTGGATGGCGCCCTGGCGCTCGACGAGGATATGGTCTGTCACGGGTGATCCTTTGTGAAACGCCGGGCTTTGTGAAACGTCAACCTGGTGGCTGTCAGGCAGAAATCAGTGTCTGGCCGGCAGTGGCAAGGCTGTCGGCGCCGCCGATGACACGCTCCTTCAGCGCGCTCGCCTCGCCAAGCAGGTTTTCGGCGTAAAAACGGCAAACGGCGATGCGGCTTTGATCGGCAAGCGCGCCGCGCGCCAGATAGGCGCCGCCCGCCGCCAGCGAGATCAGCCTCAGATACGGCGTCGCGCCGGCCAGCGCCGCGTCCGAGCGGCCGTCGGCGAGCAACCCCTGCAGGAAGCGCGTCGCCTGGCTGAGATCATCGAGCGCCTGGTCGAGGCCATCGGCGGTGCGGCCAAAACCTTGAAGGTTCGAGATCCGCGCTTGATTGGCGACGGCTTTCAGTTCGGCGATGTAACCATGCACATGCTCGCCGCCACCGAGCGGCAGCTTGCGCGCCACCAGGTCTATCGCCTGGATGCCATTGGTGCCTTCGTAGATCGGCGCGATGCGCGCGTCGCGATAAAGTGCTGCCGCACCGGTCTCCTCGATGTATCCCATGCCGCCATGAACCTGCAGCCCGAGCGAGGCGACCTCGACGCCGACATCGGTGGAAAAGGCCTTGGCCAGCGGCGTCAGCAGATTGGCGCGCTCCTGCCAATGGACGGCTTCATCGCCGACGGATACGCGCGCATGGTCGATGGCGTGCGCGCAGCAATAGCTGATGGCGCGCGCAATTTGGGTCAGCGCCTTCATGGTCAGGAGATTGCGCTGCACGTCGGGGTGATGGACGATCGGCGCCATGGCGTTGCCATCATAGCTCGCGGCCTTGCCTTGCCGGCGTTCATTGGCGAAGGCGAGCGCCTTCTGCGTGGCAGTTTCGGCGACCGCAACGCCCTGCATGCCGACGGCGAGCCGCGCATTGTTCATCATGGTGAACATGCAGGCGAGGCCCTTGTTTTCCTCGCCGATCAGCCAGCCGATCGCGCCGGGGGCGGTCCCTTCGAAACCGTCGCCATAGATCATGGTGCAGGTCGGCGAGGCGTGGATGCCCAGTTTGTGCTCCAGCCCGGAGCAGAAGACGTCGTTGCGTGCGCCAGGCGCGCCGTCGTCGCCGACAAGGAATTTCGGCACCAGGAACAGCGAAAGGCCGCGCGTGCCGGCCGGCGCGTCGGGCAGCCGCGCCAGCACCAGATGGATGATGTTGTCGGTAAGATCGTGCTCGCCATAGGTGATGAAAATCTTCTGGCCGAAGATGCGGTAGGTGCCGTCGCCGGCCGGCTCGGCGCGGGTGCGCAAGGCATTCAGGTCCGAGCCGGCCTGCGGCTCGGTCAGGTTCATCGTGCCCATCCATTCGCCTGAGACGAGCTTTTCCAGGTATTTGGCCTTCAGCGCCGGTGAGGCATGCTTGTCGAGCGCTTCGACCGCCCCCATGGTCAGCGTCGGGCCGATGCCGAAGGCCATGGCGGCGGAGTTCCACATTTCGAGCGCGGCGACGCCCAGCATGGTCGGCAGCGCCTGGCCGCCGAATTCCTCCGGCGCTGACAGCGCGTTCCAGCCGCCGTCGATCCAGCGGCGATAAAGTTCCTTCCAGCCGGGCGGCATGGTGACGGCAGCGCCGCTCAGCACCGCGCCTTGTTCATCGCCGACCTTGTAGAGCGGCGCGACCTCTTCGCTGGCAAAGCGGCCGGCTTCCACCAGAATGGCGTCGACGAGGTCTTCGCCAAGGTCGCCAAAAGTGCCGGCGTCAAGCGCCGGCTTCAAGCCAGCCACATGCTTCAGCGTGAAGGCGATTTCCTCGACTGGTGCCCGGTACATGCCGCTCGCTCCTCCTCTGTCCGGCAAGCCAACTTAAGATCCGTGCCGACACAAAACCATCCGCTTTTGGGTCGCCTCTCCATGTTCTTTTTACGTAAACGTCAAATTTTGTCACGCAGATTTTGCAATTGGAATTGTTCACGCTAAAATCGGCAAAAAGCCGGACAAGTCGACCGGCGACCGATCAAGAATACCGGAGGGGACCGCCCGTGCTCGCCAGACCTGACGCCTATCGCTGCACCGAATGCGGCCTGCCCTATCGAGCGGCAGGTTTTTGGCACCATCGGGGCAAGATCGAGGACGGCGCCGCCTATTGGTCGGATCGCGGCATCCTGTGTTCGCCGCAATGCTCGCTGGCCCATCACCGCAAGCGCCAGGCTGAGGGGACGCTGCCGCAAGCGCCGGCGCCCGACCCGTTCCACCCGCTCGCCCTCCGTTGATGACCAGCAAAGCCATCCCCGGCACGATTGCGGCGGTCGCCGCGGGCCGCCGAAAGTATTTCCTTAACCATGGCGGTTCAGGATCAGGCTTTGGCCAGCAAGGATCTGCTGTTTGAAGCCGCCGGCGCACCCTCTTCGCCGCCCAGGACTCCTCGCCGTCGCGACCGCGACGGCAATGGCGTTGGCGCCGGCACAAGCCTCGGACTTCTCCGCGCCCTGGAAGAATGCCGACCGGGCGCTGGTGATCGACGCCTACGAATACAATCCCATCGATTGGACCGAGCTTGCCACCGACAAGCGCATCGTCGGCTTCATCAACAAGGCGTCCGACGGGATGCCACCAGCGTATTTCTGTTTCGGCGACGAGACCGCGACGCGGCTCTGCAAGGCGCTGTGGAAGCGCCATGCGGTGGCACAGGAACTGTTCCAGACGCGCAAGGTGGTGGCCAAGGCGCTCGGCCTGAAATGGGGTGCTTACCATCTCGCCCGCCCGGGCAACCCCGTCGGACAGGCCAATAATTTCATCAATTTCGCGAAACCTGGTCCGGACGACCTGCTCGCCCTCGACATCGAGGATGACGACCCGACGAAATGGATGTCGCTCGAGGATGCAGAGGAGTTCGTGCGCCATGTGCATCGGCGGATTGGCCGTTTTCCGGTGCTCTACACCAACGGCAAGACCGCCAAGCACATCGCCGACAACAAGTACAAATACCGGCTGCTGTCGCGGCTGCCGCTCTGGTATGCGCGCTACAAGCCCGACATCGGCGTGCATTTTCCGATGGGCAACTGGCAAGGCTACGCACTCTGGCAGTTTTCGGCAAAAGCCAATTGCGGCCGGTTCCGCTGCCCCTATCGGGTGGCTGGCACGCCGAACGACATCGATGTCAATGTCGCACCGATGGATGCCGCCGCCCTGCGCGCGCAATGGCCGTTCGGCGGCCTGATCGACGCGCAGCCGGATTACCTCGCCTCGATACCGCTGCCTCTCTCGCGGGCGGCCGGCCTTGCCGGCAATGTCACCCTTACCTATGCGACAGTGGCGCCGCCGCCGAGCTTCACCGAAATGGTCGCCATGTTCAGCGCGGGCTGGGCCAAGTTCCGCGGCAGCTTGCAAATGCCTGCCGTAGGGACAGCGCTGCGTCTTCCGCGCCGGATCGCCGACTATCTGGGGTGGCTGCGAAAGGAAAAGCCCTCCGCATCGGCCGTTGAAGCCGCGCCCACCGATCCGGTCAGCACTGCGTCGACCGAGTTGGATGGTCGCCCCCGTTAATCTTGCCCCGCTGATCTTGCCCCGCTAATCTTGTACGTCAACGCGCCCGCTCGCGGGCCACGGCCTGCCAGCCGATGTCACGGCGGCAAAAACCTTGCGGCCAATCGATCCGGTCGAGCGCGGCATAGGCTCGCCGCTGCGCCTCGCCGACCGTGCCGCCGGTCGCCGTGACACCGAGCACACGGCCGCCATTGGCGACCAGCGCGCCGCTGTCGATGGCGGTGCCGGCGTGAAAGATCTCGACGCCATCACCCGCGGCCTGTTCGACGCCGCGGATGACCGAGCCCTTTTCCGGCGTGCCGGGATAACCCTTTGCCGCCATCACCACGGTGAGCGCCGCCTCGTTGCGCCAGCGCACCGAGGTATGTGCAAGCTGGCCGTCGGCGGCAGCGTTGAGCAGGACCAGGAGATCGTCCTTCAGCCGCATCATCAGAACCTGGCATTCCGGATCGCCGAAACGGGTGTTGTATTCGATCAGCTTCGGCCCCTCGCGTGTTATCATCAGCCCGGCAAACAGCACGCCCGAAAACGGCGCGCCAAGTTCGGCCATGCCGCGCATGGTCGGCTCGACGATCTCGCGCATGGTGCGGTCGATCATCTCCGGCGCCATCACCGGAGCCGGCGAATAGGCCCCCATGCCGCCGGTGTTCGGACCGACGTCGCCGTCACCGAGGCGCTTGTGGTCCTGCGCGGTGCCGAACGGCAGCGCGGTGACGCCGTCGCACAGGCAAAAGAAGCTCGCCTCCTCGCCGGTGAGAAACTCCTCGACCACCACCTCCGCGCCGGCCTGTCCGAAGGACCCGTCGAAACAGGCATCGAGCGCTGCCAGCGCCTCGGCCAAATTCATGGCGACGGTAACGCCCTTGCCGGCGGCGAGGCCGTCGGCCTTGATGACGATCGGCGCGCCGGTCTTTTCGACATAGGCCCTGGCCGACGCCAGATCGCGGAAGCGGCCATAGGCGGCGGTCGGGATGTCGTATTTCGCACAGAGATCCTTGGTGAAACCCTTAGAACCTTCCAGCCGCGCCGCCGCCCTGGACGGGCCGAAGACGCGAATGTTTTCAGCGCGGAGGTCGTCGGCAATGCCGGCGACCAGCGGCCCTTCCGGCCCGACCACGACGAGGTCGATCTTTTTCTCCGTGCAGAACCGGGCCACCGCCGCATGATCGGCAATGTCGAGCGTCACCAGTTCGGCTTCGCGGCCGATGCCGGGGTTGCCGGGCGCCGCGTAGAGCTTGGTCAGCAGCGGCGAGGCCGCGATCTTCCAGGCCAAAGCATGTTCGCGGCCGCCGGAGCCGATCAACAATACGCGCATGCCCAGATCCCTTGCCATTCCACGATCAGGACTGCGCTATTGCGCCCCGTACGATGGGTCAAGACATTTGGAAGACTTTGAGCGCAATTCCACACGGGAACGGGGAATGGTTCGGCCCGCTTGACGCTTGACGGCGTTCGCCGCTGCTGCCACTTCAGCACAATGGAACCCATCCAGTCGAAAGCAGCCCAGGGCCGCGTCGCCGATGCGCCGAGCGGCCACTGGGTCTACCGCATTCTGCCACGCCTGACATGGCCCTATGCGCAGCTTGCCCGGTGGGACCGGCCGATCGGCTGGCAGTTGCTGCTGTGGCCGTGCTGGTGGTCGGCAGCCCTTGCCGCGAGTGCCTATCCACGCCCTACTGATCCCCTGCTCTCGCTGCTGCCGGCGCCATGGTATCTCGTGCTGTTCCTGATCGGCGCCGTCGCCATGCGCGGCGCCGGCTGCACCTACAACGACCTGGTCGACCAGGACATCGACAACCAGGTGGAACGCACGCGCTCGCGGCCGCTGCCGGCGGGAAAGGTCACGCGCCGGCAGGCCTGGGCGTTTCTCGTGGTCCAGGCACTGGTTGGACTCGCCGTGCTTCTGCAGTTCAACAGCTTTGCCGTCCTGCTCGGCATCTGCTCGCTCGCCGTCGTCGCCATCTACCCGTTCATGAAGCGATTTACCAATTGGCCGCAACTGGTTCTCGGCCTTGCCTTTTCCTGGGGTGCGCTGATGGGATGGGCGGTCGAGTTCAGCGATCTCGATGGCCCGGCCGTCATGCTCTATATCGGCTCGATCCTGTGGGTGATCGGCTACGACACGATCTATGCGCATCAGGACAAGGAAGACGACGCCATCGTCGGCGTGCGCTCGACCGCACGACTGTTCGGCGACAACACCAAGACCTGGCTCGTCGGGTTTTATGGCGGAGCGCTGGTCTGCTTCGCCGTCGCCTTCGCGGCGGCGCAGGCGCCGGTGCCGGCGCTGGCCGGGCTGGTCGCCGCCGGCGCCCATATGGCGCGGCAGATCACCGTGCTCGACATCGACGATCCCGACCAGTGCATGCTTCTGTTCAGGTCGAACAACCAGGTCGGCTGGCTGGTGTTCCTCGGCCTGATCGGCGGTGCGCTATGGGTGGCGCTGAAGCCGCTGGTGTAGCGGCTTTTTTCCTTCTCCCCTTGTGGGGCCCGAAGGGCGGGCGAGGCCCGCGACTCGCCCCGGGCGGTGGATCGGCGCGTAGCGCCGAGAAGGTTGAGGGGTGTTGGAACAAATGAGGCGTTCGCGTTTCCTGGAACACCCCTCATCCGGCCGCTGAGCCTGTCCTCGGGCTTGCCGGAGGCAAGACCCGTGGGCGGCCACCTTCTCCCCTGTGGGCCCCCTTGTGGGAGAAGGGAAAGCGCTCGCTCTATTCGTCGCGCGAAATAATTTCCTGGCCGCCGATCACCAGCCTGAGGCCGAGGGCGCCGGCCCTGCGGCGGGCGAGGAAGCGCGGACGACGCATGGTCGAAAGCCGACCCCTGCGACGGTCCTGCGCGGGTAATGTCTTGATGGCGACGCCAAGCGATTCCTCCAGGGTGCGGGCGATGCCGTCGGATTCGATCAGAAGCATCGGCAGACGGTAGGCATCGGCCCAGGCGCGCCAGTCGGCGGCGACATCCTCGAGATCGTCGGCCACCAGCAGCGGCACCGAAAGCATCGGATCATTGTGCAGAAGCTCCAGCGTCACCGTGACATTGCCGTCCGGGTCCTCCATTGCGCGGGCTGCCACGCCACGAAACGCATTGGCGGGCAGAGCGATGAACGCCGGCAGGCCGCTCATCTCCAGCACGCGGCGAATGACGGCGCCACGATGGTCGATGGTGAAGGTAACGTCGCCATAGTCGTCGCGCGTCGCGTAGCTCACCACCTGCGGCAGGCGGAGTGGGTCGAGACGCATATTGCGCCCAGCCCAGACTGGCTTCAGTCCAGTGTTCATATCGTGCCTTTCCTGTCTCTCCTGAGAGCCGGTCTTCCGGTTCTCCGGGCCGGTTTTTCCAGCCTCGTTGTGGGGAAACATTAGCGCGGGCTTCTTATCGCAGCGCTTAAGAAAGTCGGTTAAATTTTGCTGATCTCGAGGCGATGGTTATCGGAATGCAACCATTCACAAGACGGCGAAAGGATCAGATAACCTTACCGGGATTCATGATGCCGGCCGGGTCGAAGGCCGTCTTCACCCTGCGCATCAGTTCGATCGCCATCGGCGGCGCTGTCGCGATCAATTCATCCCGCTTCAGCAGGCCGATGCCGTGCTCGGCCGAGATCGAGCCGTGAAGGCTGCGCACGACATCGTGCACGGCCTTGTTCATGGCGTGATAGAGCCCGAGAAACGCCTCGTCATCGCCACCGATCGGCCGGGAGATGTTGTAGTGGAGATTGCCGTCGCCCATGTGGCCGAAACACACCTCGCGCGCACCGGGGCTAACCGCTTGAACGGCGCCGGCTGCCTTTTCGATGAATTGCGGGATGGCCGCCACCGGCACAGAAATGTCGTGCTTGATCGAGGCGCCTTCGGGCTTCTGCGCCTCGGGCAGCAGCTCGCGGAAACTCCAGAAGGCATCGCCCTGCGCGATGCTCGCCGCAATCACCGCATCGCCGACGATCTCCTGCTCGAGGCCGGCTGAGAGCACCTCCTCGATGAGGGCCCTCGCATCCTCAGCCGAGCGACCCGAAGAGATCTGCATCAGCACATACCATGGCCAATCGCCGGACAGCGGCCGCACGACGCCTGGCGCGTGCAGCAGCGTAAAATCGTAGGGCCTCTGGCCGATCAGCTCGAAAGCAGTGAGTGCGGCACCGGCGCGATCCATCGCCAGGCTGAACAGGGACAGTGCCGCCTCAGGTGACGATAGGCCGGCAAAGGCCACCTCGCGCCCCTTGGGCTTTGGGAAAAGCTTGAGCACGGCGGCGGTGATGACGCCGAGCGTGCCTTCCGCACCGATGAACAGGTTTTTTAGATCGTAACCGGTGTTGTCCTTCTTCAGCTTGCGCAGATCGTCGAACACCTCGCCGGTCGGCAGCACCACCTCGACGCCGAGGCACAGCTCACGCGCATTGCCATAGGCGAGAACGCCGGTGCCGCCGGCATTGGAAGAGAGATTGCCGCCGATCTGGCAGGAGCCTTGCGCGGCAAGCGACAGCGGAAACAGCCGGTCGGCGGCATCGGCCGCTTCCTGCAGCGTCTGCAGGATGACTCCGGCCTCGACGGTGACCGTGTTGGACAGGACGTCGATCTCGCGGATGCGGTTCAGCCGCGACAGCGACAGCACGATCTGGCGGCCGGACGTGTCCGGCACCTGCGCGCCGACCAGCCCGGTGTTGCCGCTTTGCGGCACGACCGGCGTTCGCGTCTCGGTTGCCAGCTGCATGATGCGGCTGACCTCGTCGACGCTGCCGGGCCTCAGCACCAGCGCCGTCCGGCCATGCCACAGGCCGCGCCTCTCCGTGAGGTAAGGCGCGATATCCTGCTGGTCGCGAAGCGCATATCTATCGCCGACGATTGCCGCAAAGCGGTCGATGAGGGCGGGGTCGATATCCCTTGAGATGTCGTTCATGGATGGGAAACTATGGTGCTCCATCGATCTTGTCACGAGGGGCGGCGGCGCGCGAAAGCCGGTCGTTGATCGCCTCGCCCAGCCCGTCGGAGGGGATCGGCTCGACGGCGATTGTCTTGGCGCCGCTGCGATCGAGATCCTGCATATGGGCAAAGAGGTTGGCCGCGGCCTCGCGCAGGTCGCCGGTTGCGGACAGGTTGCGCAAGGCGGCGGCGCCTTGCCAGCCTTCCGCACGGCGGGGGCCGAACGCCAGCAAGGCTTCGCCCTTTGCGACTTTTGCGGCGTTGACCCGCACCGCAGCACCCGGCGCGTAATGCGAGGCGAGCATGCCCGGCGCCTCGATGCCCGCCGCGCCGCGCCGCAGCTTCCTGCCGGCGGCCGCTTCGATCTCTTCGGCGGCAATGCCGCCCGGCCGCAGCAGTTGCAGCTTTTCGCCCTCTATCTTCACGATTGTCGATTCGACCCCGACCGACGTCGCGCCGCCATCGATCACCAGCTTGATTTTTGGACCGAGATCGGCGGCCACTGCCTCCGCCGTCGTCGGGCTGATCCTGCCTGAGGAATTGGCGCTAGGCGCTGCAAGCGGGCGTCCGAGCCTGGCGATCAGTTGGCCGCCAAAGCCTTTCGGCATGCGCAGCGCGATCGTATCGAGCCCGGCGGTGACCAGCGGATGAATGCCGTTGCCGGGCCGCTGCGGCAGCACCAGCGTCAGCGGTCCCGGCCAGAATGTCTGCGCCAGGCTTTTCGACACGGGATCGAACAGCGCGATGCGCTCAGCCATCGCCAGATCGGCGACATGGGCGATCAGCGGATTGAAGCGCGGCCGGCCCTTGACCTCGAAGATGCGCGCCACGCCAACGCCATTGGTGGCATCGGCGGCCAGCCCGTAGACGGTTTCGGTCGGAATGGCGACGACATCGCCGCCTTCGAGCAGCGCCAGCGCCCGCTCCATCGCCTCGCCGGCGGCAAGTATCTCAGCCACTCTCATCACCTTACAGAAGCGGGACCTTACGGATGTCGGTGCGTAATACGGTGACGTTCACGGGGCAAGTCCGGCGGAAGCGAATTGCCAATCGCTAAAATGCTGGCTTTCCTGGCAAGCCCGCATCAATTTCCGGACGCTATGGTGCCGGCTTGTTGGGCAAGGGGAACTATCATGGTCTGGGTGCGTATTTTGGGGGCGCTTGGCCTCACTCTGGCGGCGGGCACAGCACAGGCTTCGTCCTTCGTTGTTCCCGGTGCACCATCCTCGACCCCGTCCGTCATCAGGCTCGGCGCGCCTGAGCCGGCGAAGGTGGCTGGCAACTCCTCGACGCCATCGATCGTGGCGCTCGGCGAACCAGTGCCCGATGTCACCTATGAAAAAGTTTCTGCGATCCCGAGCCAGCCCGAGCCCAAGCATGATTTCACGCAAAGCCCGATGATCATTCGCGGCGGCATCGTCGGTGACGCCTTCACAAAGCCGGCGCCCAGCCCCGCACCTGCTGCGGCAACTGCTGCCGCAGCGCCCGGGGCAGCTGCAAAATCCGAAAAAAAAACAACGGCAACGAACAGCCCGCCTGAGCCCGCAGCGCCGCAACCAACGCCCATCCCCGAGATCGACCAGGCCAGATAGAAGTTCGCGGGACGCTCGCCTGAACTGCCAAGCCTCAGCCGGCGATCTTCGAGAAATCTGCGACCTGGTCGGTCGCTGCCCGGATGCGCGCCAGCAACGCCAGGCGGTTGGCACGCACGGCCTGGTCCTCATCATTCACAAGAACACGTTCGAAGAATGAATCAACCGGTTCACGCAACGCGCTAAGCGCCAGCATGGCGGCGGAAAAGTCTTCGTTGTGAATCGCTTGGCCGGCTTCCTTCTCGGCCTGGTTCACCGCGGCAAACAGCGATTTCTCGGCATCTTCCCGGAATAGAGCCGGCTCAACATTTTCGGCGATCGTCGTTTTCTTCTTCTCTTCGGCCGCCAGGATGTTGGCCGCGCGCTTGGTGCCGGCAAGCAGGTTCTTGCCGTCCTCGGTGTCTAGGAAGGTGCCAAGGGCTTTGACACGGCGGACGATTTGCAGGAGATCGTCGTTGGACCGCGAAGCCGCCTCATCCGGCCGCGCTGCGGCCACCTTCTCCCCGAGGGGAGAAGAGGTCGCCAACGCCGGTGCCAGCCTCTTCTCCCCAGCGGGGAGAAGGTGGCCCGAAGGGCCGGATGAGGGGGCAGCGCCACCGGCCAACACCGCATCGATCAAGTCATGCCGCGCGCCCTGGTCGCGCAGATAGACTTTTAGGCGGTCGTGGAAGAAGGACAGGAGGTCGGCGCTAAAGGGCCGTCCGGACGCAAGATAGTTCGCCATCTGGTAAGCGCGGTCGAAGAGAGATGTCAGCGCAAGCCGGACACGATTCTCGACCAAAATCCTGATCACTCCCAGCGCCGCCCTCCTCAACGCATAGGGGTCTTTCGACCCGGTCGGCTTTTCGTCAATCGCCCAGAACCCGACCAGCATGTCGAGCTTGTCGGCGAGCGCAACGGCCACCGATACCGGATCGGTCGGCACGCGGTCCGACGGGCCCTGCGGCTTATAGTGCTCCTCGATGGCGGCGGCGACCGAGGGATGCTCGCCCTGCAGCAGCGCGTATTTGCGGCCCATGGCGCCCTGCAATTCCGGGAACTCGCCGACCACCTCGGTGGTGAGGTCGGCCTTGGCCAGGACGACAGCGCGACGTGCAAGCGCGGTAATCTCCCCCCTTGAGGGGGAGATGTCGCCGAAGGCGACAGAGGGGGTCGCTGATCCACGCGCAACGACCCCCTCTGGCCTGCCCTCTTTGCCACTACTTGGCATCTCCCCCTCAAGGGGGGAGATTCCGCTCGCCACTATCGGCGCCAGTTCTTCGGCCAGCCTCTTGATCCGCTCCACCCGCTCACCCTGCGTGCCGAGCTTGGCGTGGAAGGTGACGCCGAGATGGTCGAGGCGGGCCATGCGCTGGTCGAGCGGCTTCTTGAGATCGAGCCCGAACTTTTCCGCCGATGCCTGCAACTGGTCGAGGTCGGGCAAATCGCCCTGGTCGGTTTTCCAGAAATAGAGCGCGTCGGAAAGGCGGGCGCGTACCACCTTGCCGTTGCCGTGGGCGATCTCCTTGCCGCCGTCGCTGGCCTCGATGTTGGCGGTCAGGACGAAGCGGTTGGAAAGCTCCTCGCCGGTGCCCTGCGGCCGCGTCACAAAACACTTCTGGTTGGCGCGGATCGTCAGCCGGATCACCTCGGCCGGAATGGCGAGAAAGTCCTGCTCGAATTCGCCCATCAGCACGACCGGCCATTCGACCAGGCCTGACACTTCCTCAAGCAGCCCCTCGTCCTCGACAAGGTTGAGCCCGTTGGCGAAAGCGAGATTCCTGGCGTCGGCAAGGATGATCTGCTTGCGCCGGTCGGCGTCGAGCACAACCTTCGCCGCCTCCAGCTTGGCGGCATAGTCGTCAAAACGGCGCACGCCGATGGCGCCCGGCGCATGAAAACGATGGCCGTAGGTGATGTTGCCCGAGCGGATGCCGTCGATCTCGAAATCGACGACCACCGGCTCCTCGGTCTCCGGGCCGAAGGTGCAGAGGATGGACTGCAGCGGCCTCACCCAGCGCAACGATCCCGGTTTCGCCGAGGCCGGCCCCCAGCGCATCGATTTCGGCCATGGAAAGTCGCGGATGATGCCCGGCACCAGTTCGCCGATTATCGTCTCGGCCGCCCGGCCCGGCTTCGAGATATGGGCGACAAAGAAGTCGCCCTTCTTCGGATCGGCGTGGACATGCGCCTCGGCGATCGAGGAAAGACCGGCCTTGCGCAGAAAACCCTGGACCGCCTGTTCGGGCGCCTTGGTCGAGGGTCCCTTGATCTCCTCGCTTATGTCCTTCGAGCGCGCGATCACGCCGCGAATGTCGAGCGCCAGCCGGCGCGGCGTCCAATATTCGCGCGCCGCCTCATAGGTCAGCCCGGCCTCGACCAAACCGTCCGTCATCATCTTCTTCAGGTCGCCCGCCGCCTTGCGCTGCATGCGCGCGGGGATCTCTTCCGAACGGAGTTCTAAAAGCAGGTCGGGCATAAATTGTGCTCACGCGGCGAAATGGTCCAGGCGGCATAGCAACTCGGCTGGCCCCATGCAATCGGCGCATCCACGGACGTTTGCCAAAATATTCCGCTGTCTGTCGGGTCGAAGCGGGGTCGTCCGTCCTTGGGTCAAAGATCTCCATGAACCGAACGCAGCGCTGAAGCGACCAACGCTCAGGCAGAGAACTATTGGCTGAACGACTATGAAGACGGCATCGACATTCCTGCAGATCCTCGCGCTCAGCGCCTGTTTTGCGGCGCAGGCTCATGGCACGTTCACGATGCCTGGCGTTAGACAAGCGCTGCGGACAATGGCTGGTTCCAGCGGTCAAGGCGTATTGCCAATCAGCGCTTCAGTCGAAATCGCAAACAGCCTGTGGAGCTAAGCCGCCAGCCCGCCCGCCTGCGTCAGCAAAAACGCCTCGCCGCAGGCTTTCGCCAGATTGCGCACCCGCAAGATGTAGCTCTGCCGCTCGGTGACCGAAATCACGCCGCGTGCGTCGAGCAGGTTGAAGACGTGGCTGGCCTTGATGCACTGGTCGTAGGCGGGAAATACCAGACGGTGGTTCCCCTCCCCCTTGAGGGGGTGGCCAGACGCGGGAGGAGTCGCTGGGACCTTGCTTGCGGTGCCTTCTGAGGCGACCCCCTCTGCCCGCTCCGCGGGCATCTCCCCCTCGAGGGGGGAGAGGGGCGCGCCGGCATCGAGCAGCGCCTTGCACTCGGCTTCGGCGTCTTCGAAATGCCGAAGCAGCATCGCGGTATTGGCGAATTCGAAATTGTGCCGCGAATATTCCTGCTCGGCCTGCAGGAAGACCTCGCCATAGGTCACCTTGTCGGCGCCGTCGCGGCCGTTGAAGTTGAGGTCGTAGACATTGTCGACGCCCTGCACATACATGGCCAGGCGCTCCAGCCCGTAGGTGAGCTCGCCCGCCACCGGCGCGCATTCGATGCCGCAGACCTGCTGGAAATAGGTGAACTGCGACACTTCCATGCCGTCGCACCAGCACTCCCAGCCCAGCCCCCAGGCGCCGAGCGTCGGGCTTTCCCAGTCGTCCTCGACGAAGCGGATGTCATGCAGAAGCGGATCGACGCCGATCGCCGCCAGCGAGCCGAGATACAGTTCCTGCAGGTTGGGCGGGTTCGGCTTCAGGATCACCTGGTACTGGTAATAGTGCTGCAGCCGGTTCGGGTTCTCGCCGTAGCGCCCGTCCTTGGGCCGGCGCGAAGGCTGCACATAGGCCGCGTTCCAGCGCTTTGGCCCCAGCGCGCGCAAGGTCGTCGCCGGGTGGAACGTGCCGGCACCGACTTCCATGTCATAGGGCTGGAGAACGACGCAGCCATAATCCGCCCAGTAGTTATGCAAAGTCAGGATCAGCCCCTGGAACGAGCGGCTGGGATGCATATGGGCTGGGATATCAACTGTCACGGCGGCCTCGACGGGAAAGGCGGGGATGCGGCCCTCCCTAGAGCGCCCACCGGCAAGCGTCAAGGCAAGGGGCCGGCCGCAGCCAGGGCAATCGGGTGAGCTAACGCGTGACATACGGCGCAAGTGAAATCGTCGACACGCCGAAACGGCAGGGACGTGGCGGCCTGATCGTGGCCCTTCCTGGGAGCCAGAGATGAGAGCGCCCAGCGATCAGTCCCGCGCCTCAGCCGTCGGCGGCTCTCATGTGTGGTATCATCCGGCGGGGCGTCCAGCACCCTCGAGGAGACAAAAGTCATGAATTCCCAAGGGATGGCTCAGATGTCCTCCGTCGATTCTCTTGCAGCGAGTTTATTGTCGGCAACATTGATGTTCGATCGGGCGTCGTTGCTGGCGCTCGAGGCTTTAGCTGCCGAATCCGACCGTCGGGTCCTGAGACGCGGTGAGGTTCTGGTTCGCGAAGGCGATGCGTCGGACAGGTTTTTCATCGTGCTGTCTGGACGCTTTACGGTACACAAAGGAGATTCGACTGGATCGGTCGCCGAGATCGCGCAGGGTGAACTCATCGGTGAAATCGGTTTCTTCGCGGGACTACCCCGCATGGCCACTGTCCTTGCAGCGCGCGATTCGATCGTTCTTGAAATCGGTCGCAGTCATTTCGAGAAGGCGGCCGAGACATTGCCGAGCCTGAGAGAGGCGGTCACGGTATTTCTGGCGCGCCGGTTTGCCATCCAATCTTCGAGTTCGTCGCGTCTCAAGGAACCCGCCAAGATCCGAACGCTTGCGATCATTGCAGCCGGCGGAAGTTGCATCTCACCGGTGTTCATCCAGCACCTGCGGCAAGCGTTCGGCGCGGCCACGCGCGCTCGGTTCGTTTCCCGGCTTGACATCCAAGCGAAGTTCCCAGGTCTTCCGATCGACGACCAGCCGATCCTTAACTGGTTGAACGAACTGGAGGCGGAAGCCCAATTCATCGTCTATGTTGCCGATGAGGAACCTAATGAATGGACCCAAGTCTGCATTCGCCAGGCCGATACCGTCCTGTTGCTGGCCAACGCGTCCTGCTCGCCTCGCCTGAACCCGTCTGAGGAACTGACGCTATCGGTCCATCCGCCATCGACCAGTCGGCTTGTCCTAATTCACGACAATCGCTCGGCTGCGGTCTCCGGTACCTCTGCATGGCTCGATGATCGACCCTATGTTGACCAGCATCACCATGTAGCGCTGGACGACGGGTCCGATTTCCAGCGCCTGGTCCGATTTATTTCGGGCAAGGCACTGGGCTTCGTGGCGGCAGGGGGTGGGTCCCTCGGCAGCACTCATTTAGGCGTCTACAAGGCTTTCGTTGAGGCGGGCGCTTGCTTCGACTATCTCGGCGGGACAAGTTCCGGCGCGGCGATGATGGCCGGCTTCGCAAGAGGCTTGGATGCCGACCAGATCGACCGAGGCACCCACAACATATTTATCAAGAGCCGGGCGTTTCGCCGTCCCACCTTGCCGCATTTCGCGCTTCTGGATCACAAAGCGTTTGATCGGGCCCTTCGGCTGGAATACGGCGACGTTCTGATCGAGGATCTTTGGCTTCCGTTCTTTGCGCTTTCGACCAATCTGAGCAGCCGTCAGCCCCATGTTCACCGTCGTGGAAAGCTCTGGCACGCCGTTCGGGCGTCCGGCTCCATCCCGGGCGTCCTGCCGCCGTTCTTTACGGATGACGGCGATATGCTGGTGGACGGCGCTATCATGAACAATTTGCCGCTGGAGCAGATGAAGGAGCTCAAGACCGGACCCAATGTCATCGTTACCTTCGGGTCGAGTGCACCGCAGAAATACGACATAGACTATGACCGCATCCCCGGAGCTTCCGAACTGGCATTGGCCTTGCTGAACCCTTTCGGTCGTGCCCGCTTGCCTCGGGTTCCCAGCATGCTTCAGGTCATTGCCTCGAGCATGCTGGCACACCGGCCGCAGGACATTGCCGTCGGCGAAGAGGATATCCTGATCTGTCCGGAGGTTTCCAACACGATCAGCTTCATGGATTGGAGTCGGCATTCCGAGTTGTTTTCGGATGCCTACGACCGTACGACCCGATGGATCGAGGAACAGAACGACTCAGGGCTCCGAGCGGTGCTCGGCACCGCGCACGATTAGCATGGCTTATAGTCCAGACCCTTAGCGACAGCGGCGACGAGCCCCGCATAATCGAATTCAGACGTATTCAGCCCTTTGGCGCAGTCGTCGGTTCGGGCTTGACCTTCGGGGTTTCCTGCGCCGTGTTGGATTCGATCGGCGGCAGGCCCTTCAGCAGTTTCTGCTGCAAGGCGGCGAGCACGCCGGGATCCGGCTTGAGGTCGCGAGCCTGGTTCCACTGGAAGGTGGCTTCCAATTTGCGACCGACGCGCCAATAGGCATCGCCAAGGTGATCGTTGAGCACCGGATCTTCCGGCTTCAACGAAACGGCACGTTCCAATTCGCGCACCGCATCGTCGAACCGGCCAAGGCGGAAATAGGCCCAGCCCAGCGAATCAACGATGTAGCCGTCACTCGGCCTGAGCTCGACGGCCTTCTGGATCATCTGAAGGCCTTCCTCGAGGTTGGTGTTCATGTCCACCCAGGAATAGCCAAGATAGTTCAGAACCTGCGGCTGGTCGGGGAACAATTCCAGCGCCTTGCGGAAATTCGGCTCGGCCTTCGGCCACTCCTTCAGTCGCTCATAGGCGATGCCGCGCTGGTAGAAAATGTTCCAATCGGCGCGGGTCGGGGCCTTCAGCATCGCCACCGCCTTGTCATAGAGACCGGCCGCGGAGCGGAAATCCTCCTTCGAGGCATAGACGCCACCGAGCGCCTGAAAAGCGCGCATGTCGTCGGGACGCGCTTCGACGAGGGCCTTCAGATGGGCGATGGCCTCGTCATAGCGGTCGAGATCTGCAAGGTTGAGGCCGAGCTGCAGTTCCGACAGCGTCTTCAGCGGCGAACCGGCCGGGATGCGGCGATAGAAGGCGATGGCGCCCTCGCCGTCCTTCAACTGCTCGGAGACGGCGGCGAGTTGGACGAGGGCCGCGTCGCTGTCGGGCCTCAGTGCCAGGGCGTATTGCAGATAGAGGCGGACGAACGGCTCACCGCCGCCGCGATTGAGCGCGGTGGCGAGATCGAGCAGAATTTCCGAGGCGCCGTCGGACGGGCCGGCAACGAAGGGTTCGATCTTCTCGCCCTTGGTCATCCTGTCGCGAAGCGCCGATATCTCGACCTTGCCGGGTGCAAATGCCTCGGCCTGATCGAGCACGGACAGCGCCTTGTCCTTGTCACCCTTGCGGGCAAGGAAGGAGGCATAGGCCTGCGCGTTGCGCATCCAGGTTTCGGGCGCGGCGGCGCCGGTCGCGGTGTCCTGCAAGGTGGCGGCGTAGATCGCATCCGCCTTTTCGGGCAGGCCCGAGGCATCGGCGATAAGCCCGCGATGGAAGGATTTGAACAGGCCGAACCAGTCCGGGCCCTGCAGCTTTTCGATCGAGGCCATGGCCTCGCCAGGGTCGCCGGCGCCCTGCTTGGCCCAGCCGGTCATGACGCCGGAGATCAGCCGGTCGAGATCGGATTCGAGCGAAAGCTTGAGCCAGTATTCGGCCTTGGAAAAGTCCTTCTTGTGAAAGGAGCCGACGGCCAGCGCCAGGCGCGAGAACCGCTCGACGTCGGGAACCGTCTTGAGCTTGTCGGCATAGACCAGGGATTCTTCGAAGCGCCCCTGCGCGATCAGCGACAGCATCAGGCTTTGCTGCAACGAGGTGTCACCGGGAGCGAAGGCGAGCGCCTGCTTGTAGTAGGCGATGGCGCTGTCGAGATCATTGTCGCCTTCGGCGACCCGCGCGGCAAGATAGGCCCCCGAGAACGACGTGATATTGACTGGCTCGGTGGTCTCTTTGGCATAAGCGGGCAGGCCGGAGACCGCCATGCCCGTCACAATTGCTAGCCCTGTCAGCCAGCGCGCACATCCTTGCCGCATCATATCCCTTTCAGTCGAAGCCATACCCGCGTCAGCGGGATCGCCGTTGACTCGATCTTTCCACGTTAAGCATGGCCTTTTTGGGGTGAGGCTTCAACCCGGCCCGAATTCACAATCGGGTAATGCTATCAAAAACAATGCGGAAAGGCGCCAAATTGCGACCGTCGACGGCGATTTGCCGGCCTGACGCGCTGCCGGCCCGTCCTGCTGCAGCATCGGCGCCGCGATGCCGTAAGCGATCCGTAAGCGGCGGGCGTCGATAGTTTCCGCAACGGAATGACGCGTGGAGCCGTGCAGATGGATGCCATTGCTTCGCCCAGGAAGATGCCGATGCTGGAAATGCCGCAGGACCAGCAGGCCTTCGCCATTGTCGATCGAATCTACGAAGCGGCGTTCGCGGCCGAGCTGTGGCCGGAGGTATTGGCGGCGGCAAGCGCGATCTCCCGCTCGGCAAACGGCGCGATCTTTGTAGTCAGCGATCATTCGCCGGTCCGCGCCATCACCGAAACGCATCTCCAGCCCTTGCTCGATGAGTTCATGAAGGGAGACACTTGGCGGTTTTCCGAGAGCGTGAAGCGCTTGTGCGCGGCGCAGCCAGCAAGCTTTGTGCGGGTCGATAATTTCATCACCTGCGAGGAGATCGAGCGCGATCCCGTTCGCAAAAGTGCCACCGCGTTTGGCATCGGGCCGCATCTATGCACAGCCATCCCCATGCCTGGCGGCGAGCTTGTCCTTTTTGTCTTCCAGCGCTGGCTGAAGGACGGGAGTTATGACCAGGCCGCAATCGATCTGTTGAACGGACTGCGTCCGCACCTCGCACGGGCCGGCCTCGTCGCCGGGCGCCTGGGTCTGGAACGGGTCAGGACCGCCGTATCCATTCTCCGGGAAATCGGGCTGCCGGCCGCAATCATGAGTGGATCGGGCGGTGTGCTGACGGCCAATCCGCTTTTCGAAGGCATGGCGGACGTCTTCCTTCCCACAGCCCATGGCGGCATGGCGATTGCCGATCAAACTGCAAACGCGCTTTTCCAGCAGGCCATCGCGCAGAACCGGGATAACCGCGTCGTGCGGTCCATCCCGGTTGCGGCCATCAAGGGGCGGCCCGCGCTGGTCATTCAGCTGTTGCCGCTGCGCCGCGCCGCACACGATATTTTTTCGGGTGCAGATGTATTGGTTGTCGCAACCACGGTCGGTACCGGCGCCACTGTTCCGTCGCCCAATGTCCTTTCAGGCCTGTTCGACCTGACGCCGGCGGAAGCCCGGCTCGCCGTCGAGCTGGCCTCCGGCCATTCGGTGCAGGAGGCGGCCATGGAAATCGGCATCGCCGTCAAATCGGCCCGCACCTATCTCGAGCGAATCTTCCGGAAAACCGAAACCAGCCGTCAGAGCGAGCTCGTGGCGCTGCTGAAGAGCGCGTGGTCATTTTCATGACCTCGACAGTTTGCCGGGCGCGCTGACCGTCACAGAGCCCTGCCCTGCTGCTAACCATGCTGCTGCGGAACGTGCATGATTTCACCGCCGCAATTCCGGCAAGACCAAAATCACGGGCCGGCGCGGTGCCGGCCAAATGGCGGCGATATCTTCAGTTCACCCGGCTGATGCAGAAATCGATGACGTCGAGCAGTGCCGATTTCTGCGGCGTCGCTTCGAGCGGCGCCAGCGCGTCGCGGGCGATCTCGCCGAAATGGCCGGCGCGCCCGATGGTGTCGGCGATAGCGCCGTGGCGGGTCATCAATCCGATTGCCTTTTCCAGCCCGGCGTCATCGGTGACATTGTCCTCGATGGCGCGCTTCCAGAAGCTGCGTTCGGCCTTGGTGCCGCGCCGGTAGGCGAGGATCACCGGCAGCGTCACCTTGCCTTCGCGAAAGTCGTCGCCGACATTCTTGCCCAGATCCGTGCTGGTGCCGCCATAATCCAGCGCATCGTCGATCAGCTGGAAGGCAAGGCCGAGATTCATGCCATAGGAGCGCAGCGCCGCGCGATCGTTTCGCGTCGCCTGGGCGATGACCGGGCCGACCTCGGCGGCGGCCGAGAACAGGGCAGCGGTCTTGGCCTTGATCACCGCGAAATGCTCATCCTCCGTGGTTTCGAGGTTCTTGGCGGCGGCGAGCTGCATCACCTCGCCCTCGGCGATGATCGAGGCGGCGCTGGACAGGATGTCGAGCGCTTCCAGCGAACCGACATCGACCATCATGCGAAACGCCTGGCCAAGCAGGAAATCGCCGACCAGCACGCTCGCCTGGTTGCCCCAGATCATGCGGGCGGTCTTCTTGCCGCGCCGCATGCCGCTCTCGTCGACGACATCGTCGTGGAGGAGCGTGGCGGTGTGCATGAACTCGACTGATGTGGCGAGCTTGACATGGCCCTCGCCGGAATAGCCGAACATCTGCGCTGAGGCGAGCGTCAGCATCGGCCTCAGCCGCTTGCCACCTGAAGAGATCAGGTGGTTGGCAATCTCCGGGATCATCTCGACGTCGGAACCGGCCTTCGACAGGATCAATTTGTTGACGCGCCCCATATCGGCCGAAGTCAGGTCGATGAGATCCTTAATGGAGGCGGCTTCCCGCTTTCCGTTTTCGATGTTGAGAACGACACCCACGACAAACTCCCGTCTTATGTCACGCGCATGACGGCACCCCGATACCGCAGCAGACTCTAGGGCGCTACCCACAGGCACGGCAAGAGGCGATTTGGCGCGGTCGAGGTGGCGACGGAAGCCACCCACGTTTACATAGACGCTGCAACCTGCGAGTTTCGTCCTATGATAGAGCTTATCCGCACCAACGACGCCGTGATCATCTCCTTTGTCGAATCGCTGATGCGCGATGCCGGCATCGGCTGTTTCGTCGCCGACCAGAACATGAGCGTGCTCGACGGTTCGATCGGCATCCTGCCCAGGCGCATCATGGTCGACGCCGACCAGGCCGATGCGGCGCGGCGCATCCTGACGGATGCCGGCATCGCCAACGAGATGCGCCAGAAGTAATGCCCGCGGTGCGCGTCACCCTTGTCCAGGATACGCCGGCCCATACGGTCGATGCTTTTCATCGCGGGCGGTTCTGGCTGGTGCAGCCGAAACAGGCAGGCCATCGCGCCGGCATGGACGCCATGATGCTGGCGGCTGCGGTGCCGTCCTCCTTCGCCGGGCGCCTTGCCGATTTCGGCGCGGGTGCTGGCGCCGCAGGCCTGGCCGTGCTGTCGCGCTGTCCTGATGCCGAGGCCGTGCTCATCGAACGGTCTCCGGAAATGGCGGCCTTCGCCGCAACGACGCTTGCCCACCCCGGCAATGCGCATCTCAACGACCGCGCCTCGGTGCTCGCCGCCGACGTCGCGCTGTCGGGCCAGGCGCGAACCGCCACTGGGCTTGCCGACAACTCCTTCGATTTCGTCATCATGAACCCGCCCTTCAACGCCGCCGAGGATCGCGCCACGCCCGACCCGCTCAGGAAGGCGGCGCATGTGATGGAGGACGGGCTGTTCGACAGCTGGATCCGAAGCGCGGCTGCTGTGGTCAGGCCGCGCGGCGGTCTTGCCGCGATTGCCAGGCCCGATCAGCTCGGCGCCATCCTCGATGCGATATCAGGCCGCTTCGGCGACGCCGAGATGCTGGCCGTCCACCCCCGCCCCGAGGCAGCGGCGATCCGCATCGTCGTGAGGGCAATCCTCGGCGCACGCGGAAAACTGTCGATCCGCCCGCCGCTGATGCTGCACGCACAATCCGGTGACGGCCCCACGGAGCGGACCGAGATGATCAACAACGGGATGGCATCGCTGTTCGGCGACTGAGCCTTTTTGGCCGGCCGGCGTCGCGGCATTGCCGTTGGCCGGCGAATCCCTACATGCCTTCAAGGCAATTTTGACCGGAGACCCCGTGAAACGCTTCCTGAACCGCCTGCTGCCGAAATCCTGGCGCTCCGACATCGTCACCATTCCCGTCATCCGGCTGCACGGCACCATCATGCCCGGCGGCGGCCCGTTCCGGCCGAGCCTGTCGCTGGCATCCACCGCCGGCCCCATCGAGAAGGCGTTTTCCTTCGACGCGCCCGCCGTCGCCATTTCGATCAATTCGCCGGGCGGCTCGCCGGTGCAGTCGCGGCTGATCTTCAGACGCATCCGTGACCTGGCGAGCGAGAAGAACAAAAAGGTCCTGGTCTTCGTCGAGGACGTGGCGGCGTCGGGCGGCTACATGATCGCGGTCGCCGGCGACGAGATCTTTGCCGATCCGTCGTCCATCGTCGGTTCGATCGGCGTTGTGTCGGCCTCGTTCGGCTTTCCCGAGCTGTTGAAGAAGATCGGCGTCGAGCGCCGCGTCCACACGGCCGGCCAGAACAAGGCGGTGCTCGATCCGTTCAAGCCAGAGAAGAAGGAAGATATCGAGCGGCTGAAGGCGCTGCAGCTCGAGGTCCACGAGACCTTCATCGACCTCGTCAAGGACCGGCGCGGGGCCAAGCTCAAGGACGACCCGGACCTGTTCACCGGCCTGTTCTGGACCGGCAAGAAGGGACTGGAACTCGGCCTTGTCGATGAGCTCGGCGATATGCGCAGCGTGCTGAGGGCCCGTTTCGGGCCAAAAACCCAGCTCAAGCTGATCACGGCGCCGCGCGGCCTGTTCGGCCGCTTCGGCTGGTTCGGCTCAAGCAGAGGCGGCTTTTCGGCGCCCGAGATCGCCGCTGCTGCCGCAAGCGGCGTGATCGATGCGGCGGAAGAGCGCGCGCTGTGGGCGCGCTTCGGGCTTTGAAAAACCGGCGAAAGCGTTTAACTTGAAAGCTTGACCGGCCCGACCGGCGCCGCAGTCGGCCTTGCGAGGGAGGAGTTTGACATGCCACAGATCATTTTCTTTATCGCAGTCGGCCTGCTCGCCTATTTCGGCTATCGCTCCTTCGTCAGGGAAGCCGAGCGCGTGACGGCCAAGATACGGCGCACCGAAAAGCAGGCTAGCAACGGCACAATGGGCACGCTGGTCAGGGACCCGAAGACCGGCGAATACCGCCTGGCCAAGGACTGACATCATCCCCCTCGTGACTGAGACAGTGGCTTCCGGCAATATGGTCCGGGCATTGCATGCGCATGCCAAGTTAAATCTCGCGCTGCACGTCACCGGCAGGCGCGCTGACGGCTATCACACGATCGAGAGCCTGGCGGTGTTCACACGTTTCGGCGACCGGGTTGACATCGAGCTCGCCGACAGCGACGGATTTTTCGTGTCGGGCCGATATGCCTCCGCAGTCCCGCTCGAAGGCAGCAATCTGGTCGTTAAAGCGCGCGATGCGCTGCGAAAGCAGGCTGGTCCGCGGCATACGCCGCCGGTCGCAATCAAGCTCGAAAAGAACCTGCCGATCGCATCCGGGGTCGGCGGCGGGTCGAGCGACGCCGCAACGGCGCTGCGCGGGCTGGTTGAGATATGGAGGCTGGACCTCGACGATGCCGACCTGGCGCAGCTCGGCCTCTCGCTGGGCGCCGACCTTCCCATGTGCCTTATGGCAAAACCGCTGATCGCGCGCGGCGTCGGTGACGAACTGTCGGCCGTGCCGGGCTTTCCCGCACTTGGGCTGGTTCTCGTCAATCCCGGCACTGCCATCTCCACGGCCGAGGTGTTCAATGCGCTTCCCCATCGCGACAATGAGGGACTGCCGCCGCTGCCGCGCAGCCTCGACTTCCACAGCATCCGCAATTGGCTGGAGATCACGCGCAACGATCTCGAGCCTGCGGCACGGGCGATCCAACCGGTTATCGGCAAGGCGCTTTCGGTGCTCAACAAGGCCGGAGCGGGGTTCGCGCGAATGTCGGGTTCCGGTGCGACCTGCTTCGGGCTGTTCGAGACCGGCAATGTTGCCAAGCGCGCCGCCGTCGATATCCGCAGCCGCCATCCCGACTGGTTCGTCGCCGCGACGCGAAGCATGACATCGGAGCCTGACGCATATGGCCAGGATTGACGAAAGCCGTTCCTTCATTCCCGTGCGCATCGCGGTGCTGACCGTTTCCGATACGCGCAGCCCTGCCGACGACAAATCCGGCCAGGTGCTGGCCGACCGCATCGTCGAGGCCGGCCATATTCTCGCCGGCCGCGACATCGTCACCGACGACCGCGAGAAAATCCGCGACAAGGTTCAGAACTGGTCGAAGGACGAAGCGATCGATGTCGTCATCACCACCGGCGGCACCGGCTTTACCGGCCGCGACGTAACGCCGGAGGCGCTGGAGCCGATCTTCGAAAAGCGCATGGACGGCTTTTCCGAAGTGTTCCACCGCATTTCCTACGACAAGATCGGCACTTCGACGATCCAAAGCCGGGCGACTGGCGGCGTCGTCAACGCGACCTTCGTCTTCGTGCTGCCGGGTTCGCCCGGCGCCTGCAAGGACGCCTGGGACGGCATCTTGAAGCCGCAGCTCGACTACCGGCACATGCCCTGCAACTTCGTCGAGATCATGCCGCGCCTGGACGAGCATCTGCGGCGCGGCGGCACCAAGGCGAGTTAGACCAGGTTCTCAAAAGGCTGTTCGGGACCAAAACCAGCGCCGAAAATCACCGAATAACCGGCTCGCCGTGGAATCGCCGGCGCGAGGGCGGCGATACGCCGAAGCCGACTTCCATCATCAGCCGCGGCTTGCGCGTCGGGACGGTGCCCATGTGGAAGCCGAAGGGATCCTCGACGAAGCCCGATCCCGCCTCGCCGGTCAGCGTAATCGGACTCTGCGCGCCGTAGACATTCAGAACCTCTTCCGCGGGATGGCCGACGAGGAGCGTCAACTGGTGCTTGAGGGTGCGGCGGTTGTGGCTGCCGCGGACATAGACATGGGGGCCAGTCTCGGCATCGACCGGATTGAGATAGAAGAAGAATTTCAGCATCCGCCAATCGTCGAGATCGAAGTGGTACTTGCCAAGCGACGCCAGGTTCTTCTCTGCGTCGGAGGCGGAGCTCGTCGGAAAGCTCCACCAGACGCGCGTGGTGATCAGCTTCGCCTGGCTGCCGAGATAATGGGCGGCGATGTCGAGAAGCAGCGGATCGCGCTGTACGGTAAGCGCAGCGTTACAGTCGAGGATCCGCTCGAAAAAGTGGCCGCTGAGCAAGGGACGGCCGAAGCGCTTCTCGGCCTCTGCGTGCTTTGCCGGCAGGAACTCCAGCCGACGGTCGAAATTACCGAAGCAAGGCGTGCGCTGCGCGAAGCTGGCGATCTCCTCGTGAATCGACTGCGGCAGCGCAAGTCCGGAAAAGAGCCCGTCCGAGCGGAGCGCGCCGACCACCGCATCACGGTCGATGCCAGTGAACACCGTTTCCTGGACTTCTTGTGCCGGTCGAACCGGTTTTGCGCCACGCCAATGCAACCGCCGCGCCGGCATGGTACGCGCCAGCATGAACATCGGCAGCCATGCCGGGTTCTCGCGAAGGTCCGACAGATAGGTCGGAATCCGCACGGCAATGCGGCGCAGCAGGCTGCCGTTTCGAGCGATCGACTCGAGGCTTGCAGCACCGGATTTGTCAGGGGTCATAAGGATCCTCAGCTGTGAGGGCGGCGCCGACGAAACGTCGGCCGCTCAACGCTCAGGCGTTACCCAAACCCGTCCGCCCGCATCACAGGAACGGTAATCCCCGGTCAGGCTTTGTGCAATGCACAATAAAAGGATCGCCCGGAATCCTTCTGGCAAGCTTGACGGAGCATTAACGCTCGTTGAGTTCGCGACAGCGCGTGATTTGAGCGAGGTGGAGTAGTGAGGCCGCGCACAGCGGAGAAGGCCGCGACGAAGCGATCAAACACCTTCGAGGATGATGATCGTGGGCCGGTCAGGCAGCGTCTTCAGTGAGACCGTCAACGATCGGCCGGAGAGGAATTCCACCGCGAAATCGTCGCCCATCCTGCCTGTGAACTCACTGATCGGGGTCGCATGGCGATGCATCGGCAGGATCATCGAGGAATAGAGCCGCGTGGTGATTTCGGTCATCCGGTCGAGCGACAGCGTCATGCCGCCGTCGATCGGCACCATAAGGATATCGAGCCTGCCGATGGCGCCGTAATGCGCGTCCTCCAGCCGGTGATGCAGATGGCCGAGATGGCCGATGCAGAGTCCAGCCACTTCGAAAATGAAGATAGAATTGCCGTCCTTGCCGAGATCGCCGCCATTGCGGATATCCGTCGGCACGTTGCGGATATAGACATCGTCGACGACAAGCGCGTGGCGCGCCGGACCGCCGTCCGGATTCCAGCCGCGCAACACATATTCGATGCCGGGATCGACATGGTCCGAATAGTGGGTGCGGTGGGCCTTGTTCATAGTCACGACGCGCGGCAGAGGTTCAGCGCCGTAGACGCCGGAAAAGTCTGTGGCGATCCTGACGCCGGCGGGCGTCTCGATGACGTAGGTCGAATGGCCGGCATAGGTGATCGTAACGTCGCCGTCGACGAAAGCCTGGGCCAGCCGAGACGTCTGCGCCTTTGGCGCTGTGAAGCTGGCAAAGGTGGCCGACGGCAGCGCTTCAGCGATCGCAACGCATCTCGACGGCGGCGGCTCTTCCTGGGCCGAAGCCGCGAACGGCCAGAAAGCCAGGGTCAGCAGAACAGCGGCGGACAGGCGGAGCAAGGCTGTCTCCCATGGCAGGATTGGCGCACGTGCCACGATAGCGCCAGCAATTGTGATGACTATCGTCGGGACAGTCACGTTTTCGCGAGCGCGGAGGAGCTGATCGTCTGGACCTTTGTCCCGACTTGCGCGACAAATCGCGTGGAATGCGCCATGGCCCGGGCTCCTGACTGACATCGCCAGTGATCAGGGTGTCGGGCGGAAGACGCCGTTCTCGTCGCGCTTGAGCGGCGCGGTTTGCCGGGAAAGCGGCGCACCAGGCGCTTCGGTGACCGAGACGCCCTCGGTCCAGTCGGCGGGTGCAATCGCGATGTAACGCGCGTATCCGCCTGACCCGCCGAGCGGCTTGGCGAAGCCGATTGTGACCAACGCACCGGCCTCTGGCACCTTGTCGAGATTTGCAACGCCTTCTGCCTGAGTGAAATCGTTGTGAAGCAGCCAGTGTTCGCCTTCGAGATTGGGCGTGGTGTCAGTGTCGAGCGGCTCATGACCATGAAACAGGATCTTCCGCTCCAGGTGCAGGAATTTCAGTGCGTTCAAACTGACCCCTGGAAACGGTTTTTGGTTGAAGCGGGCGGCATCGGACCATTTCCTGTACCAATCCGAACGCACGAAGACGACTGAACCTTCTGGTATGCGGCCGTGCCGCTTTTCCCACTCCTCGATGTCGGCGACCTGGAGGTGATAGCCTTCGTCAGTCCGCACCTTGCCGCTGATGTCGATGACGACGAGCGGCCGCACGGCATAGGTGGCCGGCAGGTCGCTGATCGTTGCGCCGAGCGGGTTCCAGTGGGAGGGCGGATCGAGCTGCGTGCCATATTGGTCCGTCGTCAACTCGTAGGCGCTCGCGACAAACCCGTGCTTGTCGTAAGTGAACTCTTCGCCGGCCTTGACGTAGCCATCGATGTCCTTCCCGGCGACAGCCGGCCTGAACCTGGCATTGGCGAAGCCCGGCCATACCGGCTGCACCGGCTCGAAGGCGTGGGTCAGATCGATGTACTTGGCCGATTTGAGCGTGTTCTCATAAACCGACCAAAGCGACGATTCCTGCGCCACCGCGATCGCCGGTACTGACCAGGCGGCTGCAAGCAAGGCGATACGAACGAATTTGGATATGTTCATCTGCGATCTCCCCGAAATCTCGCCGAGTATCGCGAGTTTCCCGCAGGACGACAAGCATATGCATTCCTCCCACGAATATCGCGCCAATGCGGATTCCATCATGTCCGGCCATCACCGCATGCAGGAGTTCGTCGGCTGATCCAATTTGCTTCAATCGCTCCGGATAATTGTCGTAAGTTCAAGCCTTGACCAACACGGACCAACACGGAAAATCGCGCCACCGTCGTCTAAAATTCCCGATTGCCGTTCTGCCCACACGCCGCTCGACGACGGCTCTGACGCGCGACCTCAGGAGAGAACCATGACCATCACTGTCAAGGTCGGAGAGGCCAAGACACACCTGTCAAATCTGCTGGCCAAGGTCGAAGCCGGCGAAGAAGTCATCATTTCGCGCGGCAAAGAACCGATCGCGAAACTGAGCCGAATCCCCAAGCACAACGATATGGGCGCCCTGATCGAAGAAGTCCGCGCCGCGCGGGCCAGGGCCAAGCCCGTCACCGCCGAGGAGGTTCTGGCATGGAAGCATGACAGCCATCGCTACTGATGGTCTTCGTCCTTGATGCCTCACGCAGTGCGCGGCGTGCTCTTGTGCGCCTGGCCTGTCGCGATGGCGATAAACCGGCGCTTGACGGCGGCAAACAAAGCCGGCGGCAGCGGTCCATAATAGCCGCTCTCCGTCTCCAGCGGCCGGATGTCGGGGCCGGGCCAAGCGAACCGGTTGCTTTCCGTCAAAACGACCCACGACCGCTCGCCGTCAAGCCTCAAGCGCAGCTTGACCACGGCCGGGATCTCAATGGCATCATCAGGATCGGACGGCGGCGTGTGGGTGATCGGCAGGACCCGAACGACCGGTGAGCCGTCCTCCTGCATGGCAACCAGCGCCAGCACGAGGCAGGGCCGATCCTTGTCGCCTTCCTCGCGCCCCTTGCGGTGTTGCCAATGCCAGAGATAAGAATAACGAAAGACGTGGCCGACCTTGATTTCAGCCGGCAGCATTTTTTGCTGTCAGGCTTTTTGTCCCGGTGAGTTCCTCATTGAGATGGTCGAGACCCGGATCCATTTCGGAGGCTTCGACCGCGGCGATCTCGTCCGCGCTGAGTTCTGCTGTCAACTCGACCCGCCGATCGCGCTTCGACAACCGGACAAAATCTTCGTAAGCCAGCAACACGGTGCGCGGGCGGCCGTTCTTGGTGATGATGACCGGATCGCGGACCGCGACATCTTGATAGGCTCCGAAGTTTTTCGAGACGGCGGCGGCGGTGACGGTGGTGGTCATCGGCGAGGCTCCTTTGTTCCGGAATATACGGGCTTTACGGGCTTTACGCAATACACAGAGGTCGGCAACCCGATCCACGCGTCACATCATCCCGCCTAACTCCGGATAAACTGCGGTCTCGTAGAAGACGACCTCGGCGGAGAACTACCGCAGCAAAGGACGCGACCTTCCCTCGCCCGCTGGCCGGCAAAGAGACGACCGTCACTTCACCGGCGCGACCCAGATTTCGGCGTCGAGCCTCTTGGTCGCAAGACCGCGGGCGATGGCCTCGGTGCTGCGGGCGTTTTTCGATAGAGCCGCGGCCTGACGCTTGCTGATCACCAGCCCTTCGGCCAGTGCCCGGTTTCGCGAAAACACCCGCGACAGGAACGGGACGCGGCTGCCGCGCGCCCGCGAGAATCGCGCCGGCATGGTTTGCCTGGCGGTGTGGGCGACGACCTCGTCGATCCAGCCCTCGCCTAACCGCGCGCCCGGCTCCAGCAGCAGCAGCCAGTCGCCCTTGGCCTGCCTGATGCCGGCAGCGATGCCGCCGCTCGCCACATAAAGGCAGCCGGCATGTTCGGCAACGCGGTGCGTCTGGTCGGTCGAGCCGGTGTCGCAGACGATGACGTCGCGCACCACGCCCTCGACCGCGCCGCCGATCAGCGAGGCGAGCGTGCGGGCAAGTCTTTCCTCGTCATTCAGGGTCTGGATGAGAACGCTGAGCATCGTTAGCCGAATAGCGGAAAGCCGGGCACAGCGCCAGTTTTTGCGTCGCCCCATAAAAATGTTCTTGCTTTGTTCCAACGGATAAATAGGATTATTTTCATGAACAGAGCGATTCGACAGCCAGCCGACAGTCCCTGGGAGAGGGCGAAAATGGAACAGATCGTGCGTGCCGACATTGCTGCCTTCGGGGCTGGAAGAGCCGAGATGGCCAATGCAATGATCGAGCAGAGTGGCGTCCGTATCCGTCCGGAGCGCAATCGCGGCCGGTCCGCCGGCATCAACCCGTCCGGCCGGTTCGAGCCGGTCAGCCGGCATGTGTTCGACGATGGCTGGAATTCGCTTGAGGAGTTGCCGCCGTTCAAGACCGAGGTGCAGGTCGAGAAGCCGCGCACCATCGTCACCCGCAACGAATCGCCCGACATTTCCTTCGACCGCTCGATCAATCCGTATCGCGGCTGCGAACATGGCTGCGTCTATTGTTTCGCGCGGCCGACGCACAGCTTCATGGGCCTGTCGCCGGGACTGGATTTCGAATCGAAGCTGTTCGCCAAGCCGGATGCGGCGCGGCTGCTCGACAAGGAATTGTCGAAGGACGGCTACCAGCCGCGCACCATTGCCATCGGCACCAACACCGATCCCTATCAGCCGATCGAGAAGCAGTACCGGATCATGCGCGAGATCCTCGAAGTGCTGGAGGCGCGCGGCCACCCGGTCGGCATCGTCACCAAATCCGCGCTGGTGACGCGCGACATCGACATTCTGTCGCGCATGGCCGAACGCGGGCTGGCCAAGGTGGCGCTGTCGGTGACGACGCTCGACCGTATGCTGGCCAGAACGATGGAGCCGCGCGCGTCGACGCCGACCAAGCGGCTGGAGGCGATCAGGCAGCTTTCTGATGCCGGCATTCCGGCCTCGGTCATGGTCGCTCCGATCATCCCCGGCCTGACCGATCAGGAGATGGAACGTATCCTCGATTCGGCACGTGCGGCAGGAGCGCGCGAGGCCGGTTACGTCCTGCTGCGCCTGCCGCTGGAGGTCGCGCCGATCTTCAAGGATTGGCTGCTGCGTCATTATCCGGACCGCTACCGTCACGTCATGTCGCTGATCCGCTCGATGCGCGACGGCAAGGATTACGATTCGGAATGGGGCAAGCGCATGAAAGGCTCCGGCCCCTATGCCTGGCAGATCGGCCGGCGCTTCGAGATCGCCGCCAAACGGCTTGGCCTCAACGCCGAGCGGCGGTCGCTCAGGACCGACCAGTTCGTCGCCGCAGCCAAGGCAACCGAGCAACTGATGCTGCTTTGAAGACATCGTCTGCCGCCGCTGCCGGCGGCAGATGAAAAAATCCCGTCCAGCCTGTCCTGTCCCCGGGCCTGCAGACGGTGCCCTCCGGGTCCGGTGCCTCACCCGACCCGGAGGGGCTTGCGGAGAATCGGAGCCGATGCGAACCTCGCCGCAACATGGCTCGCGCGCGTTCTGATTCTCCGCTTCTCTTCGAAATCGTTGAGAGACCCGATTTCTCCTTCGAGACGAAGGCGATGGCCGAAGGCCTGTGGCCGGTGGCGGGAATGGACGAGGCCGGGCGCGGCCCACTGGCCGGGCCGGTCGTCGCGGCAGCGGTAGTGCTCGATCCCGCCAACATTCCCGACGGTCTCGACGATTCCAAGCGCCTCAGCCACCTGCAGCGCGAGGCGCTGTTCCTGAAAATCCTTGGCTCCGCTCTTGCCGTGTCGATGGCCTCGGTCAGCGCGGAAGGCATCGATGGCAGTAATATTCTCAAGGCCAGCCTCGAGGCGATGCGCCGCGCCTTGGTCGGGCTCTCGGTGCAGCCAAAGCTGGCCCTGGCCGACGGCCGCGACGTGCCGCCCGGACTGCCATGCGAAGGCAGAGCGCTGATCAAGGGCGACCAGCGCTCGCAGTCGATCGCCGCCGCCTCGATCGTCGCCAAGGTGATGCGCGACCGCATGATGTGCGGCTGCGGCAGCCATCACGCGCTTTACGGTTTCGAGCTCCATATGGGCTACGCCACGGTCCGCCACCGCACGGCGATCGAGGTGCATGGACCGGTGGCGCGACTGCACCGCGCGTCCTTCGCACCGTTCCGGCTTGGCGGAACCGAAGTGCTCGACGAAGAGAGTTTTTCCGGTCTGGATTGAGCGCTTTCTCCCCCCTTGAGGGGGAGATTACCCGGCTTAATTCAGTCTGGACTTGACGTCCTGAAGCGAGGCCTGGAACAGGTCGGCGCCCGCCTTGGCGTCAATCTTGGCGGCGAGCAGCGTGCGGGCGGCTTCGACGGCGATATCGACGGCACTGGCCCGCACTTCGCCGATCGCCTCGCGCTCTGCCTGACCGATCTTCTGTTCGGCAAGCGCGGTGCGCCGGGTGACATAGTCCTCGGTCTTCTTGTGCGCCTCGGCAGCCAGCATGTCGGCCTCGCGCTTGGCGGCGGCGACGATGTCGGCGGCCTCCTGCTCGGCTTCCTTGCGCTTGCGCTGGTATTGGCCGAGCAGTTGCTGGGCCTCCTCGCGCAGCCGACGCGCTTCTTCAAGCTCGTTGCTGATCTTGTCGGCGCGGGCGTCGAGCGCCTTGGCGATCAGCTTAGGCACCTTGACGTAGACGGCAATGGCCAGAAAAATGACGAGGGCAACGGTGGCCCAAAGCGTCGCGAGTGATGTGGCGTCCATGATGCGCTCCTCACCGGGCCACGGATTTGACGGCTGCCGCGATCTCGGCCTTGCTGGCCTTGCCGCCGACAAGCGCCTCGACGATTGCCGAAGCCGTGTCCTCGGCGATCGTGCCGACTTCCTTCATGGCATTGGCCTTGATGGTCGAAATGCGAGCCTCGGCTTCGCCAAGCTTCTGGTCAAGCGCTGCCTCGACCTTCTTGCGGGCGGCTTCGGCTTCCGCCTTGGCGGCATCGTTGGCCTGCCGGCCGATCGCATTGGCCTTGGTCTTGGCCTCCGCCAGTTCCTGCTCATAGGCGGCAACGGCGGCATCGGCCTCGCCCTTCAGCCTGGCGGCATGGTCGAGGTCCTGGGTGATGCGGTCGTTGCGGACATCGATGATGCCGCCAACACGCGGCATCACCACCTTCTTCAGGAACAGGTAGAACAGCCCGAAGGTGATCGCCAGCCACAGAAGCTGCGACGGGAATGTCGCCGGATCGAATGGCGGGAACACGCCGTGCGCCTCGGCAGGCACACCGGTGCCGGAATGCGTATCGCCTTCCGTGCCGGTATGGCCGCCTTCGACGGCGGGCGCGGACTCTTGCGCAAAGGCAGATGTCACGAACATCGACTATCCCCTGATGTCAGGCCTGCCGCCGATTTGCGGCCGGCCCTTCCAATTCCCAATGTTAGCCGAACAGGGGCTCAGCCGAACAGGGCCAAAAGCGCGATGAGCAGGGAGAAGATGCCCAGCGCTTCAGTCACGGCGAAGCCGAAGATCAGGCGGCCGAACTGGCCATCCGCGGCCGACGGGTTGCGCAGCGCGCCCGCCAGATAGCTGCCGAAGATATTGCCAAGGCCAATACCGGCGCCACCCATGCCGAGGCATGCGATGCCGGCGCCGATGAACTTTGCTGCTTCTGCTTCCATGTGTTCAACTCCTTTGGATCTAAAAATTCCGTTGCGATTTCTATCCCGGCAGCA
Source organism: Mesorhizobium sp. WSM4844 (assembly GCF_055811775.1). Taxonomy (NCBI): domain Bacteria; kingdom Pseudomonadati; phylum Pseudomonadota; class Alphaproteobacteria; order Hyphomicrobiales; family Phyllobacteriaceae; genus Mesorhizobium; species Mesorhizobium sp. WSM4844. Next base: position 100,784 of record NZ_JBVVQB010000012.1, on the reverse strand, counting down.
GGGCCGGAAACTCTTGGGTCAACCTGGGTCAGTGCCCGGGATGCAGGGCGTCGTTCAGATACATGCAAGTCAGCACGGCAAAGACGTAGGCCTGCAGGAAGGCGACCAGCAGCTCCAGCGCCGTCAGCGCCACGGCCATCGCCAGCGGCAGGACCGATCCGGCAATGCCGAGCGTGCCAAGCGCGCTCAAGCTCACCACGAAGCCCGAGAACACCTTCAGCGTGATGTGGCCGGCCAGCATGTTGGCGAACAGACGAACCGAGAGGCTGACCGGGCGCGATACGAAGGAAATCACCTCGATCAGCACCACCAGCGGCAGCAGGTAAACCGGCACGCCATGCGGCACGAACAGTTTCAGGAAACCAAGGCCATGCTTCATGAAGCCGTAGACGACGACGGTTCCGATCACCAGCGCGGCAAGGCCGAAGGTGACGATGATATGGCTTGTGACGGTGAAGAAATATGGAAAAAGACCGAGCAGATTGGCAACGAGCACGAACATGAACAGCGAAAATACCAAGGGAAAAAACTTCATGCCTTGGGTTCCGGCTGCGTCCCTCAGCATGTTGCCGACGAATTCGTAGGCCATTTCCGAGACCGACTGAAGACGGCTGGGAACGAGGCTGCGGCTCGAGGTGCTGAGATAGAGGAACGCCGAGGCAACGGCGACGGTCGCGACCATGAAGAGCGCCGAATTGGTGAACGACAGGTCGTAGCCGCCGATCTCGATCGGAATCAGCTTGTTGATATGGAACTGGTGGATCGGATCGACCTTGTCAGCAGCCACTTTAAATCCCCATCAAAGCCGCGCGCGGCTTTAGTGTCCTGTTCACTGCGCCGGCAAGCGGCGCCTCAAGTCATTCTTTCGGATCGCGGGCTTTGTCGCCCTGCCCGAATTCCGCCATAAGTCCCGCGGAGCGCAGGACATTGAGCACGCCGGCGCCAAAACCGAGCAGCAAAAAAACGATCATACCCCATGGCGATGTCCCCGCCACACGGTCGATGATCCAGCCAAGACCCGCACCAACCACTATCCCGGCGATGAATTCGCTGGATAGCTTGAGCGCCTGGCCATATCCGGCCGCACTGCCCGCTTTCGCGTCGTCTTTCCCCTCGAGCCGGTCCGGCCGCCTTGTCGCAAGCGATGCTTCAAGGTCGCGCCGGCGGCGCTCAAGATCGTCGTCGCGGATATCGGCTTGACGCTGTTTGCCGCGGCCGGTTTCTCCGGTTCCGTCTGGCCCATTCTCGTCGGCCATCGCAACCCCCTTGCCCGGTCAGATCGTCACCGTCCGTCCGCTCTTAAGTCGCCGGCAACATAGTTAGAGGGTCCCCGCCCGTCAAGCCACGGGCAGGACTTCAGCGTCAAGTATTTTTCCAATGAAAATCAATAGCTTGCCAGGGTGCGACATCGTGCCCGCTACCTCTGCTGGCGTGCCGCAGCCGAATCCCTGCGGCGACGGGTCTTGGATCGGCCGCGCCCGGGGCCTTGGCGGGGCGCTCAGCTCCAGCCGCCGCCGTAGGTGCGGTAAAAGATATGCAGGCCGATCCTGGTCATTTTTTTCATCGTCCGCGCCCAACCCGGGTTGACGTAGTTGGCGTAGTAATGGGTCGACGATCCGACTTCCGGGATGAAGATCTTGCCGGCAGTGACCGCCATGGCGATGTCCTGCGCGGTCTTGTAATGGGCCGGACTCTGGATGCGCTTCTTCCTGCCGTCGCAGGCGAAGGAAAACTGGCAACGATTGAACCATTTGTCGTTCTGATAGACGACGCCGCAGATCGAGTTCGGATAGGCCGGATTGCGAACGCGATTGAGGATGACCTGGGCGACGGCGGCTTGGCCGCGCACCGTTTCCCCGCGCGCCTCGAAATAGATGCCGTTGGCGAGGCAAGTCTGTTCCGCTTTGGAGAAGACGCTCGCCGGCAGCGGAGTTTGCATCCACGAATGATCGCCCTTGGCCACCGGCGGAATGAAGCGGCCATCGTTCGGCTTCTCGTCCCGAAGCAAGGCCTCGAAGGGCGAAGCCTGGGCATAGTCAGGCGCGGCCGCTGCGTAGGCGGTCGCCAGGACGTCGGGTCGGTCGTTGTTGACCAGTGCGGCCAGCATGGCCGGCACGCCGGGATCCGGCTTCTTGTCGACGCGTCTATGGAACGCGGCGGCAATCTGGATCTCCTTGCCTTTGATCTCGGGCTTGGCGAACGCCATCTTCAGCCCGCTGTCCATGCTCGGGCGAAGCAGCGAGGAGGTGCGCTCAAACACCGAGCCGGCATTGAAGTTCTTCGGCGGCGCGACCGGCGAGACGATGATGATGCGGCCCTTCTTGTCGGCGCGCATGATGCGGTCCTCGTCGGGCGTCGTGCTGGCCACGCTGCCCTTGCCGCGAAACGACACGGCGCCGATGCCGGGCAACCGGACGCCGGAACCCGAGATCGAGCCGGTGATGTCCGAATCGAGGAAAGGCATTTCGGCGGCATGGACCGAGCCGGCGACGGATTTCTCGACATAGGCGTTCCAGCGGGCGTTCGGCGCCTTGAGACCGGAAACCAGGCTCGTCATGTCCTGGTAGGCGATGACATTGGGAAAGCCGACCCAGATGCCAAGTCCAATGACCAGAGGAGACAGAAAGGAACGTCTTTTCTCACCGGCGAAAGCGACAAGCCGCTTCAAAACACGTCGATGCACGGAACTCTCCAGAAACGCAACGGACCCCACTGGAGAGGCACGATGATGCATTAACCTTGATGGGGCGTTAACGGAGGTCGACAGCGCCAATCATTTCAAAGGCTTTTGTTGGAAACGGCTGCAACGGTCGCAATACCCGCTCCGCAGAGCGCTGTTGAGAGATGCAGGAGCCTCCTCCATGCCATCAACATGCTTAACGGCTATGCCACGTACATGCTTAACGGCCCGCCATCGGCGAGCGGTCTCTTGCTTCAATGAGGTTTTTCCGTGGCGTGCTGGTCCGGTCAGGTCAAGGGGTAATTCCCCGAGGGCCCCGGCGCAGCTGGATCTGGCGGGCACCGCAGCATTTCTTGAACTTCAACCCTGAACCGCAAGGACATTGATCATTGCCGCTGCGTTGCAGCCGGCCGACCAGGGGCAGCATCGCTGCGGAAGGCAGGAGCGTCGCCGCAAGGGCCACCAACTTGGCCGAGATTCCCGGCACGACCAAGCGACGACCCGATTTGAACCCTCGCCACGCCCGTTCGGCCACATACTGCGCATCCACCTTGGGCAAGACGTTGAAGAGCACCGTCTGATTGGCGCCTGACCTTGCGAGAAACTCCGTCGACACCGGGCCAGGCGCCACGCATGTGACCGTCACACCGGTTCGGCGCACCTCCTGGTGAAGCGCCTCTGAGAAGAAGCGCACGAAACCTTTGCTGGCGAAGTACAGAGCCATATAAGGCCCGGGGAGGAACCCGGCCACGGAACTAAGATTGAGCACCCCGCCCCGTCGGCGCGCCACCATTGCGGGCAGAAAATGGAGGGTCAGTTCTGTGAGGGAATGTATGTTGAGATCGATTATGCCGAGTTGACCATCAACAGGCAGCGCCGTCGTCGCGCCGCGCAAGCCATAGCCGGCGCTGTTGACCAGGACATCGCAGACCAGGCCATGTGCGGACAGAAAGCCCTCCAGGCGCGTTGGCGCGTCGCCTGCCACGAGATCCAATTCGAGCGTGAAGGCCTCGCCACCCGCCTGCCGAACCTCAGACGCCGCGGCGGCCAAGCCCTCGGGCGAGCGGGCAACCAGCACGATCGCGCCGCGCTCCCGTGCAGCGACGCCTGCAATTGCCCGGCCAATTCCACCCGAGCCGCCAATCACGACGACGGCCGGCCGCAATTCATGGTGCGAAATCACGTCGCGTTCCTTCGTATTGCGGGAGCGACAACATCCTGACCGAGCAGCACCACTTCATTGGCGACAGTGCCGTTCAGGATCTTTTCGAATCGCTCCAGTGCTCGTGCGACGTTCGCTCCGTCCATGACCCGGTGATCGTAGTGGATGCGGACATTCACCGATCCGTCGTTGCCGATCGGACCGTAGTTCAGAAGCGTGGTCAATGGTGTCAGCGGGTTGAGTGATTCCGCGCCGAGACCAGAATAGACGGACAGTTGGAAGGTACCGAAGTAATTTGCCCTTTGCCGGGCGATGTTCAACCCCAGCCACATAAGCAGCCACCTGACCGGCGCGGGCACAGCTGCCATGCGCAAGGCACGCCGGAACTCCGGGACCTCGAGGACCGGCCGTGACCGAGCCGCGTGGATGGCCGCCTCAAGTTGCGTGATGGAGTAGCGCTCCGGGCACTTGATGCAGCTCAGCAGAACGGCCGGCTCGCCTTCATATTCGCGCTCGTGGGCAATCGAGGCTACGCTTGCCGGATACTCGTAAAGCTGCGGCCAGGGCAACTTGACATAGGCGCGCCGCAGTTCCGGCATCTCGATGGCGAGAAGCGCATATCCTTTCAGGAAGATCGCGGTCCACGAGGGCCGGGTCTGCTGCGCCATTCTAGCCCTTATGAGTGGGCCGAGATTCATCTGACGCTGCACCGCGACCCGTGGCACGCCGATCGAAAACCTCATCAGATCGCCAACAAGGCGCCGGGGCGCCGAAAGCTTGAGGGCTCGGCCTCGCATCAAACGACCTCTAATAAAGATAAGGGATTATTCGCTTGGTCCTTTCCATATAGGCACGGTATTGCAAGCCTAAAGTCTCCAGCATCATACGCTCTTCCTTATCCACTCTCAGCAGGAAAAGCACGGCGAAACCAATCAAGCCGGATATGCCCGCAACCCAGTTCGGCAACAGAAAGAGCTGGCCGAGCCCCATAAGCAGGAACGAGGTGTACATCGGGTGACGGACCAGGGCGTATGGCCCGGCGCTAACCAGTTCGTGCCGTTCGCGAATCTCGAGCGTGATCGACCAGTTACGGCCAAGTACCTTGTGAGACATGCGAAAAATCCACAGCGCGGAGCAGAAGATGATGGTTCCGAGCGCCACCGACCACACGCTGGACGGATGGTCAGCCGCTGCGGGGATGCCGGTGGCGACATAGAAGCCAGGCAGGATCGCCAGGCCAAGGAGAGCCGAGGCAAGCCCGACGGTGTCGGAACTCGAGCGGCCGCCAGCTACAATCCGCACGCGCCTTGCCCGGCGCTCGAACGGATACCGGATCACATACCAGGCAACGAGGCCGATCACCCATATGATCTCGCCAAGTGAAGCTACAGAAATGGTCACTTCAGGTCACCGGAGCCTTTTCTCGATCTGGGACCACGATAGACCGTCGCAACGATGCCAGCGTCCGAAATGTCGACCGATAGACATTCAGAGCGCGCTCCTTTCGGAGTTGACCGGGCGAATGAGGCGAAAGCGGTTTGCCAATCGCATTTCAACCGCCGTTCATCTCCCGAAGGTTGGTTATGAATTGTTGCGGCCGGAGCCAGGTACCGGGGGTCTTATACCCCATCGATTTGGCGATGTCCGCTACGAATGCGTTGCAGTTGTAGAGCGAGGCGTGCCAAAGCGGAGAACTGGCCTGCAGCTTTCGTATGCTCGCGACGACTTTCCTGTATTCGGCTTCGGAAAGTAAAACGCGCCAGCTTGCCGACCGGTAGGCATCTTCGAGGTCGCCGTCCGTCCACCCGGTCGTGGCTGGCACAGGCGCCAAATGGCCGAGAACATAGACATTGGGATCATCGGACTTCGGAGCGAGCCCCGCAACTTCGGGGTTGACCATGCGTCCCGCCTGGTTCAGTCGTCCAAAAATCACGTAGGAATGGCCGTAGGTAAGGGCGTACCGGGAGCGGAACTCGATGAAATGCCGTTGGGCCGCGCGCGCCGGCATCGCCGCGGTACTCAGTGCCCGATTATTGGACACAAAAGTCGGCTGAGGCTTGTTGTCTTGCGACTGGCATGACGCCGCGACTAGCGCGAGCAGGGCCACAATTGCTGAACGGCCACTTACAAGCGTCATCTCATCCAGAACTCCGAGGACCGCAGACCTGCTGCCAGCCTATGCCCGTTAACCGCAGGTAGGCTGCGAATCCGGTGGCCCCTGCATATCGATAGGGAAGGGCCTGGCGGCCCTTCCCAAAATCTTCGAAAGCCGATGCTTACTTAATCACTGGCTCTTCTACGGCAACGGGTTCCGGCGGAGGAGCCTTCCCCTTTCCTTTACCGATCCCGTTCGCGCAGCCGCTCAGGCTGGTAACGGCGAGGGTAGCAACCATTACAATCAACATTCTGTTCATCAAGCAATCCTTTCCCCAGGGGCGGAACAGCCTATAGAATCGCCACAAATAAAAAATTACATGCAGCCCAACCAAGTTAGCTGCGATCTACACCAAAGCCTAGTGCAGAAATGACACAGTCGGCATTCGGTTGCAGCCGAAATCCTTGCGGTGACGTGCCGGCAGGTCTCACCATGCAACGGAGATCAGGCCTGCCCACCATCAAACCACCACCACCGTCGTGCCCAAAGGAGTCCGTTCGTAGAGGTCGATGATGTCGTCATTTGTCAAACGGATGCACCCGTTCGATACCGCTGTGCCTATCGTCCACGGCTCGTTTGTACCATGTATCCGGAAGTAGGTGTCGCGCCCGTTGCGATAGAGATAAAGGGCACGCGCACCAAGCGGGTTGTTTGGTCCGCCAGGGACCCCCCCGGCATACTTCACCAGGCGCGGCTTGCGCCTCATCATGCTGGTGGTGGGTGTCCACGACGGCCAGTCCGCCTTGCGGGCGATGGTCGCTGTACCCTTGAACGAAAGTCCCTGCTCGCCGACGCCGACGCCGTAGCGCGTCGCCCACCCGTCGGTCTCGACGGCATAGAGAAAACGTTGCGAAGTATCGACGACGATCGTTCCAGGCGGCTCGTTTCCGTCGTACCGCACCTGCCTCCGTCGGAAACGAGGATTGATGCCATCCCTTGGTCCGAACGCGGATGAAATCGGCTCCGTCACCTGTCGCAACGTCGACGTACATCCGGAGAGCATCAGAGCCAGAGTACCCAGCACGAGCCCCCGGCGCGCAATGTGGTGTTCTTCCATTTCTACCTGCTAGGAAACTGGTCGATCTACCGCCCCGCTCGTCTCTACCATTCCACGGCCTGCGGGCCAAGTCTCGCTGTGTGGCGGCAAAATGAATTCACAGGATTGACAAGCGAATTGGAGCGAAACTTCTTGCGATAACCGTCCGCCTCTGTTCGGTTATGGTCACAATGGGCATAGGACAGAGACGATGAAGCCTGATTTCCATGGTAAAGTCGCGATTGTGACCGGTGCGGGCTCCGGAATAGGAGCGGCTGTTTCACGGCAACTCGCGCAAGAAGGAGCCGAGGTTGTTGTCGCCGACCTTGATGCCGAGGCCGCGCGCTGCAGAGCCGCCGAAATAGGCGCGCAAGGAGGCAGTGCCTACGACTTTGCGGTCGATGTCACGGATGCGGCAGCCGTCGAAAAGCTGATCGAGTTCACTGTCCAGAAATGCGGCGGACTGGATATGGCGGTAAACAATGCCGGCATCGACGGCGTTCGAAAAGCGACGGCAGACTATCCGCTCGACAACTGGCACAGGCTGATGAACGTCAATCTGAATGGCGTTTTCTACAGCATGAAGTACGAAATCGCCGCCATGCTGGATCGAGGCGGAGGCGCCATCGTGAACATGTCCTCAATTCTCGGTTCCGTCGGCTTGCCGACTGCGTCCGCATACACGGCAACGAAACACGGGGTCGTTGGGCTGACCAAGGTTGCTGCGATTGAATATGCGAGGATGGGCATCCGGATCAATGCCGTCGGCCCCGGCTGGATCGAAACGCCTCTTCTATCGGAGCAAATTGAGACATTGGCCACGCGGCGCATGGCAGCCCTTCAGCCGATGGGCAGACGCGGCAAACCGGAAGAGGTAGCGGCTCTTGTGTGCTTCCTGTTGTCCGATCAGGCCAGCTTTATCACCGGGAGCTACCATCTGGTGGACGGAGCCTACACCGCCCACTAAAACGCCGTTGCCCGCGAGCCGCCTGCGGAGCGCAGCTGATGCCGGCGCCCGGAGACGCGGCGCTCAGCGGCGTTTCTTCGCCTTGCCGGCGAACGGATTTTCCGAGGTGCGCAAGGCGATGCGGATCGGCACGCCTGGCATGTCGAAGGCTTCGCGCAGGCTGTTGGAGAGATAGCGAATATAGGATTGCGGCATCGCGTCCGGCCGTGAGCAGGACACGACGAAGCCCGGCGGGCGCGTCTTGGCCTGGGTGACATATTTGATCTTCAGCCGGCGACCGGCGACGGCGGGCGGTGGATGATGCGCCAGGATGCCTTCCAGCCAGCGGTTGAGCTTGCCAGTCGAGACGCGGCTGTTCCACACCCTGTGCGTCTTGATGACGGCATCCATCAGCTTGTCGAGGCCGCGCCCGGTCTCGGCCGAGACCGGCACCGCCTGGATGCCGCGCGCCTGCGGCAACAGCCGCTCGGTCTTCTCGCGCAGTTCCGCCAGGAGTTCCTGGGGATGGTCGATCATATCCCATTTGTTGAAGGCGATCACCGGCGCACGGCCCTCGCGGACGATCAGGTCGGCGATCTGCAGATCCTGCTTCTCGAAGGGAATGGTGGCGTCGAGCACGATGATGACGATCTCGGCAAAGCGGATGGCGCGCAGGCCGTCCTGCACCGACATGACTTCCAGCTTTTCGTGGATCCGGGCCTTGCGGCGCATGCCGGCGGTGTCGAACAGTTTGAGACGGCGGCCATGCCAGTCCCAGTCGACGGAGATGGAATCGCGGGTGATGCCGGCTTCTGGCCCAGTCAGGAGCCGCTCCTCGCCGATCAGGGCATTGATCAGCGTCGACTTGCCGGCGTTCGGACGGCCGACGACGGCGATGCGCATCGGTTTGGTATCGTCATAGCTCGGCTCGGCGTCCGGATCGGTGATGTCCTCGCCGATCAGCACCTCGCTGGCGGCGGCCTCCTCGTCGGCATCTTCTTCTTCGCCAAAGGCGCGCGCCTCGCCCAGTGCTGATATCACCGCATCGCGCAAATCGGGCAGGCCCTGGCCGTGTTCGGCCGAGACCGGGATCGGCTCGCCAAGGCCGAGTTCCCAAGCCTCCAGCATGCCGCCCTGGGCGCCGCGCGCTTCGGCCTTGTTGGCGACGACGACAACCGGCTTACCGGACTTGCGCACGATCTCGGCGAAAGTCTTGTCGTCAGGCATCAGCCCGGACTTGGCGTCGATGGTGAAAAAGATCAGGTCGGCTTCGCGGATGGCGATCTCGGTCTGGGCGCGCATGCGGCCCGGCAGCGTCGAAGCAGCAGCATCCTCGAAGCCGGCGGTGTCGATAACGTCGAAATGCAGATCGTAGAGCTTGGCGGCATGGACGCGACGGTCGCGGGTGACGCCCGGCGTGTCGTCGACAAGCGCCAGCTTCCTTCCCACCAGACGATTGAAAAGGGTCGATTTGCCGACGTTAGGCCGGCCGATGATGGCGACTTTGAACGTCATGCGGCCCTACATCTGCCAGCATGTCGTTGCCCCAAAACCGCTACACACTTTTGGGCGAAATGCATTACGACACGCCGCCCGACCCACGGATCAGCTCCGACATCAAGGTCGCCCGCTCGCGCGCGTTGCGCGGGGCGCTGTCATCCGAGGCGATCTGGTCGAACAGTTTCAGTGCGTCCGTTGCCTTGCCTTCCTTCCAGGCGGCAAGGCCGAGCGCCTCGCGCGCGGTATGGCGCAGCGGATTGGTGTCGGCGGTGAGCGTCTCGACGCGGCTCGAGACATCGCCGAACGAACCGTGGTCGACGAGCAGCAGCGCTGCCCTGAGGCGCGCCATATCGCGAAGGCCTGATGGAATGTCCGTATCGGCGGCGACCTCGTCGAAGTCCTTGACGGCGGCGGCGGCATCGCCCTTATCCGCCTTGACGGTTGCCGCCCGCATGCGGGCGAGCAGCGGATAAGCGCCGTAGCCATCTTTTTCCAGCGCATCGAGGGCCGCCAGCGCTTCGTCGCTCTTGCCCTCATTGGCAAGCTTCAGCGCCTGCGAGAAGGCATCGCCCGAGCGATTGGCGCGGGTCTCGTCCCAATAGCGATAGCCGACGAAGGCGGCGGTGCCGACCACCACCAGTATCGCGAGCGCAAGCAAGGCAGGACCAAAACGGTCCCACAGCGCATGCGCCTGATCGCGACGCATCTCTTCGTTGACTTCGCGGATAAAACTGTCGTCCGACATCTCAAAACCATCCTGCCCGCCTCAGGGCGGTTTAGAGCGACGTGCGTCCATGGAAAGTACGCTCTAACACTTTGAATTTGCGCATCGTGTTTCCTGAAAAAAAATCAATTCTGCACTTCAGGCCGATGCGGTAGCCCGCGTTTTAGCGAAATTTTGCCGGCATGGAAGGGGTTCGACCGGAAAATCGGCTAATCGCCGGACGACGATGTAAAGGATGACTGCAAAGGGCGACCGCACCCACGCCACATTTCGCCGATAGCCGGTGCGCGAACCCTCCTCAAAATCCAGATCAGACACTGATGCCTCGTTTGTCCCGCGCTGTTGCGTTTTCGATCGCGTCGCTTGCTGCGGCGGGCGCTGCTGTCGCCGACCCGCCAGCGCCGGCAAAGCCGAAGCAGGCCGTCCTCATCTCGTTCGACAGCGCCCGCGATATTTTGCAATGGCAGCGCAGCCGGGCGCTGGCCCAGCGCACCGGCGCCCATTTCACCTACTTCGTGTCCTGCGTCTTCCTGCTCTCGCCAGAGACGCGCAAGCAATACACGGCGCCCGGCAAGGCATCAGGCAAATCCAATATCGGCTTCGCCGCCTCGAAACAGGAAATCGCTGACCGGCTCGAGCAGATAAACCTTGCCGCCTCGGAAGGCCATGACATCGGCAGCCACGCTTGCGGCCATTTCGACGGCAAGGACTGGAACAAGGCCGACTGGCTGAGCGAGTTCGGTTCGTTCAAGCGCATTCTCGAAAATGCCTATTCGATCAACGCTATTACCTCCGAACCCGCAGGCTGGCGCGAAATTGCACGTAAGGCGGTTGGCTTTCGCGCACCCTATCTGTCGGCAAACAAGGCGCTCTACGAGGCGCTGCCAAGAGCGGGCTATTGGTTCGACGCGAGCGGTGTGTCGCGCGGCCCTGCCCGGCCACCGACCAGCGACGGCATCACGCGCTTCTCACTGCCGAAGATTCCGGAAGGTCCTGACACAAGGCCGGTGATCGCGATGGACTACAATCTCTATGTCAGGCATTCCGGCGGCTTCGAGCGGCCGAGCCAGGCGGACGAATTCGCCAACCGGACCTATGACGCCTTTCGCGCCGCCTTCGACGCGCAATATCAGGGCAAACGCATTCCGCTGGAACTCGGCTTCCATTTCACACTGATGAATGACGGCGCCTACTGGAAGGCGCTCGAGCGCTTTGCCGGCGAGGTCTGCACCAGGCCCGATGTCGAGTGCATCAGCTATCGCGACTATGTTTCGCGCCAACGCCGGCAAAAGTGGGCGTCGGTGGGCGGCTGAACCGAAAGCGCTCGCCGCCCCGTCACTCTCAACTTACCGGCTGATCCTCAGGGCGCAAGCCGGCTCGCTCTCGCTCCAGATAGGCCTGGTCGATTTCCGGCAGCGGCGCCCCTTCAAGTGTCGCCTCGAAGGCGCGCAGGCGCTTGTAGATGGATATCAGCTCGACGATGGTCGGCCAGGAATTCACGAGATATTGGAACGAAGTGGCGACTTGTGAAAAGGCGGTAACAATCTGCTGGAAAACGCCAAATGTTATCTTGCCGATTGCCAAGGTCGGAACAAGAATAAGCGTAGCGAATACGTTGTCGACTTGAAGGTATAGATAGCGGACCATGTCGAAATAGACATAGTGTGCATAGAGAGTGAAATAGTTCTTGCGAACATTTCTGAAAAGCTCGGCCAGAGTTGGTGGCTGCGCTCGTGCCGTATCGTCCTCGCCGAGGACAAGTTCCTTGCGCAGCGCGGCTTCAACCCGCTGATTGCGAAATTCCAACCCGGGCAGCCTGACGCCGACGACTGCCAACAAGCCGGTGCCAAACAGCGACCAGGCGATCGCCGCAATGACCAGCGGATAAGGGATTGCGCCGACGATTGGGAGCGTTGAGACATGGAGAGAAAGGGAGGCCAGCAAGGGCAGGAACGCAATCAGGGTCATGATGGAGTCGATGAAGTTCACGCCGAGCCCCTGCATTGTGCCGGAGAAGCGCATCGTGTCGTCCTGAACGCGCTGCGACGCCCCTTCGATATGGCGCAGCCTCGGCCAGTAAGCGGTAAAATAATCGTTCATCGCGGTGCGCCAGCGAAACACATAGTGCCTGACGAAAAAGACGTTCAGAACGGCGATGCTCATATAGACCAGGGCCAAAGACAGAAACTGCCATACTCCGTAGTAAAGCTCGGCAGGGGAAACGGAGCCCGGCGTGGTCAGCGCCTTCTGCACCATATCGTAAAACATGCCGCGCCAGTCATTGAGCGCCACGCTGATCTGCACGATGAAATTGGTGACGAAAATAATCAAACCAGAGCCAAGGATCGACCAGTTCTGCCAGCGATGCGGGGAATACAGCGCCCAGAAAAGGTAGAATACGCCCATGCCGGCGAAGAAATATCCGTAAAACCAGAGGAATGCCGGCGTCAGGAATCTTATCGGGCTGATGACTGGTGCTGCCTGCGGGTCGACCGGCGGCATGCCGAGCATCGTGCCAAGGTGCTCGCCGCCGAAAAACCACAGGAGGACGAGCAGAAGGCTCCAGGCGACGGCCGAAGTGAAAAACAACTTCGGCTGCGGGAAGAAGGATACGAACACTGTTGGGAAATCCTCGGTCGATGCGCAAATCAGCGGCGTTGCTGTTCAGCGGGCATAAGGTCACACATCGATCGGAATGAAAATGGCCGGTGCGTGATGCCCGGCACCGAGCAAGACCACAATCATGGCGATTTTGGCGCAGCCGACCAGATGACCGCGCCAGAGACCAGCAGCACCGCGGCGGCGACGATCGATGCGAGGAAGAAGTCGCCGGAGGCTTGCGCAAGCAAGCCGGCGACGATCGGACCGATGATCTGGCCGAGGCCGAAGGACGCCGTCATCGATGCCAGGATCCGGCGTGGCGCCTGCGGGGCAAGCTGCCTTCCGGTCTGAAGGCCGAGCGCGGTGATGGCGATGAAAGTGCCGCCAAGCAGAAACCCGCCGAGCAGCGGCCCAATGTGTCCGCCCATGGTGACGCTCGCGCTGACGCCGACCACCTCGACGAGGCACCCCCAGGCATAAGCCCGGTAGAGCCCGATCTTTGCCGCGATCTTCTGCCAAAGCCAGACTGAGGGAATCCCGGCAAGGCCGGTGACCATCCACACCACGGCCTCGAAGACGCGGCCGCCGCCGCCCTGCCGGACGATGGCGACCAGGAACGTCGCCGTCACGATATAGCCGAAGCCGAACAGCCCGTAGGCGACTATGACCTTCACCAGTGACCGGTCCTTTGGTAGCGCCGGTTCGCGGCCATCGGCGCCGTTGGCGGTCGCAGTGCTGCCGAGCAGCAAGGCCACGACGGCAATGGCGCAGGCCGAGATCGCGGCGGACCAGAACCAGCCCGCCGGCCAGCCGGCATGTCCGGTGACGAGTATTGCCATCAGCGCCGAGGACGCCGCTATGCCAAGGCCGACGCCGCCGAAATGCAGCGCCTGCAGGTCGTTTCGGCCGACCGCGGCGAGATGGCCGAAAACGATGCTGGACATGAACACAAGGACGAAGGCGCTGGCCACACCGGCAAGAAAGCGGATGACGAGAAAGGCCGCCATCGTCTCGGCCAGGCCCATCAGCCCGGTGAGGACTGCGGTGGCGGCAAGACCGGCCAGCATCAGCAGGCGCTCGCGACCGTGCGCCCAGCCGCCGACGGCTGCGAGCGCGCCAACGAGATAACCGAGATAGTTGGCGGACGCGATCCAGCCGGCATCGGCCGGCGTCAGGCCAAGTTCCTCCATCATGCCGGGCAGGATCGGCGTATAGACGAAGCGGCCGATGCCCATGGCAACTGCCAGGGCAATCATGCCGGCGAAGGCGAGGCGCACAGGGGACGGCGAAGCGGCTTTCATTGCGGTGCACAATAGGTGCACGAGCGGGTGAAACAATCCGCTTGTTGTTGGGCCAGAACGGGTTGCAGCGGCGGACGAGCAGCTTCCAACCGACCAATATCCGACATTTGCGATTGGCCCGCAGAACAACATGGCTTCGTCATGACGAAGGGGGGGATGGTTCGGCCAATCTCCAAGCCTTGCGATTTGTCCCTGAAAGGAACTGAGCCCGCTCCGACCTTTGCTCGCATCTTCAGCCGCAGCTGACTTGGCCGGTACCCGTCTCATAAGCCGTGCGCCGGGCTGTCCTCCGGAACGGCAGGTCGCCGAGTTCGCGCTCCGACATGGTGTCGAGCACAGGATGCGACAGCGGATCGGTGGCCCATCGGGTGGCCTCGCTTTCATGCGACCGGCTTTGCCGCGCGCCGGCAGCGGAAAAGACCCCGAGCAGTGACAAAATCTTCATCGTATTTTTCCTCCACAGGTCTGCTTGTTCCTTAAAATTTGCCGTTCCTCCCCATGTTTCAATTGAGATTTCAACCGTGCCGGTTTAGAAAAACTGTATGGCCTTGCTCAACCGCGTCCACCTCAACGGCCTGCGCGCCGTGGAAACCGTCGCCCGCCTGGGATCGCTTTCGGCTGCGGCGAGCGAACTCAACGTGTCCGCCAGCGCCGTCAGCCAGCAGGTCAAGCGGACGGAAGCGCAACTTGGCCAGGCGCTGTTCGAACGAACGGCAAGCGGTCTGGTGCCGACCGAATTCGGCACCGTCTTCACCGCCCGGCTCGGGGCAGGTTTCCGCGAGCTCGCCCAAGCCGTGGCGCTCGCCGACGAGGCCTCCGAATGCACGCTGGTGGTCTCGGTTGCGCCGGCCTTTGCCTCGAAGTGGCTGCTGCCTCGACTGTCACGCCACTTCGCCCGGCATCCGAACGTGCTTTTGCGCATCGACGCCTCGGTGCGGATTGCCGATCTCGATCGCTCGGACATCGACATCGCCATCCGGCTCGGCGACGGCAAATGGCCGGGCGTGCGCGCGCAGCTGCTGCTGGCGCAGGAAGTCTTCCCGGTCTGCGCCCCGGCGATCGCCGACAAACTGAAATCGATCGAAGATCTCGCCCTGACCTGCGCGATCACCGACGAAAGAGCGATGATCAGCTGGGAAAGCTGGTTCGAGGCGGCCGGGGTGAAGCCGGTCACCTTTCTCAAGGGCGCGCGCTTTACCGACCCGATGCTTTGCCTGGAATCGGCGATCGCCGGCCACGGCGTCATGCTCGGCTGGCAATTGCTGACGGCTGACGCTCTCGCCGACGGCCGGCTGGTCGCCCCGTTCGGCGTCCGCGCCGAGAGCGGGCTGGGCTACTGGCTGGTGACCTCGGCCAGCAAGAGCGAGAGCCGCAAGCTGCGCGATTTCAAGATCTGGATCCGCGAGGAGATCGAGGCGACGATGGCGCAGTTCGGCGCGCTCGCCGGCGCGGCCTGAGCAGGCCCGGTCGATCACGGTGGAAAGACCGATGGCACCGGTCTATGTAAGAACCAGACTCCCACATCGCGACAGGCAGGATCATGACCACACATTCGCGCGACGTTGCCGCAACGATCGACCCGGTGAAGCTCGACAGGCTGGCAGAAGTCGCCATCAAGGTCGGGCTGCAATTGCAACCGGGGCAGGACCTGGTGCTGACATCGTCGATCGCAGCGCTGCCTTTGACGCGACGGATCGTCGAGCATGCCTACAAAGCCGGCGCCGGCCTGGTGACGCCGATCTTCAACGACGACGAGATGACGCTGGCACGCTTCCGCTACGGCGCCGATGCCGGCTTCGACCACGCCGCCGGCTGGCTCTATGAGGGCATGGCCAAGGCCTTCGCCAACAACGCGGCGCGGCTTGCCGTGCGCGGCGAGGATCCGTCGCTGCTGTCGGCGCAGGATCCGGCGAAAGTGGCGCGCGCCAACAAGGCCAACTCGATCGCCTATCAGCCGGCACTGGAAAAGATCACCGGCTTCGACATCAATTGGAACATCGTCGCCTATCCCGACCTGGCCTGGGCCAGGCAGGTGTTTCCGGGCGATAGCGACGACGTCGCCGTGGCGAAGCTCGCCGACGCGATCTTTGCCGCCTCACGGGTCGATGTCGACGACCCGATCGGCAACTGGACAGCGCACAATGCGGCGCTTCGCAGCCGCACCGAATGGCTGAACGGCCATAATTTCCATGCGCTGCATTTCACCGGACCTGGCACCGACCTGACCGTCGGCCTGGCCGACGGCCATGAATGGATGGGCGGCGCCTCGACCGCCAGGAACGGCATCACCTGCAACCCGAACATCCCGACCGAGGAGGTTTTCACCACGCCGCATGCAAGGCGCGTCGAAGGCCATGTTACGAGCACCAAGCCGCTGTCGTACCAGGGCACGCTGATCGACGGCATTGCGGTGCGTTTCGAGCAGGGTCGCATCGTCGAGGCCAAGGCCAGCCGCGGCGAGGATGTGCTGAAAAAAGTGCTCGACACCGATGAAGGCGCACGCCGGCTCGGCGAGGTCGCCCTGGTGCCGCATTCCTCGCCGATCGCGGCGAGCGGCCTGCTGTTCTTCAACACGCTGTTCGACGAGAATGCCGCCTGCCATATCGCGCTCGGGCAGTGCTATTCGAAGTGCTTTGTCGACGGCGCCTCGCTCACTCAGGACGAGATCGCGGCGCGCGGCGGCAACAAGAGCTTCATCCATATCGACTGGATGATCGGTTCGGACAAGATCGACATCGACGGCGTCGGCAAGGACGGCGGCCGCGTGCCGGTCATGCGCAAGGGCGAGTGGGCGTAAGGGCGAGTGGGGGCGTAAGCAGCCGCCAGCAAGCCGTGATGGCCAGCAAGACGACATGGCCAGCAAGACGACATGGCGGCCAACCCCGGAGTTGGCAATGAAACTCGATATCAGGGTCAAACGCATCTACGAGCCGCCCTCGCCTGGCGATGGGCAGCGGGTGCTCATAGACCGCATATGGCCGCGCGGCGTCCGCAAGGAAGATGCCGCGCTGACACTGTGGCTGAAGACCGTCGCGCCAAGCGATGAACTGCGCAAATGGTTCGGCCACGAGCCGACGCGCTGGATGGAATTCCAGCAGCGCTATCGCGGCGAGCTCGACAGGAACAGCGAGGCGGTCGGCCAGTTGCGCGCCCTGCTCGACAACGGCCGGGTGACGCTGCTCTACGGCGCCCAGGACGACATGCACAACAACGCAGTGGCTTTGGCTGACTATCTCAGTCTAAAGGGCTGAGGCAGCGCGCTCTGCCTATCTCTAGGGAGTGCGGGATGACCTATCATCTGGCTGCCAACAATCACTCTTACGTCGCAGAGGTCAGCACCGCGCGAAACCAATCTGGGTGTTCCATCTATGATTCGATAGCGGCCGCAGTCAGTCAGCCAGGCGGGACAAAGGCATTCGTTGGCAAACTTAACGAAGGGCGAGACTATGACCGAAGGGGAAAGAAAGCCGTCTGCTGCCCAAACTGCCGGAAAGAATTGGGGTAAGCTGGTTGCGTGGGCTGTGGTGATCGGCCTCGGCCTGATGGTAGCTTGGGAGGTGTTCCGACGTGTTGCTCTCTTTCTCTTAATCATCACCGGCAACTTCGCTCCATAGCTGGGGCAGGTGTTTCATCATGCCCAGCCGGAGCACGAGCCACTTTCCGGCAGAACAATAGGCAACTCTCAGGGGAATAAAGGCGGCGATGATATCAAGGGGGACCGCGAATACCTTTTCATTGACGGTGGTTGCCTGCGAGCAAGCGTCAGGAAGATTTGTCTGGATTTATTTGGCGATGCGAGCGCCTACCAACCCACGTCCCAGCGTTGTCAACTGGGTGGTACTCTAAAATATTCTATTACGATGCCGTTCCAGGCAAGGAGCATGAAGAAAACCAGGCCGCATATGAAGCCCGCGTACAGCCGGACATGATCGGTTTGCGAAAATTCAGGCGCTCCATCGAATTGGAGTGAGCCCGTGTTTCTCGTATGCCCGCTGTGGATCGATGCGGAAGTCCTCTTGGAATTGAGTTCAATTCTTTTTTGCGGGCTCAACTCAGTTGGCTCTCTTTTCGATATTTGGTTGCTCCCCCAGACCAGCTCAGCCCAATAGCGCGCGCTCTGCCGCTGCCATCTGCCCGCCATAATCACTACCTGATCTGTATATGAATATGGTCGTCGTGGCGGGCGGCGCGGCATCCCTGAAACCGGATATGGCTGTCGGTGGTGCCCAGCGCATTCTTAATATGCGGTTCCAGGAAGATCTTATCCAGCCCGAACCTTTCGACGCCTTTCGTGGAAAGCCAATGGAGGGAAAAGGCCGTGCGCCGCTTTTCGATTTGATAGCCGGGAAAGAATGGCTGCAGCCACTCGAGATCCCATCGCGCAGTGATGAAGTCGTTCCTTCCTTCACAGGGCTGTTCGTCGCCCGCCGGCGGTTCCTCGAAGGCAAAATACCCGATCGGGGACCTCGCTACGCCATTCAGGAAGTTGCCTTGCGGGGTCTTATAGTAGAATGCGAGATCGAGTTTCTTGCCATCGGCATGGGAAAGATGCGGAAGCAGCGGAAAACCGTCCCAAAAGGGGAAGTTTCCATCCAGTGCGACTGTGGCAGTGCCAGGGAATTCGCGGTCCACATCTTCCGCAAGCGCCGTGACGAGATCATGCATGGGCGGCGCCACGTAGTTGCGGTTGAGCAAGCAAAGATCGGCGACTTCACGACAAGACGGACCTTCTCGTTTGGAAAGCAGGATAGAGGAACCCGCCCGAATATCGGTGCAACAAAACTCGCTGCAAATGCTGTAGCGGCGTAGAAAACGATGAACATCCCAAATTTTGCCGCGAGGCGCCGCGTGCCCAAAGCGTGGGTTGCGAGCAAAGCCAGAAGATAGGCAAGGCCACCGATCTGGGTCACGATTGTCAGCGCGACAAAGATGAGAAGCCGGCAAACGCGAGGTAATGAAAGCATTGATCTAAGTATCGAATTTCCAGTGTTGCGGGACGTTGGATTTGGACGATACCTCACTTGGCCGCCGACACAACGTCCGCTGTTGGGCAGACCTCTTTGCGACCTGGCCCTAGATGGACCAGTCGCCCTGTTGTCGTCCGAGTAGACGTCGAGCATCTCAACCGTTTCGCGCTTGGGGGTGCTCATCATGCCGCCACTTGCAGAGGCACGACGTTCGAAACGCCCGTGCAGTAATTGCCCCAAGCCCGCATGATCTTGATGCGCTCCCCAAGCATTGCCGCGCGGTCATAGGACTGCTGGGTCTTGGTGCCGACGACGTGCGCAAGGCAAAGCTCGGCGGCATCGTTATCGAACTTGTGCTCCTTCGCCCATGTGCGGAACGAGGCGCGCATGCCCATGCTGGGTGGCGATGCCCTGCAGGGCCAGCAGACCGCCGCGCGAGCGGTTCTTGGTGATCATGTCGTTGAGCGCTGTCTCGCCGACCGCCTGACCCTCCTTCGTGCCAGCGAACACGCAGTCGTTGCCGAGGCCACATCGACGCCGCCGTCATCGCTAGCTCAGGCGACACGCAGTTCCGTGGCCGCATCGAAGAGGTGCACCTTGCCCGGCAGAACCGAAAGGTTGATCGCGGCGCCGGCGTTGCGGCGCTCGTCACGCGGCACCACGGCGACGGCGTCGTATCCGGCCACGCGCAAATGAATCTGGACATCGGCGCCGGTCGTTTCGGACAGCACGACCTCGCCCTTGATCTCACCCGTATCCGAAATGCCGAGATCGTGTGGCCGCACCCCCATGATGACTTTTTGGCCTGGCTTCGCCTTGATCTGCGGTGACAGGCCGATCGACACGCCTTCGGCGACGAAGCGAGGACTGCCGCCTGCGGTCTCGACAGCGCCGGCGATGAAGTTCATCGACGGTGAGCCGATGAAATCAGCGACATATTTCGAGTTCGGGCGCTCGTAGACCTCGTCGGGCGTGCCGATCTGCATGATCCTGCCGGCATGCATCAGCACGATCTTGTCGGCCATCGTCATCGCCTCGATCTGGTCATGGGTGACGTAGATCGTGGTTGTGCCGAGACGATTGTGGAGTTGACGGATTTCCACGCGCATATGCGTGCGCAGCTTGGCGTCGAGATTGGAGAGCGGCTCGTCGAAAAGGAAGACGGCGGCATTGCGCACCATGGCGCGGCCCATGGCGACGCGCTGGCGCTGGCCACCCGACAGTTCCTTGGGATAGCGCCCGAGGTAGGGCGTAAGGTTCAGGATTTCCGCCGCCCATTCGACCTTCTTCCTGATCTCCGCCTTTGGCACTTTCGCCACTTCGAGGCTGAAGCCGATATTGTCGAACACCTTCATTGTCGGATAGAGCGCGTAGTTCTGGAACACCATCGCGATGTCGCGATCGCGCGGGTGAACGTCATTGACCCGCCTGTCGCCGATCAAAAGGTCACCGTTGGTCACGCGCTCAAGCCCGGCCGTCATGCGCAGGAGCGTGGTCTTGCCGCAGCCCGACGGCCCAAGAAGGACGACGAATTCGCGGTCGGCAATGCCGAAGGAGATATCCTTCATCACCTCGACATGGCCGAAACTCTTGGCGATGTTCCTATATTCTACGGTGGCCATTCTCTGTCTCCAGACGCCCGGGTCAGGGTCGTCAGTATTTCTGCCTGGTCGGCGTGATGACGATTTCCTGCACGAGAGCGTTTTGTGGCATCTGGTAGGTGTGTAGCATGAGGTCTGCGACGTGCTCCGGGCCGATGCCGCCGCCGATCTTGAGCTTGTTGGCCTTGTAGTTGGCGAGTGTCTGCGGATCGAGGACACCGCTCAGAACCTCGGTTTCGATCACCCCGGGCGAAAGCACGACGACGCGGACGTCATAGCCGGAAAGATAGTCGCGCAGCGATTCCGACACGGCGTGAACGAAGAATTTCGTCCCGCAGTAGACGGTATGATCCGGATAGACTTTTCGGCCGGCGATCGAACTCATCATGAACAGGGTTCCATGACGGCGCTCCATCATGCCCGACATCACGGCATGGACCGAATTCAGCACGCCTTTGGTGTTGATGTCGATCATCTCGTCCCATTCCTCGGGCGGCTGGCGGCCTATGTCGGCGAGACGCGCTATGCCGGCATTGGCAAACAGCATGTCGACCGGTCCGTACTCGGCTTCCGCCTCCTTCACGGCGGCTGCGATCGCGGCGCGGTCGCGGACATCGACCTGCCGGGCCATGCTGTCGGGCAGGTTCAGTGCCTCCATGCGCTCCAGACGGCGGGCCATCATCAGAACAGGGTGGCCGGCGCGCGAAAACGCCTTGGCGACCGCCTCGCCGATACCAGAACTGGCTCCTGTCACTGCTACGAGCTGTTTTCCAGCCATGGCTTTCCTCAATCGAAATTGTCGATACCCCGGGCTGGCGGCCTTCGGACAGCCGGCCCGGGGGAAGACTCAGCCCTTGGCGACGAGATCGTCGACCTGGGTTTTCAGGGCGTCGAGCGACTCCTTGGCCGAGCCCGACTGGCCGGCGAAGTATTTGCCCAGCGCAACCGGGATCATGTCGCTCGAGAGTTCTGCCCATGCCGGCAGGTCGGGCTCGGATCCCATGTAGTTGGCGATGGTGTCGCGCACGACCGGCAAGTGGCGGGTCGTGCCGGCGCCGACACGCGCATTGGCCAGCACGCGCGGATCGTCATAGACGCTGGTGCGCGTTGGCCCGGTACCGCCGCCCAGAACCGTTATCAGCGCCTGGGTATCGGCTGAGGTCGCCCACTGCATGAAAATCCAGGCGGCGTCCGGGCTCTTCGAGTATTTCGACACTGCGAGCGAAGAACCGCCCTGGTGGCCAACGCCCGGAATTTCGCCGAACCCGGTCTGCTCGACGGTGCGAAGCGTCGCGGCAGGTTTCGGCGGAACCATCGCTTCCATCAGGCCGGAGACCTTGGAGGCTTTGGGATCGTCGAAGAACGGGAAGAATTCGCCCCAGGACAGCATCGAGGCGGCGACGCCCTGGCCGACCGACTGGCCCTCGCCATCCCATGTCCAGCCGTCGACGCCGGGCGGCATCGTCGCCTTGAGCTTGTCCCAGTAGGCCATGGCGGCCAAGCCGGCGTCGTCATTGCCGGTGAACTTGCCGTCGGGGCCGAAAATCGAACCGCCATGGCCCCAAAGCCACGCCGTCCAATCGCATTCGAGGCTGTAATGGCCCGATTTCATCTGGCCGCTGGTGCCGTACATGTTCGGGCCCTTGGCGTCGGTGATCGCCGCAGACGCCTTCAGCAAATCGTCCAGCGTCGCCGGAGGCGGCAGCTTGAGCTCGTCCCAGACGTCCTTGCGGTACTGCATGATGAAGATCGGGATGTCGTAGGGTACGCCGACCATGCGGTCCTCGTACATGGCGATACCGTCGACGAGCGGCTTCAGGAAGTCGTCGATGTTGTAGTTCGGCATTGCCAGGTCGGCGTTCTTGAGCTGCTCGCGCGGATCGAAGACGTCCTGGCTGAAGCTCGCCGCCCAGCTCTGGTCGATATAGTAGAGGTCGTAAGTGCCGAGGCTCGAAGCCACGTCAAGGGTCAGCTTCTGCAGCACCTGCTCGAGCGGCAGCACTTCGATCTCGACCTTGATGCCGGTAGCCTCCTCGAAATACTGCTTGAGCTGCGTGGCGATGGCATTCGACGGCGGTGTCGATTCGGTGGCGAGACGAAGCGTCGTTCCGGCAAAGGGCTTGCTGACATCCGAGAGCCATTTGGTGATTTCGGCGCTGGGCTTCAGTTCCTGTTCCTGAGCCGATGCCTGGCTGATGCCGTAGAACGGACGCCGTCCCAAACCCATGCCGAGCGCGCCGGCGCCGAGGCCGAGAATGCTTGCTGCGCGCAGAAACGAGCGGCGGTCCATCTGTCCGCGAACGAAGCGGTCGGTGACAGAAGCAAGATGCGCCTTTCTGATGCTGTCTTTCATTGTCTACTCCTCCGGTTTAATTCGCGATTTTCTCAAGGCTGCGAATTCGAGCCTCCCATCTATTGTTTCAACGATCCCATCGTGAGACCGCGCACGAGGTGCTTCTGAACCAACAGAATGAAGATGAAAGCGGGAATGATGGAGGCGGCGCCAAGCGCGGCCATGTTGCCCCATGCGGTGCCGATCGAGGTGACGAAGGTCGACGAGACGACAGGCACAGTCTTGAGCGACGTGGTGGTCAGGGTCAGCGCAAACAGGAATTCGGTCCAGCTGAAGATGAAGCAGAGCACCGCCGTGGCGGCGATGCCGCCCTTGGCCATCGGCAGCACGATCCTGCGAAAAATCATGAAGCGGCTGGCGCCATCGACGATCGCGCTCTCGTCGATCTCGGAGGGAATGTCGTCGAAGAAGCTCTTCATCAGGAGGACGGCGAGCGGCAGGTTCATCAGTGCGTGGATCAGCACCATGCCGGTATAGGTGTCGATGAGACCGAAATTCTTGTAGATGAAGAACATCGGCACCGCGACCGCGACGGGCGGCATCATGCGCGTCGACAACACCCAGCCGACGAAACTGTGCCGGCCGCGGAAGTTCATGCGCGACAGGGCATAGGCGGCAAGCGTGGCGATGGTGACAGCGAGCACGGTCGACAGCGTCGCGATGACAATCGAATCCCAGACGCGGGGCGCCATGTAGAAATTGCCGCCGCCCGGCGTCACGGTGATGCCGCCGCTGCCCAGCGAAATCCCGAACACCTTCTGGAAATTGTCGAAGGTCGGCGTGAAGGCGAACAGTTTCGGCGGCCGGTTGAAGATGTCGTTGCCGTGTTTGAACGCCACCGACGTCCAGTAGTAGATCGGAAAGAAGAAGATCGCGACCACAACCCAGGCGGCGATGGTGCGAAGCATGCGGGTCGAGAAGGAGCCGTTCATTCTACCACCTCACCTTGGCGATACGGATGAAGAGGTTCGCAATGACGAGTATGATCACCAGGGTGACGAGGCTGAGCGTGGCTCCATAGCCCCATTTTACGAAGCTGAACGTCTGCTGCCATGCATAGAGGGACAGCGAGTAGGTCGACGCTCCCGGTCCGCCGGAGGTCATGACGAAGACGTAGTCGAAGACGCGGAACAGATCGATGCCGCGGACCAGCACGGCGATGGCGATCACCTTCGACATCATCGGCAGGGTGATGCGCCGGAAAATCTGGAATGATGACGCGCCGTCGATCATCGCGGCCTCGTAAGGCTCCGGCGGCAGCGCCCTGAGACCGGCAAGGAAGATGAGCACCATGAACGGCGTCCACTGCCAGATTTCCGCGACGAGAACGCCGGCAAGCGCGGTCGACGCGGTGGCGAGGATGGGGTTGTTCGAATTGAGCAGTCCGATCGACTGCAGGAGATAGCTGATCACCCCGAACTGCGGATCCTCCATCAGCAGATACATCATGCCGACAATGGCCGGCGGGATGACGAGCGTCATCGTCAGCACGCCGCGCAGGAATCCGAAACCG
Source organism: Mesorhizobium sp. WSM4844 (assembly GCF_055811775.1). NCBI lineage: Bacteria > Pseudomonadati > Pseudomonadota > Alphaproteobacteria > Hyphomicrobiales > Phyllobacteriaceae > Mesorhizobium > Mesorhizobium sp. WSM4844. The sequence goes on along the minus strand of NZ_JBVVQB010000012.1, from coordinate 76,245 downwards.
AAGCCGTCGCTGTCGAGGAGCAGCGCGATCGCCATGCCGAGCACCAGCTCGAAGATCAGCGCGATGGCGAAATAGGTGAAGGTGATGACGAGCGACTGCCAGAACCGCGTGTCGTTCCACAGCTGCACCCAGTTTTCCGTTCCGACGAATTCGAGCGCCCGCCGGCGCGGGACGAACTCATGGAAGCTCAGCCAGATGTTGTAGATGAGAGGATACACGGTGAAGACAAGCAGGATCGCCACCAGCGGCAGCAGCCAGGGCAGCGGGTGATCCGAAATGACGAAACGTCTGGCTTGGGCAACCCGCACGCGTTCCTCCCGAACCGCTTCGTTTTGCGATGCACAAATGTTCATATCTTGTGCATTTGTTCAAATGCTATATCGTCGCTCTGTCTGTGGCAAGCACTTGTTGGCCGGCTACAGCGGCATTCGGATCGGTGCGCCACAAGCATCGGAGGACCCTCATGACGTCGATCGGTCTGCTGGCACGGGTTGCCCATCAGTATTTCGTGCTGGGCGAAACGCAGCAGGCCATCGCCGAGCGGCTGCAGATCAACCGCACCAAGATCCACAGGCTGCTGGCCGAGGCGAAGGAGCGCGGCATCGTCTCGATCCGCATCAACGCCGGTACGTCCCAGGCGCTCGAAATGGAAGAACAGCTCAGGCGGAAGTACCGGCTCGACATATGCAGCGTCACACCTGATGACACCGGGTCGGAACTCGGGCTCTCCGAAGTGATCGGCATCTATGCCGCGCAGACCGTCGAGACGCTGCTCAGGGACGACATGACGGTCGCCATGGCGTGGGGCCGAACCATGCGATGGCTCGCTTCCAACATCGAGCCGGTGGCGCTCAGAAACGTTACCGTCGTGCCGCTTCTCGGCTCGCTGTCGCGCCGGTCGTCGATCGACAAATACGACGCGGCCGCTGTCTTTGCCCAGCGCACCCAGGCCGAATCCTATTATCTCCCCGGACCGATCATCTGCGACAGCCGTGAAAGCCGTGAGACGATCCTGCAGCAACCGAGCGCGCGCGAGGTTATCCAGAAGGCGCTGAACGCCGACCTTGCGCTGATGAGCGTCGGCGGCACAACCAGTTCGACGCTGCGGAGCGTCGGTTACATGACCGACGAGGAATTCGACGATATCCTGAGACTGAAGCCGATCGGGAACTTTCTCGGCTATTTCTTCGACCGGGACGCCGAACTCATCGACCATCCCGTCAACGAGCGCATTGTCGGGGTCTATCCTCGCGACACGCTGAACATTCCCAAGCGCATCCTCGTTTCCGGCGGAAAGAACAAGGTCGGCATCATGACCAAGCTCCTGGAAAAGGGATTCTTCACCGGCCTCATCACCGATCAGGGGACGGGCAGTTCGCTGTGACCGGCCGGGGTTGCGGCGGCAGCCGAAGCTGCCGTGCGATGTTGCCTGGCGCATCGCGCCCGCTTGCCTAAGCCGTCCCTGGTTCGGTTCCATCGCCTGCAGAACATCCTTTTTTGCGTCTTTTGCAGTCCGCATTTTCGCGCCCGCCGATCAGCCCAATCCCGACCTCCGGTTCGCCAGGATCATATCGGCAATCTCGACGAAGCCGCGGCCACCCCGCGACCTGGCGACGAAAGCGGGTTCGGCGTCGATCTGTCCCTGGAAATCCACCACATTCGCGACCCCGAACGCGTTCGGAAAGAACCCGAACATCGGGGCGTCGTTCGGGCTGTCTCCAACGAAAGCATAGGCCTGCCTTTCAGCATCGAGATCGGTTCCCAGCCTCTCGCTTGCAAAGCGGCGCGTCATCGCCAGCTTGTCGTATCGGCCAAACCAGCCGTTCACATGGATCGACGAAATCTTGGCGACAGCGCCGGCCTCCTCGAAAATCTGCTTGATGCGCCTGGCATCGGACAGCGGCAGCGCCGGAACATCTTCACAAAAGTCGATGGCCAGGTCGGCTTCGCGATATTGCTGGTCGGCGGATACCGCCGAACCCGGCACTTCCTGGACAATGCGCTTTTCCAGTTCGGTGAGCCTGCGCCTGTTTTCCCGGCGTTCGTCAGCGCTTGCCGCGAAAACCCGGATCATCTTTCGCGTTGCCTGGTCATAAGCGAAGTAAAAAGCGCCATTTTCGCCGACCACGCCGGTGACCGGCCAGAACCGGGCAATCATGTCGCACCAGCCTGCCGGTCTCCCGGTAATGGGAGCAACGACAAGGCCCGCCTCGTGCAGGCGTTCGAGCGCACGGTAGGCGTCGGCCGGAAGACGACCCTCGGTGGTCAAGGTGTCGTCGATATCGCAGAAGACGCCGCGAATGCGCGATGCAGTTTCGGGTCCGAATTCGGCGAGGTCGCGCATCCGGTCAGGCTTCCCCACGCGCAAAATCCTCCAGCATTCCTGCATCGGCGGCAATGTCGAGGAACGAGAAGCGATTGCGCATCTCCCGGCAATGAACGACGGCTTCGCGATAAAAATCGGCCGGGGTGCCCAATTCGGCCGCTGAAATCGGCCCGCCGGTCGATTTCAGCAGGCGCTGCATCTCGTCGACAGGCACCATGAATTGCTTGAGCTCCTGCCTGAGTGTCGGCCACAGCTCCTGCAGCCGCTCGTTGAATGCGGCGGCGGCAGTCTCGTCGAAGGCCTTCTTCTTCAATTCGTCGAGACATTGTGCGGCGACAGCCGGACCCATGCGGCGGACCATGTCGTCAGGATCGATCTTCGTCGCCTTCACCACCGGCAGCTTGTCGCTTGCAAGCATGGCCTGCTGCAATCGCGCCATGGTGAGCGAAGCGACGCCGACCTGGGTGCCATGCAGCGTGCCGGGGTGACGCTCGCCGGCGAAACAGTCGATGTAGTGCGATATTTGATGCTCGCCCATGGAACCGTGATTGGAGACGCCGGTGAAGGAAATTCCGAGACCGCAGAGCGTCAGCACGCGATAGAGATAGCCGTTGGCCTCGATGTCGTGTTCGGCAAGATTTCCGGCACGCTGGTTGAGCGCCGTCTCATCCTTTTCCTGGATGAGAAACGGGACCTGATGGTAGGCAGTGCCAAGCAGGCGGTGCGACATCCACCAGTCGATTTGGGCGACCGAGCGGCAAAGGCAGTCACCGAACCCCGCCGCCGACAGATAGGTCGGGGCGGCAGCGGAGACGCCAAGGTCGACGAAAAAGCCTGACGGGGCGTGGGAAGGGAGCGATACCTTCAAGCCGCTTTCCAGTGTGATCGACGCAGTCGTCGATGTGTAGCCGTTCATCGAACCGGCCGTCCCGAACACGCAATAGCGCCGTCCATTCCTTCCGGTGACGAACTTGCAGAGATCGTTAATGGTGCCGGAACCGACCGCGACCACGGCATCCGCATCGGCGAGTTTGACGGCGAGGCTTTCGACATTGGCCATGTCGGCATGCGGATGATCCAGGATCACCACATCGACCGGACCGAGCGTCTTCAGTTCGCGCGCAACGCGTTGGCCAAGCGCCTCATAGGTGGCGGCATCCGCAACGACCGTGAACCGCTCCCCTAGATCGAGTTCCGAAACCAGATCGGCCGCCCGCCCGTCGAGGCTTTCTTCGATGACAATCCGGTCATACGGCACCACCGCCTTTTCACCGGTCTCAGGGTTGGTCCAGCGCCCGTCCAGAATGTCGTCGATCAATGCCGTCCAGGATCCGGCTGCCGGATTGGTCATGACGTCCTCATGCTGGCGACCCTGTAATCGAGGCGCAGGAGCGTTGGCGTTACAAACAATAGTCACCTATCACTGTCTTTTGTCAAGCATTTGCCCACGACGCTTGACTTCGTTCTGCAAACCTGCGGAAAAAGGGACATGAATGCCAATGCCGACATCGACGTGGTCCGACCATCTGGGCTCTCGGCACTGCCGCCCGAATTCGACAGCGCGGTGGCGTGGGCTGCCTGGCTCTACTATGTCGACCAGCTCAACCAGAGCGACGTGGCCAAGGTCATGAACGTCTCCAGGGCGAGCGTGGTGCACTATCTGCAGGAGGCGCGCGAAAGCGGACTTGTCGCCGTGCAGGTCGACCACGACGCTTTTGCCCGCACCTTGACCTCGCGTCGTCTCATGGAAAAATACGGGCTTCGCGGCGCGGCGGTCATCCCCGACCTCGATCCAAACGATGCCGACCGCCGCATCGGCGAAGCGGCAGGACGGCTGCTGGCGTCGATGGTCGATCCGGGCGACACGATCGGCGTTGCCTGGGGAAAAACGGTGCTCGCTGCCGCCCGCTCGATCCCACGACTACGGCATGACCGGAACCTCACCGTCGTCCAGCTGTCGGGAAGCTCGATCGGCACCAGCGATTTCTCGCCGGAATTCTGCACCTCGCTGATGGCCAACCGGCTCGGCGCCCGCTGCATAAACCTGCTTGCCCCGGCGATCGTCTCCACCGACGAACTGCACGACCAACTCATGCAGGAGCCGATGCTCGTCAACCAGTTCCGCATGATCCATGCCGCCGGCAAGGTCATCTTCGGGATCGGCGATATTGGGCCGGAGAGCACCTATGCCCGAGCCGGGATATCGGATGCCGCCGCACTTGCCGGCATGATCGAGCAGGGCGCGCTCGGGGTCATCATCGGGCGGTTCATCGACGCTCAGGGAACTGCTTTTGCAACGCCGCTCGACGGACGCACCGTCGGCATCACACTCGACGAACTGAAAGCGGTGCCGGTCCGCATCTGCGCCGCCGGTGGCGCCCGCAAGATGGCGGCGATCAGGGCCGGGCTCGGCGGCGGATATGCGACACATTTTGTCACCGACATGGCCACCGCGAACAGTCTCTTGGAATAGCCGGTAACCAGCACCGGTGGAAGTCATCGTCTCGGGAGGACAATCATGGGCAGCAGCGACGGACCGCTTGTCGTCGGCCTCGACAGTTCCACGCAATCCTGCAAGGCGATTGCCTGGAGCCGGGACGGACGAGCCGTGGCGGAAGGCCGGGCGCCGCTCGAACTGATGAAGCCGAGGCCGGACTATGTCGAGCAGGAGGTCACCGACTGGTGGCGGGCCGCAACAGCGGCGCTGCGACAGCTTGTCGGCGCGGTCGACGCGACACGCATCGCCGGGATCGCGATTTCGAACCAGCGCGAGACCGTAGCCCTCATCGACGGCGCCGGCGAGCCGATCGGACCCGCGAGCCTGTGGCTCGACGAACGCGCCGCCGGGCTGGTCGACCGTTTCGCGGCGGAGATCGGCCGTGAGCGGCTGCACCAGATCACCGGCAAGCCGATCGACGTGACGCCGGTCGTCTATCGCCTGAAATGGCTGCGCGAGAACGAGCCGGAACGGTTGGACCAGGCGAACAAAATCCTCGACGTGCATGGCTATCTGACGCTGAGACTGACGGGAACGCCAAGCGCGAGCTGGACCAGCGCCGATCCGTTCGGTCTCTTCGACATCTCGCGCAAGGTATGGTCGCAGCCGATCCTCGATCATCTGGGCATCAAACCGTCGCAACTTCCCAATGCGGTGCGGTCCGGCACGCGAGTCGGGACCGTTCATGCCGCCGCAGCCGCCGCAACCGGCCTTTCGGAAGGAACCCCGGTGATTGCCGCCGGCGGCGATGGGCAATGCGCCGGGCTCGGCGTCAATGCCATGCGCGACGGCGTCGTCTATCTCAATCTCGGAACCGCGATCATCGCGGGAATCTGGTCGCCAGAACCGGTGGTCGGCGCCTTCTGGCGCACCATGACCTCGCCAACCGGCGATGGCTATTTCCTCGAGGCCGTGCAGCGGGCGGGTGTCTATTTCGTCAACTGGTTCGTCGACATGTTTGCCGGCGGGCGCTCCGATCCGGCGATCTTCGACCGCCTCGAAAGGGAAGCGGCGGCCGTGCCGATCGGCTCGGACGGACTTCTCGCCGGCACCACCCTGGTCGGCTGCATGGACCCGCACTGGGATCCGAGCGCACGCGCCAGCTTCATCGGCATGCACCCCTCGCACACGCTCGGTCATTTTTATCGTGCAGGGCTCGAGGCAATGACGCTGCAAACCGCCCGGGCTCTTGAAGAGATGCGCAGCCATGGTCTTTCGCCGGCGCAAATGGTGGCGATCGGCGGCGGCGCCAACAGCAGGCTTTGGACAAAGATGATCGCGGACGCAACCGGGATCGCGATCCATAAGGGTCACAATGCCGAAGCCTCGTCGCTCGGCGCAGCGATCAGCGCGGCGGTCGGCATCGGATGGTTCGAGGGTTTTGCCGAGGCTGCGGATGCGATGACGAGCATCGCCGAGACAATCGAGCCGGACCCCGGCTGCCGCGCAGCGTGGGACGCGCTCTCGGCCAGGCAGGCCAAGGTCTTTTCCGCGACCCAATTCGCCTGGCGAGCTGGAGCGTGAAAAGCATCCCGTCCGGCTACTTCAACCCGCCCAGCGCCTGCTGATAGACATCAGGCTTGAAGCCGACGAGGATACGATGGCCGAGATCGAGGACCGGCCGCTTGATCATCGTCGGTTTGGCCAGCATCAGCGCCTTGGCCTTCCTCTCGTCGAGGCTCAGCCTGTCCGTGTCCGACAGTTCGCGAAACGTCGTGCTCGACTTGTTGAGCAGGGTTTCCCAGCCGACCTTGCCGGACCAGCCGTCGAGCCTATCCGACTCCAGCCCCTCGACCCTGTAGTCGTGAAAACGATAGGCGACATCGTGGCTTTCCAGCCAGGCACGCGCCTTCTTGATCGTGTCGCAATTGGTGATGCCGTACATGGTGATCGTCAATATTTTGGCCCTCGGGCTGGTCGCTCATCGAATCTGCCGCACCCTAAACCACCGTTCAAGCATTGCCAGCGGCCATATGTGAAGAGGATTTGAGCTTGCTCACATGGCGGCCAGGGCATCGTCCTGGCCGCCATGCCTGATCACCAACGATGCAGCGAGTGACAGAGCTTCCGAAATCCGGTTTCAGCCTCAATAATAGAAGCGCTCTTCGGCAATTTTGCCGTTCTTGACCGTGTACAGACCAACCTCCTTCTGCCTCACGGCTTCCTTGCCACGGCAGACGGCCATCGGCCCTTCCATCGCTTCGTAGCTGACGATGTCGTCGGCATTGTACTTCTCAGCCGCAACATCGTTTTGACCCTGCTTGAGCAGATCTGTGAAATCCTTGGCAATTTCCGCGGTGGTCATGCGTGTACCTCCTGTTCAGACGCGTTCCAAGTAGGGAACCGTTTGCTAACCTGCCACCGGCGGTCCGCTCGACAGCTGACAATTGTTGTCAGGATGAGTATTGCGCGCCAGCCTTGACCGCTGAAGCACTTGTGATGCGACGATCAATAGCCATGCGATCCAGATCTCTGCCGATACATCTGTACTCGTTCGCCCGGGGAGAGCGAGGCGGCAACTTCACGATTGGTACATCAATAGCAGCCGCGCTCGATGGCGAGGCGGCGCACCAGCGCCAGCACGCTGTCGATGGTCGGCGTCGGCTGGCCGGTCAGCCGGCCGAGTTCCTGGACCGCCGTCACCAGCGCATCGATCTCCATCGGCCGGCCACGCTCCAGATCCTGCAGCATCGAGGTCTTGTGCTCGCCGACGTCGCCGGCACCCTTGATGCGGCGGTCGACCGAGATCGGAAAACGAACGCCGAGGCTTTCGCCGATCGCCTGCGCCTCCAGCATCATGGTGCGGGCAAGCGTGCGGGTGGCCTCGTCGGCAGCGATTGCCGCAAGCGTGCTGCCGGTCAGAGCGGAAATCGGGTTGAAGGAGAGATTGCCCCACAGCTTCACCCAGATCTCGCTGCGGATGTCGTCGCGAACCGGCGCCTGCAGCCCCGCCGCAACCATCTCCTCGGCAAGCCGCGTGACACGCTCGCTCTTCTCGCCCGAGGGCTCGCCGAGCGAGAACCGCTTTCCCTCGATATGGCGGACCAGGCCGGGCGCATCCACCTCTGCCGCGGGATAGACGACCGAGCCGATGACGCGATCCGGCCCAAGCCGGTCCCAGATCACCCCGCCGGGATCCACCGCTTGCAACCGTGTGCCTTCGAGCGGCCCGCCGATCCTGTGGAAATACCACCACGGCACGCCATTCTGCATGGTCACGACGGCCGTCCCCTCGCCCAGCAACGGCGCGATCTGGTCGAGCGCTGGCGCAACCGAATGGGCCTTGAGCGCCAGCACGACATAGTCCTGGACGCCTAGCTCTTGCGCCTGCGCGGCGGCCCTGACCGAGGCGACGGATTCATGACCGTCTTCGATCAGGCGAAGCCCGTTTGCCCTGATCGCGTCGAGATGCGCGCCGCGCGCCACGATCGACAGATCGACGCGGCCGGCCATGGCAAGCTTGGCCGCGAGATAGCCGCCGATCGCGCCGGCGCCAAAAATGCTGATCCGCATTATCCCAGCCCAGGTTTTGCAAGACCGAGTTTGGTCGCGAGGCCGATGCGCTGCAGCTTTCCGGTCGCGCCCTTCGGGATTTCGTCCAGGATCAGGACAATGCGCGGCACCTTGAAGTCGGCAAGCCGTGTCGCGGCAAAGCTGCGGATGTCGCCTTCTGTGGCGGCCATGCCCTCGCGCAGCACGATCGCAGCCGCGACCTCCTCGCCGAGCTTGTCGTGCGGCGTGGCGAAGGTGACGACCTGCGCCACCGCCGGATGGTCCATCAGCACGTCGTCGACCTCGAGCGGTGAGATCTTCTCGCCGCCGCGGTTGATGATCTCCTTGAGCCGGCCGGTGACGCGCAGATAAAAGTCGTCGTCGAGCACGCCCTGGTCGCCGGTATGAAACCAGCCATGCGCGAAGGCGGTGGCATTGGCGTCCGGATTGTTCTCGTAGCCCGCGGTGACATTGGGTCCGCGAATGACGATCTCGCCGGTGTCACCGGGCTGCAGCAATCGCCCGTCCGGCGCCATCACCGCCACCTCCGGTCCGGCGGCGGCGCCGACGCTGCCCGGCTTGCGCTGGCCCGGCGGCAGCCGGTTCGAAGCCATCTGGTGCGCGGCCTCGGTCATGCCGTAGGATTCGATCACCGGGCAGCCGAAGGTCGCCTCAAGCTCGGCCATCACTTGCGGCGGCAGCGATGCCGAGGACGAGCGGATGAAGCGAAGAGGCGCGTCGGCCAATGCATCTGCATTCCGCGTTGCGCGCGGCAGTATCGCCTGATGCATAGTCGGCACGGCCGTGTACCAGCTCGGCCGCGCCTCGCCCAGCCAATGGAAGAAGCGCAGCGCGTTGAAGCCCGGCGTGCAGAAGACGCTGCCGCCGGCGGCGAGCGAGGACAGCACCGCCGCGATCAGCCCATGGATGTGGAACAGCGGCATGATGTTGAGGCAGCGATCGCCTGATGTCAGGCCGAGCGTCGCGCCGATGTGAGTGGCCGAGGCGGCGAGATTGGCGTGGCTGAGCGGCACCAGCTTGGGTCGTGACGTGGTGCCGGACGTGTGCAGCAACAGCGCGATGTCGCCGTCCTCAGCCAGGCCGGGCGAAACAGACGGACCAACCGGTTTGCCCTTGATCTCAAAACTGCCGGCTGGCGCGTCACGCAGTGCTGTGAGCCTGAGCACCGCTATGCCGAGGCGCTCGGCCACGGTCACCGCCGGGCCGCTTTCGTCTTCGGCGACGAGGATCGCCCTGGCGCCGATGTCGGAGAGATAAAAATCGAGCTCGTCGGCCCGGTAGGCCGGGTTGAGCGGCGCCGTCGACGCCGCCGCCGCCACCGCGACAAAGGCCGTCGCCATCTCCGGCCCGTTCGGCAGCACGATGGCCACCCGATCGCCACGGCCGAGGCCCAGTGCATGCAATTGCGCTGCCGTCTCGGAGATCAGCTGGCGCAGTCCGCCATGCGTGAGCGTGATCCGGTCGGGTGCCGAAATCGCCGGCGCATCGTCGGCTCCGGCGGCAAGCCGCTCAATGATCGAGGCCGCTTCAGACAACGCGAACCTCTAGGTCGCCGACGCCATCGACATGGCCGCGAAGAACATCACCGCGCACGACCGCGCCGACGCCCGCCGGCGTGCCGGAAAGAATGATGTCCCCCGGCATCAGCGTGAAGAGCCCTGAGAGGTAGCTGATCATTTCCGGAACCTTCCAAATCATCTGGTTGAGGTCGCCGGTCTGCTTTCGCTGACCATTGACGTCCAGCCAGATCGCGCCCTGGCTGGGATGGCCGGTCGAGCTTGCCGGAACCAATGGCGTGCATGGCGCCGATGCCTCGAAAGCCTTGCCGACCTCCCATGGACGGCCCATGTCCTTCGCCTTCCCTTGCAGGTCGCGCCGCGTCATATCGAGACCTACGCCATAACCGAACACGCAGTCCAGAGCCTTTTCGACCGGGATGTCGGTACCGCCGCTCTTCAGCGCCACGACCATTTCGATCTCGTGATGAACATCGTTGGAGGCCGGAGGGTACGGAAATTCTCCTGTCGTATCGAGGTTGTCGGGGTTCTTCTGGAAGAAGAATGGCGGCTCCTTGTTGGGGTCGTGTCCCATCTCGACGGCATGCGCGGCATAGTTCCGCCCGACGCAATAGACCCGGTGCACCGGAAACATCTTGTCGGTTCCCGCCACCGGGATGCTCGGGATTGCGGTCGGTTCGATGACGTAGCTTGAAGTCGTGCCGTGCATGTTCACTGTCTTGCTCCTGCGTAGTATTCGACCTTGGCTTCGGCCCGTTCGATCAGTTCGGCGATCAGCAGGGCGAAGGCAAAAAGGATGATGGTCAAGGCCCAGAATTCGGCCATGCGGAAATTTCGCGAGAAGGTTTCGAACAGCGCACCGTAGCCGACGATGGCGACGAGCAACTGGCCGATGACGACGCCCTTGACGCCGCGGATGAGGCCGAGGCGAATGCCGGCAAGGATTTCCGGAAGGGCCGCCCACAGGATGATCTTGCTATAGAGCGCCGGGCGCGAGGCGCCGTAGGAACGCGCCATCTCGATCAGCGACGGCGAGATATGACGGACCCCGGCGCGGGTGTCGAGAACGATGATCCAGATCGCAAACAGGAACACCGCCGCAACGATCGTCTTCTCGCCGAAGCCGAACAGGATCATCAGCACCGGGACGATCGCCGAGAGCGGTGCGCTTGAAAAGATGTTGACCCACATGCCGAGCAGGTCGTCGGCGATCTTGACGCGTCCCATCAGGATACCCAATGGCACGCCGACAACGATCGACAGGGCCATGCCCGTCGCGAAGGCGCGAAGGGTCGTGACTGTCGCGCTCTGCCAGGACGGCGTCTGCACCAGGCTGACCGCTGCAACCAGCACGTCGCTAAACGGCGGCAGCAGAAAGACAAGGTCGAGCCGGCCGACGATTTCCCATACGACGCACCAGACCAGCAGGGACGCCATCATGGGCACACGGTAGCCAAACAAGGTCACGGCCGCTCACTCCACATACTGCTTCAGCCCCTGCCAGATCTCCTCGACAGTATCGAGATAGTGCCTGTCGCGATGGATGCGCTCGGGGTCGCCGGAGCGATCGATTTCCGGTTCGATGATCTGCGAAACCCGGCCGGGTCTCGGCGACAGCAAGACGATGCGGTCGGAGATGTAGACCGCTTCCTCGATCGAGTGCGTCACGAAGATGAAGGTCTTGTTCTGGTTGGTGCGCAGCCGGATCAGGTCTTCCTGGAATTTCCGCCGGTTCTGCTCGTCGACCGCCGAAAACGGTTCATCCAGCAGCAGGACGTCGGCATCGACCGACAAGGCGCGCGCCAGGCCGACACGCTGGCGCATGCCGCCCGACAGTTGATGCGGATATTTGTCCTCGAAGCCGGCGAGCCCCACCTCGGCGATGTAGCGTCGGGCAATCGCCTCGCGCTCGGGCTTGTTGGTGCCGCGCAACTCAAGTCCGAAGGCCACGTTGCGCATCACCGTCGCCCACGGCATCAGCGCAAAATCCTGGAATACGAAAGCGCGTTCGGGGCCGGGTGCGGTGACGTGCTTGCCGTTGATCGCGACGGTGCCGCCATCGGCCCGTATCAGCCCCGCTATGATCTTCAGCAGCGTCGTCTTTCCGCAACCGCTGGGTCCGAGAAGGCTGGTCAGCTTGCCCCTGGGAAAGTCGAGGTCGATGCCGCGCAGCGCCTCGACATTGCCGTAGGTCTTGGAGATTCCCCTCACTTCCACGATTGAATCGATCGGTGCGGGAACCGGCGACGGTCCATTTCGCAATGCGGTCGCGCCCATCTTAAGCACCTCTGCTCTCGGGCCTGAAAAAGCGGACTTCCACCCACTGCAGAAAGACGAGCGTCAGGGTGGAAAGCGCAATGATCGAGGCGATTGTTGCGTACATCTCGGCGTAGTCTGCGCGCGAGCGGTGGAAGGTGATGAGGTCGCCGATGCCGGTCGGGGTGATCAGCAGTTCGGCGAGCACCACGCCGACGAAGCCGGCAGCGACGCCGAGGCGCAAGCCGGCAAAAATCACCGGGCTGGCGTCCGGCAGAATGATCTTGGCGACGGTCTGCCAGCGGGTGCCGAGGAAGGATCGGCACATGACCAGCAGCGACTCGTTGACGTTGCGCACGGCCTTGTAGGTGTTGAGCACGATAACCGGCAGCGCCAGGATCATGACGGCAAGCGTCTTCGCGGTCATGCCTATTCCGTAGACAAAGGTGACCATCGGAATGAAGGCGGCGACCGGTGCTGCCTGAAGCACGATGAACACAGGGATCACCAGCCATTCGCCGGTGCGCCACAGGCCACAGATCGTGCCGAGGCCGACACCCAGGAACGCCGACAGGACAACGCCAAGCACCAGCGGCTGCAGCGTCGAAAGGTAGGCGGTCGCCAGGCTGCCGTCGGCGAGCAGTCCGAAGAACGCGACGACCGTGTCGGAAAAGGTCGGGAAAGCGAAGCTGACGGGAATGCGCCCGGCCACCTCCCAGATTCCCGCGAACAGGGCGATCGACACCAGCCTGAGCAGGACCGGCTGGTCCCACGATGCGCCCGTTGCACTGCGATTGGAAAGAGGAGCGAGGCCGGCAGCCTCGCCGTCGGTTCTGATGCTTGCGGCCATCCGGCAGGCCGCCTATTTCTTGCCGAGCTTGGCGACGGCGCGGTCGATTGCGGAGACGTCCCAGAAGTCCTCGACCTTGAGGCTGGCGGGATCGCCTTCGATCTGGCCGGCAAGGCTGAAGAAGGCAAAGTCGTCCTTGGCCGCATCGGCTCCGCCGCCGTTCAGCGCAAGACTGCCGGCTTCCGCGGTTTCCTTGTAGTATTCGGTGATTTCGCTGTCGGCTTCAGCGCCGAGATCCGGCAGCAGTTTATATTTGTTGCGAAGCTCGACCGCGACCGCCGGGTTCGCGGTGATCTCGCGCGCGGTCTTCATCAGTTCCTCGACCAGGATGTCGACGTCGGCGGCGTTGTTCTTCAGATAGTCCGCGGTCGCGAAAAGCGCTTCGTCCGAGGCGCCGAGATCCTCGACCGGCAGAACGATGAACTTGCCGGGGGCTTCGGCCTCGAGCGCACGCCGGTTGGCGGCATCGACGATCGACGCCTTGATGGTCCCCTGGAGCAGCGCATTGCGGCGAACCTCGGAACCCGGGACATAGCTGATGTTGCCGAGCTTGATGCCGTGGTTTTTCGCCATCAGCAGCATGACCGCCTCGGTGCCGGAGCCGCGCGCCTGCACGGCGACTTCTTGGCCGTCGAGATCCTTCCATTCCTTGTAGAATTCGCTGTTGACGACGGGAAAGAAGCGCAGCGTCGATATCTGCGCGAAAATGCGGATCGGCACGCCGACCTTCTGGATCAAGGTATAGGGCGCGCCAATGCCGACATCGGCCTGACCGCCGACAATGGCCTGGGCAGCCAGATCCTCGTCATTGAGAACAATGAGCTCGACATTCACGCCGCGCTCCTTGGCCCGCTCTATCGCGGCGAGCGTCTGAATGGATTCGATCCCGGGAAGGTCGCCGAATGCGATGCGCATGTCGCCCGCATTTGCGGCCGACAAGGGCGCTGCACATGCCAGGACCGCGGCGAAAGCGGTGGCAAGGATGGTACGTCTGGACACGCCGGCCATTGTCATTCCTCCCGTTTTTTGTAACCATTTCCTTGATTGGTTAAGACTATGGAGCAGATTGGTCAAGGAGAAATTGCACCGTATCGAACGGGTGTGCCCAGAAAACTCGGCAGTTGACGGTTTGAGCTAATCGTTTTAACACCGACAAAGGGAAATCATATGCGGATTGGTTAAATTGATGGACGATCCCGGTAATGGCGGCCACGCCGCCCTGGTTCAGCTGCAGGCCTATCTTGCCCAGATGGATCATGCCGGTGAGACGCGGCTGCCTGCCGAGCGGGAACTGTCGGAGAGCCTCGGCGTATCGCGGGGCGATCTGCGCAAGGCGCTGGCGGTGCTCGAGAAGGACGGCCGCATCTGGCGTCACGTCGGCAGGGGCACCTTCGTCGGCAGCGGGCCGGTCGAGGAGACGATCGGCATTTCGGAAATCGCCGGGCGCACCAATCCGGCCGACGTGATGCGCGCGCGCCTCATCCTTGAGCCCGAAATTGCGCGCGAAGCGGCGCTGCACACCACGCTTTCGGACATCGCCGCGATGCGGCAATCGCTGGTCCAGACGCGGGAAGCCGTCACATGGCGGCAATATGAGAATGTCGACAATCTGCTCCACCGGCAGATTGCGCAGGCGAGCCGCAACAATGTGCTGCTCGGCCTGTTCGACGTGCTGAACGCCGTGCGCCGCACCGTGGTCTGGGGACGTCTCCGTTCAGAAGGCGCCCGCCCTCCGGCAGACCATCACAGCTTCGCCGACCATGAACGGATCGTCGAGGCGATCGCCGAGCGTGACCTCGGCGGCGCGGCAGCAGCGATGCGCCTGCATCTCCAGCAGGTCGAGCGGCGCCTGATCCCTGTCCGCGAAGCCGCCGAATAGGCAGGTTAGCCCGTTACAGCGCGCGCGTGCTTCTTTGGCGCGGCGCTGTTCGGTGTCATGGGCTAGGCGCCGTAGCCGACGATACCCTTGACCTCGAGGAAATCGTGGATCGCCCAGTCGGCATATTCGCGGCCGTTGCCGGATTGCTTGTAGCCGCCGAACGGCGCGAAGGTGTCCCACTCCGGATAGTTGATCGAGACCTGTCCGGCGCGCAGGCGGCCGGCGACTTTTCGCGCGTGGTCGATATCCCCTGATTGCACATAGGCGGCTAGGCCATAGACGGTGTCGTTGGCGATCTTCACCGCGTCATCGTCGTCATCATAGGAGATGACCGAAAGCACCGGCCCAAAAATTTCTTCCCGCTCGATGGTCATGCCCGGCGTGACGTGGCCGAAGACGGTCGGCCGCACGTAATAACCGCGATTAAGATGCTCCGGCCGGCCGGGACCGCCGGCGACCAGCGTTGCACCCTCGGCGATGCCGGCCTCGATCAGCCGCTGGATCTTGTCGAACTGGATGTTGCTGACCACCGGCCCGAGCTTGGTCTCTTCCGAGCGCGGATCGCCGACCTTGTGCGCCTCGGCCGCCTTCTTGGCGATCGCCAGCGCCTCATCGTGGCGGGCGGCCGGTACCAGCATGCGCGTCGGCGCATCGCAGGACTGGCCGCTGTTGCCGAAACAGGCGTTGACCCCCTTGCGCACCGCCTTCTCGAAGTCGGCATCGGGCAGCACGATGTTGGGCGATTTGCCGCCGAGTTCCTGCGCCACGCGCTTGACCGTCTCGGCCGCCGTCTTGGCGACGATGATGCCGGCCCGGGTCGAGCCGGTGAAGGAAACCATGTCGACATCCGGATGGCCGGCCATGACCTGTCCGACATCCGGACCGGTGCCGTTGACCATGTTGTAGACCCCCTTCGGCGTGCCGGCCGCTTCCATCACTTCCGAAAAGACGATGCCGCTGATCGGCGCGATCTCGGAAGGCTTCAGCACGACCGTGCAGCCCGCGGCGATCGCCGGCGCCACCTTGCAGACAATCTGGTTGAGCGGCCAGTTCCATGGCGTGATCAGCGCGCAAACGCCGATCGGCTCCTTGACCACCATGGTGGTGCCGCGCTTCTCGCTGAATTCGTAATCCTCCAGCGCATGAATAGTGGCTTCCATATGTGCCCTGCCCGCCCAGGCCTGCGCCTGGCGCGCCCAGGTGATCGGCGCGCCCATCTCCTGGCTGACAGCCTGAGCGATATTCTCGTAGCGCTCGTTGTAGATTTCTAGGATGCGCTTCAGCAGCGTCAGGCGCTCGGCCTTGCTGGTCTGCGAAAAGGCCGGAAAGGCCGCCTTCGCCGCTGCCACGGCGCGGTCCACATCGGCCTTCGAGCCGACGGAGATTTTGGTGTAGGCCTCTTCGGTGGACGGATCGATCACATCCAGCGTCGCCGGCACCACGGGCGCGACCCATTTTCCGTCGATAAAGAAGTTCAGGTGATTGCTCATGGGTAGTGCCTCCGGTTTTCTGGAAGGATAGGGTCAGATGGGCAGCATAGGGCAGTTAGCGCCGCGGCGCAGGCTGATATGCGCCACGTCGCCGACGCTGAATTGAAAACCTTCCGCCCGGCGTGGCGCATCGATCACCACTGGTATCCCCTGCCCCAATTCGGCGTGCAGGCGCAAGGTGCGGCCGTGAAAGACGATGCTGCTCACCCGCACCGGCGCGGTGCCGGTCGCTGCTTCGGTTGCCGCCAAAAGATCCTCCGGACGCACTCCGATGGTTCGCACCGCGCCTTCTCCCGGCACTTCGCCGGTTTCCGACGTGGCTTCGAGCGGCAGGGCGCCGGCGGCGAAACGCAACCGATCGCCGTCACGGCCGACAAAGCGCGACTGCAGCAGGTTCATCGTGCCGATGAAACTGGCGACGAATTTGGTGGCGGGCCGGTCGTAGAGCGTGGCCGGCGGCGCAATCTGCTCGATGCGGCCCTTGTTCATGACGACGATACGGTCGGAGATCGACAGCGCCTCGGTCTGGTCGTGGGTGACCATGACGAAAGTGGTGCCGAGCCGCGACTGCAGCCGCTTCAATTCGACCTGCATCTGTTCGCGCAGATGCGCATCGAGCGCCGAGAGCGGCTCGTCGAGCAGCAGCACACGTGGTTCGCAGACAATCGCACGGGCAAGCGCGACGCGCTGACGCTGGCCGCCAGACAATTCGGACACGCGGGCGCCGAGCTTCTCGGCAAGGCCAACCATGTCGAGCGCTTCGCCGACGCGCTTTGCCCGTTCTGCCCCGGAAAGCTTGCGCAGCGACAGGCCGAAGCCGACGTTTTCGGCGACGTCCATGTGCGGAAACAGCGCATAGTCCTGGAACACGGTGTTGACGGGACGGTCGAACGGCCGCAGCGAAGTAATGTCACGGCTGTCGAGCAGCACCCGTCCGCTCGACGGGCTTTCGAATCCTGCGATCACCCGCGGGCTAGTGGTCTTGCCGCAGCCAGATGGGCCGAGCAAGGTCAGGAACTCGCCGCGGGCAATGTTGAGATCGACGGCGTCGAGACCGACGATGCCGCCGGGGAAAATCTTCGACACCGCCTCCAGCCGGACGAGAGGATCAGGCGCCATCGCGAACCTCGGACGGCTTGGTCGTGTTGACCCAGAGGATCTGGCAGCGCTCGGCGCCCGGATTGCGGAAGGCATGCAGCAAGGTGCTCTTGAAGGCGAAGCTGTCGCCGGTCTTCAGCCCGTAGGTGGTTGAATCGATCACGAGTTCGACCTCGCCCGACAAGATGAAACCGAATTCGTGGCCGGGATGGGCGTAGGCTTCGACGGTGCCGCCACCGGCTTCTACCGTCACCAGCATGCCGGTGAGCGTGGCGGCCGGCGGCGACAGCAGCGCCTTGGCGATGCCTTCCGACTTCACCGGGATCTGGCGCCGACTGTTGGCGCGCACGCAATAGAGATCGCTGACGGCATCGTTGCCGTCAGCAATCAGCGCCGACGGCTCGATGTCGAGAGCGGCGGCGAGCGGCCAGATCACCTTGACGCGAAGCGAGGACAAGCCGCGCTCGATCTGGCTGAGCGCACCGATCGAAACGCCGGCCTTGGCGGCGAGATCGGCCAGCGAAAGACTGCGTTCCAGCCTAAGCGCCCGCACGCGCCGGCCGACCCGCACATCGGCGTCGTCTTTCGGCTTTTCAGCCGCTTGGTCCAGTACATCCATGCATACTTCCTCGTTCGCCAGCACTTTCCCTTCTCCCCCTGTGGGAGAAGGTGGCCGAGCCCACGGGTCTTGCCTCCGGCAAGCCCGAGGACAGGCTCCGCTCGGACGGATGAGGGGTGTTCCAGCTTGGCAAACCCCGCATTCTGTCCAGCACCCTCAACCGTCTCGACGCTACGCGCCGATCCACCTTCTCCCACAAAGGGAGAAGGAAGAGCGAACTCAGCCGCCTGCCTTGACCTTCTCGAACATCTTGGCGAGTTCGTCATTCTGTTTCATCGGCCCGGTGAAGACGGTAGTCTTCAGCATCACTTCCGGATCGGACGGCAGTTGCAGCTTTTCCAGTTCCTCCTTCGGCACCGCGGAGAAGGCCGAGCTGTTCGAGCTGCCGTAACCATAGGTCTGAATCAGGTATTTTCCCGAATCCGTCTCCAGCCGGCTGTTGATGAAATCATAGGCGAGGTCGACATTCTTGGCGTCCTTGAGCATGACGAAGCCGCACGACCAGGTCAGCATGCCTTCCCTAGGCTTCATGAACTCGACCGGCACGCCCTGCTTCTTCAGCGAGGTGGCCGACGCGTTCCAGGTCATGGCGGCGACCAGCTGTCCGCTGGCCAGCGCCTGTTCGACCGAGGTCATATCGGTGGTGTAGTTGGAGAGCAGCGGGCGCTGCTCGCGCAGTTTTTCCGCCACCTTTTCCATCTGTTCCGGCGTCATGTCGAACGGATTGACACCGGCGAGAAGCGCCGCCACCACCGGCGTGTCGTGGACGGCATCGATCGTCGCCATGCGCCCGGCATATTGCTTGTCCCACAAAAGGTTCCAGCTCGGCTCCGGGTTCTTCACCAGATCGGTGCGGTAAAGGATTGAGGTGTTGCCCCAGTCCCACGGCACCATCCAGACTTTGCCGTCGCCGGCCTGCAGGTCGGGCAGGTTCTTGAAAACTGGAAAGATCGAATCCCAGTTCTTGATGCGCTTGGTGTCGATCGGCTGTAGCAGGCCTTCCTTGTTCCAGCGTGCCACCTTGTCGTAGCAGGGATGCGCGACGTCAGGACGGAAACCGGCCTTGACCTTGGTGAAGGCGTCATCGTCGTCGCCGAACATCGAGGCCTCGACGCCATCGGGGTGTGCGGCGAGGAAGCTCTTGTTGAAGTCGGGAAGTTCGTAGCCCGACCAGGTGAAATATTGCAGCTTGTCGGCCGCAAGCGCGACGGTCGACGAAAGCGCCAGCGCGAAGGCTGCCAATCCGGCTTGGACTGTCTTGCGATTTATCGATTTCAGGTCGAATGCCATTGCAGTTCTCCTCTTTCGGTTTCTTCTGGTTTGGACAGGTTGGCGGGCACTGGCCGCTGAGCGGCGGCGAGCCCGCGATGGCGCAGGATTTCGGCAATTGCCGCGATGACGAAGGACACGGCCAGGATGGCTGTGCCCAGTGCCATGACGGTCGGCAGCGATTTCGGGAAACGCAGCTGGCTCCAGATATAAAGCGGTAAGGTCGGTTCGGTGCCGGCGAGGAAGAAGGCGACGATGAACTCGTCGAATGAGGTCAGGAACGCCAGCATGAACGCTGATACAATGGCAGGCAGGCTGAGCGGCAGCATGACCCGCCTGAATGTCGTCCAGTCGGAGGCGCCGAGATCGAGTGCCGCCTCGTGGATGGTCTTGGGTATAGCGGCGAAGCGGCTTTTCATGATCACCACCGTCGTCGGCAGCGCCACCAATATGTGGCCGAGCACGATGGCCGTGCGTGACGGACCGAAGCCAATGAGGTTGACCAGGATCAGCAGCGAGATGCCGAGGATGACGCCGGGGATCAGTATCGGCAGCCGCGCGATAGCGCTGATCGTGAAGGCAAGCGGCGAACGGCCAAAAAGATCCATGTAGGACACGGTGATGCCGCAGAGCGTGGCACCGGTGGCGGCAATTGCACCGATGACCAGGCTGTTGGCAAGCGCGCCGGACAGCGCCGAATTGCCGGACAGCGTCGTGTACCATTCAAACGTGAAGCCTTGCAGCGGAAACGCCGCCTGGATCGAATCGTTGAAGGAAAACAGCGGGATCAGCGAGATCGGCAAATAGAGGAATACCAGGTAGACAAGGACGTAGGCGCCGAGCCAGCGGCCACCTTGCTTTGCGTCTATGCGCGCGGCGCTCATGTGCGGCTGCCAAACCTGCGGTCGGCGGAACGCACGACCAGCACCACGGCAAGGATGACCAGCATGACGGCAACGGCGAGTGCTGCGCCGAACGGCCAGTCATTTGCCTTGCCGAACTGGGCCTGGATCAGCGAGCCGATCATGGTGCTGGCAGGGCCGCCGACCAGCGCCGGGGTGACATAATCGCCGACCGTCGGCACGAAGACGACGAGAGCCGCCGCCAGCACCCCCGGCATCGAATTCGGCAGCACGACGCGGCGAAAGCTGGTGAACGGTCTGGCGCCGAGATCGGAAGCAGCTTCGAGCAGCGATTTCGGGATCGTGTCCAGCGCCACATAGATAGGCAGGATGGCGAACGGCGCATAGGCGTGAGCCAGCGTGACGACGACGGCGGCCGGCGTGTTGAGAAACGCCAGTGTCGGTTCGGACCAGATGCCGCTTTCGATGAGCGCCGAGTTCAGCACGCCATTGTAGGCAAGCACGATCTTCCAGGCGAAAACGCGCAAGAGATAGCTGGTCCAGAACGGCAGCGTCACCAGAAACAGCAGCAGCCCGCGCCGCCGTCCGGCATGGAAGGCCAGGTAGTAGGCGACGGGATAGGCGGTGACGACCGTCGCCAGCGTCACCAGGCCGGCAATGGCCAGCGAGCGCAGCGTTACCGTCCAGTACAGCGGGTCGGATGCCACGGTGATGAAATTCGCAAAAGTGAAGCCGTAGCCCAGCAGCGAACCGTCATTGCCGCGAAGGGCAAGGAAAACCACGAGGCCGAGGGCAAACAGGATCAGGAAGAAGGTGACCAGCCCGCCCGGCAGCAGCATGGCCAACCGGAAACCCGTCGATGACCGGGACTCCGGCAGCGGCTGCCTTGCAACGATGGTCGACATCGGGGTTGCCCATCGAAATTTGAAATCACTTAAGAATTTTTCAGAATCGTGAAACTGTCAAGCTGATTCCTGCATCGGCATAAAATCAGCGCTCGAATGCATCCAGCATACGATACCAGGCGATCGTCGCGGCGACGCCGACCTGCCGAAAGACGTGGAATGGGATCGGCCGGATCGGCGAGACCGGGAACGGCAATTGCCTGGCGTCGCCGCTCGCCAGATAGCCAGCAATGCGCTCGCCAAGCGCGGTCATCAGGCCGACGCCACGGCCCTGGCAGCCGACCACGGCCATCAGCCCCTGCTGGGGCTCGTGGATATGCGGGAGGTGATCCGGCGTCATCGCCACCCCGCCAAACCAGCGCTTTTCGATGGCGACTCCGGATAGCGCCGGATACAGCCGGAGCAGCGCGCGCTCGAGATGCGCCCAATCACTTTCGCTGGTCGGCAGCGCCATTCGGCCGCGCCCGCCGAGCACCAGCCGCCCGTCGGCACTCTTGCGGTAATAGACGAGGATGCGACGTGAGTCCGATACTGCTTGCCGTTCCGGTAGAATCCCGGCCGCCAGATCGGGCGGCAGCGGTGCTGTCGCGATCTGGAAGGAGTGCAGCGGAACGATCGTCTCGGCGAGACCGGGAAGCAGGTCGCCGGTATAGGCGTTCGTCGCCAGAATGACCGCCTTCGCCTGCAGTTCAGCGCCGCCCTCCGTCGAGATGCGCCAAATGCCGGCGTTGTAATCGAGGCGCATCACCTTCTGGTGTTCGGCGATCTTCACGCCCGCGGCCGAGGCGATCCGTGCCAGTTCCGACGTATAGGCAAGCGGATCAATCACGCCGGCCCGGCGGTCGAGCCAGCCACCGAGATAGCCCTGCGCGCCAGTCAACGCGGCGATCTCGGTCTGGCTCAGGAGCCGGACATCGGCGCCACGGTTCCGCCACTGCCGGTCCCTGTTCGCCGCCGCCTTCAGCGCCGTCTCGGTGTGCGCTGCCTGGATCCAGCCGTTGCGGACGAACGGCACCGCCAGATTCTCGTCGCGGATCAATTCGAAGACGGCGTCCGCCGTTGAGGCGGCAAAATTGACGAGGATCTCACCGCGTTCGAGGCCAAAATGCTCCAGCAGCCATTCCGGATCATATTTCAGGCCAGGGATAACCTGACCGCCATTCAGGCCCGATGCGCCTTGGCCGATTTCGCCGGCTTCCAGCACCTGCACGGCAAGGCTGAACCGGGCTGCATGCAAGGCTGTCGACAGACCGAGAATCCCGCCACCGACAATGACGACATCGGCACGCTGGCGGCCGGGAAAAAGCGACCGGAACGCAGGGGCCGCCGGCGGCTTCCGCCAGATCGGATCGGAAAACGGTAGGGGCAAGAGTCACCTGAATGCACTCGTCAAATGAAAATCCTAGTGACGATTTCATGATTTTGAAAGAGCCTTTGATCTCGGCATCAGGGGGGGATTGAAGAGGAAGGCGTCCGCCACTGCGAAATGCAGCGCAGGGGCTCGACCGCGAGGAACGGGATAGACCTTTGTCGGGAATTTGTTGAAAGTGCCGCGGCCGCGGCCAGGCTTTTGATGAACCATCGGTCCGCGGCGACGACGCAGAACAAGATAGCAGAGGACCGCAAGCCATGACGAACGCCACCCTCCTGCCCGACGAAGGCCTCTTCATCGGCCGCGCCCGGACGAGCGAAGCATCGCATCCGCTGGTGGTCACGGTACGTGGCGGCACGGTCTTCGACGTCACCTCCAGCATGGCACCAACCGTGCGCGACGTCTGCGAGATGCCGGACCCGGCAGGCTACGTCCACGCCGCCGCGGGCGAACCGATCGGGTCGCTCGATGCAATCGCCGCCAACAGTTTCCAGGCCGCGCGCGATCCGCAAAAACCATACCTGCTCTCTCCGGTCGACCTGCAGGCGATCAAGGCATCGGGCGTCACCTTCGTCGTCAGTCTGCTCGAACGGGTCATCGAGGAGCAGGCGCGCGGCTCGGCCGAGAAGGCAGACGCCATTCGCGCCGACATTGCCGGGCTGATCGGCCACGATCTGTCGAAGCTCAAGCCAGGCTCGCCGGAGGCGATGGAGATCAAGGCCAAGCTGATCCAGCGCGGCGCTTGGTCGCAATATCTGGAAGTGGGCATCGGCCCCGACGCCGAAATCTTCACCAAATGCCAGCCGATGGCGTCGGTCGGCTTCGGCGCCGATGTCGGCCTGCATCCGGTCTCCACCTGGAACAATCCGGAGCCGGAGATCGCCATGATCGCCGCCGGCAGCGGCAAGATCGTCGGCGCCACGCTCGGCAATGACGTCAATCTGCGCGACGTCGAAGGGCGCTCGGCGCTGTTGCTCGGCAAGGCCAAGGACAACAACGCCTCGGCCGCGCTCGGCCCGTTCATCCGGCTGTTCGACGATACCTTTTCCATTGGTGACGTGAAGCAGGCCACCGTGCGGCTGAAGGTCAAGGGCGAGGATGGTTTCTCGCTGGAGGGCGCCAGTTCGATGGCCGAGATCAGCCGCTCGCCCGAAGAACTGGTCGCCGCCGCCATGGGCCCGCATCACCAGTACCCCGACGGGCTGGCGCTCTACCTCGGCACCATGTTCGTGCCGTCGAAGGATCGCGGCGAAAAGGGCAAGGGCTTCACGCACAAGGTCGGCGACATCGTCACCATCTCATCGGAGAAATTCGGCGCCCTGATCAACCGGGTGCGGCTGTCGCCCGACTGTCCCCACTGGACCTACGGCGCCAGCCATCTCTTGCGCGACCTTGCCAGGGCCGACCTGATCTAGCTTCCGTCCCGCCTGCGCCTCGTCTTCGGCCCCGAGACCGCTTGCGGCAAAAGATATTAGCCAAACTGATGCGATCTGATGGGATGGCTGATGGCGCGCGGTCGTGCGCCAACTACCACTGGCAAATGGAGGCTTGCCATTGATCGAAAAAGCGGATGCTCTGATGCATCCAGATCGCCGCTGGTAAGAATACGGTCAGGCTTGCCGTGATCGTCGCCGGAGCTGGAGGACGTTTTCAGAATGGGAGGAAATCAAATGCTGACGAGGCTACGACTATTTGTATTCGGCTTGATCGTGGCGCTGGCGATTCCGGCGGCGGCACAGGCCAAGACCTTCTACTGGATTTCGCATGGCGGCCCGGCCGATCCGGTCTGGACCTACTTCCTCGCCGGCGCCAAGCAATGGGCGACGGACACCGGCAACACCGTCAACACCTCGTTCCACAATGGCGACGTGTCGTCCCAGCAGGAGGCTGTTCGCGCCGCCATCGCGGCAAAGGCCGACGGCATCACCACCACCAGTCCTGACCCGGGTAGCCTTATCGAGCTCGTCAAGGAGGCACGAGCGGCAAACATCCCGATCATCAACTTCAACACGCCCGATCCGAAGGCGGACTTCAACGCCTATGTCGGCGGCGACAACGTCACCTTCGGCAAGAACTGGGCTCAGTATCTGGTCGACAAGGGCCTGGTGAAGAAGGGCGATTTCGTCTGGATGCCGGTTGAAATCCCAGGCGCCACCTATGGCGTCCAGGAAGAAGAGGGCATCAAGAGCGTGTTCGAGCCGCTCGGCATCACCTATGAAATCACCGAGGCCACGCTCGACCAGGCCGAAGCAATCAACCGCATGGTCGATTATCTCACCGCCAACAGGGCCAAGGTCAAGGCGATCATTGGCCTCGGCGATCTGGTGACCGGCTCGATCAAGCGGGTGTTCGACCAGGCCGGCATCAAGCCGGGTGAAATCCCGGTCGTCGGCTGGGGCAACTCGCTCGACACCACCCAGGAGGTGCTGACCGGCTACGTCAATGCCGCGCAGTGGCAGGATCCGCAGGCGACCAGCTATGTGGCGCTTTCGATCGCCAACATGGCCGCCAGCGGCATTCCGCCCGGCTTCGACGTGATCACCGGCGCGCTCTACGAAAAGGACACCGCGCAGGTCTACGACGACATCCTGTCCGGCAAATAAAACCGCGATCGGGATGGTCGCGGCGGCGCTTGCCGCAGCGATCATCCCCATCATCCCGCTGAGCCTCGAACCGCCTCATGCGGCGCCGGACTTGGCCAGTTCCAACCATGTCGCGGGTCCAACGTGGAAAACAGTTCCATCATCCAACGCTCGATCGCCAGGCCGGAATTCGGGCCCTTCGTGCTGCTCGTCGTCGAGCTCGCGGTGTTCTGGGGGTTCAACCACGACTTCCTGTCACCGCAGAACATCAGCAACATACTGGCCTTCACGGTCGAGCTCGGCCTGATCGCGCTGGCGATGACGCTGTTGATGACTTCAGGCGAATTCGACCTCTCGGTCGGTTCGCTGTTCGGTTTCTCGCCCGTCTTGATGTGGACGCTCTTCAACAGCGGCCTCACCTCGCTGGAGGCCGGCTTCGTGTTGGCCTTGCTGGTTGCCGCCTTCATCGGGCTGGTCAATGGCTGGTTCGTGACGCAACTCAAGATTCCATCCTTCCTGGTGACGCTCGGCATGCTGCTGGTGGTGCGCGGCACCGCTCTGTTCGTCACCAGCGGATTTCCGCAACGCACCTGGAGCGCCGAAGGCAGCTGGCTCGCCGAGGCGCTGGTCGGTGATTTCTTCATCGGGCCGTTCCGTATCTACATGTCGCTGTTCTGGTTCATCGCAGCCGCGATCGCACTTGGCTACGTGCTGACGCAGAGCCGCACCGGCAACTGGATCCAGGCGGCCGGCGGCAACCCCAATGCGGCAAGGGCGCGTGGTGTCAATGTCAGCGGCGTCAAGATCGGCCTGTTCATCCTGTCGTCGATCATGGCTTCGCTTGCCGGCGTCATCAGTTCGCTGCGCACTTCGGCGGCCAATCCGAACAGCGGCACCGGCTACGAGCTCGAAGTCATCGCCATGGTGGTGATCGGCGGCACGGCGCTGACCGGCGGACGTGGCACCATCATCGGTACCGTGCTCGGCATCCTGATCCTGCGCGTGATGCGCAACGGCATCGTGCTGATCGGCGTGCCTGGGCTTGCCTACAACATCTTCATCGGCGCGATCATCCTCGGCATGATGGCGCTCCACTCATGGCTGGAACGCCGGCATCAGGCGGGGACTTGAACCATGACTGAGCCGCTTGTCCGCATGGAAAACATCCGCAAGTCCTACGGGCGCGTGCAGGCGCTCGTGGACGCCAATTTCCATGTCAATGAAAGGGAGATCGTCGGTCTGCTCGGCGACAATGGCGCCGGCAAGTCGACGCTGATCAAGGTCTTGTCGGGTGCGGTCCCGCTGACCAGCGGCGACATCTTCATCCGCGGCAAGAAGGTGCACTTGCGCAGCACCAGCGACGCCATCGCCCATGGCATCGAGACGATCTACCAGGACTCCGCGCTTGTCACGCAATTGTCGATCGCGCGCAACCTGTTCCTCGGGCGCGAGCCGATCAAGCCTCCGCGTTTCCTCAACCGTATGGACCAGGAGGCGATGAATGTGGTCGCCCGGAACCTGCTCAAGCAGGTCGGTATCTCGAAGAACATCCCGCCGACCACACCAATCGGCTCGCTCTCCGGCGGCGAGCGGCAGGCCGTGGCGATCGCGCGCGCCATGCATTTCGACAGCGACCTCATCATCCTCGACGAGCCGACCAACAATCTCGGCGTCGCCGAGACGCAAGGTGTGCTGAGCTTCGTGCGCAGCGCCCGCGATTCGGGCCATTCCTGCATCTTCATCGCCCACAACATCCACCACGTCTTCCAGGTGGTCGACCGCATCGTCGTCATGCGCCGCGGCAAGGTGGTTGCCGACGATATCGATCCGAAGAACACCAACGTCGCGGAAGTCGAACGGATCATCACCGGCATGTCCGACAAGGAGATCCGTGACGCCATGGTGCAGGGGAAGCAACCACAAGGCTGAGTGGCCAGTTGGAAGTCGGGTTGGGCGTATCTCTGGTACAGGATCACATCGGCTCCTATGACTGCGACTATGAAAGCCACCGTTGCGGACATCGCCAGAAGCTGCGGGCTGTCGACCGCGACGGTCGACCGGGTGCTGAACAACCGGCCGGGCGCCAGCGCCGCCAACCGGCAGCGGGTGATGGAGGCGGCCAAGCAGCTTGGCTATTTGCCGGTCGTGGATCAGGTCACGCTGCCCTCGCGGCCGGCGCATCTCGAGTTCTTCCTGCCGATCGGCTCGAACGCCTTCATGATGGATCTGGCAAATCATATCGAGGGCTATGCCGCACGCCTGCCGCTTGTCGCTTCCTGCCGGATCCACAAGCTCGCCGGCATCTCGCCGAACGCGTTGCAGGCGGCGGTCGAAAACCTCTCGCTTAGGGCGAACGGCGTCGGCGTCATCGCCATCGATCACCCGAGAACGCGCAACATCCTGCGCGAGATCGTCGAAGCCGGCATCCGCCTGGTCACGCTGGTGTCGGACGTTCCGGGCGCGCCGCGATCGGCCTATGTCGGCATCGACAACCGTGTCGCAGGGCGCACCGCAGCCCTTTTGATGGGACGTTTCCTAGGCGGTCGCACGGGCCATCTGGCGATGATCGTCGGCTCGCGCTCCTATCGCGGGCATGAAGAACGCGAAATGGGCTTTCGCTCGGTGCTCGGCGAGGAGTTCCGCAATTTGACCGTGACCAGCGCCGTCGAGATCAACGACGAGCCTGATATCAGCTACACGGCGACGATGAAGGCGCTGCACAACGAGCCGGAACTGCTCGGTATCTATTGCGTCGGCGCCGGACGCTCGGGCGTGGCGAAAGCGCTGCTGGAAGCCAAACCGCAAAGGAAGCCGGTGTTCATCTGTCACGACCTGACAAGAGCGACGCGCGGCTATCTCGTCGACGATCTGCTCGATGTCGTCATCGACCAGAATGCACGGCTGATCGCCGAGCAATCAGTCATTCGCCTGCTCGGCTCGATCGCTTCCTCGGCGCCTTATCTGACGCGGAAATTTATCGAGCCGCGCCTGATCTTCAAGGAGAACGTTCCGGTCCAGTGATGCCACGCAAGCGCCACGGTTGGTCGCGGCGATGGTTAATATTCGGTTGATAGCGCGAATCTGCACATCTGCTATGCATCTTTTGCTATTGCCGAATCATTGGGCAACCGCTAGTTTCGCAGGTGTCGGCCATCTACTCCTCCCAGATGCGATGCCGACGCTGAGTGCGGCGCACCTCCTCCCGCGTCGTATTCGAAATCGAGCCCGCTGCCACCTCCTCCCGGCAGCGGGCTTTTTTTGTTCTTGGGTGTCGGGCAAGGCGGCGGCAATCGCCAATGGCTGGTTCGGGCAGCGCCGCAGCCCCATTGGAATCCCGCCACACTTGTCACTCTCACCAATTCGCCATCGGGCCTAGCCTGCTCACAACCAGCAGCGACCGCCGCGCGCAAGAGCGCGGCGACAGACCGGCAACGGAGACGTGAGATGACAGCACATGCCAAGTCAAAAGAGCACTCGCGGCGCGGCTTGCAATGAACACGCCAGCGATCGTTTCGCCGCTTGCGAGACTATCTGGCCTTGAACGAGGTGATCAGGCCTTCCGCCATGCGGACAAACTGCGCGCTGGGGCCTTCGGCTCCGACGCTTTGCAGGCTGACACGGGCGCCTTCAAGCAGCAGCGACAATGTATCGGCGAGAAGCTCTGCCTGGCCGATGCCGGCATCCCGACACAGGCCGACGAGGCGGTCGCGCTGAGCCTGCTTGAGTTCCTTGATTACCCGACGGGCCGGATGGTCGGTCTCGCTCAACTCGATGGCGGCGTTGGCCATGTCGCAACCGCGGCCGTCCATCATCAGGCAATCGGCTGCCATCCGAACCCAGGCATGCAGTTGCGCAAGCTTGTCGCCCGGATGCTCCGCCTCGAACTTTTGCCACATCGCGTTGGCGCTGCATGCGGTCGCCCGCAGGCACTCGATGACCAGATCGTCCTTGGACTCGAAATGACGGTAGAGCGTCATCTTGTTGGTACCGGCGGCCTCAGTGATCGCGTCGACGCCGACGCCCTTGATGCCATGCTTGTGGAACATATCCCGTGCCGTCTCCAGGATGCGATCCCGGGGGCGGATGCGTTCCGCAGTGCCGTCTTCCATCAAAACCTCCTTGGTTTCCGGGATTTCCGAAAAATCCCTCGGCACACCTCTTGACTAGGGTGTTACCGGTCTGTAACTTCTAGATGTTACTTACTGGTAACACCCCCATTGCCTCGTGTCAATCTCGCAGGCGCCTGTGAACAGCCTCCGCCAAATCGGCCCAGGCATGAAACTGCGCCCCAGGCGACTTTGGCCGCGAAAAGGAAGACCACCCGATCTGCGGCGGCGTACGCCACAGATCGCCAAAGCCAGGAGCCGCTACGATGTCGCAGCGCAAAGATTTGACGATCGACGAAGTTGTGAAGGATCCGATGATCCGGATGCTGATGCAGGCCGACCGTGTCGACCCGCGCTCTTTCGAGACGATGCTGCGTACCCTTGCGGATGCGCAAGGCCGCAGCCGCAAGGCGCCGCCTCGTTTCCTGGAGGATTCCGGGCAAAGCCGCAGCCGGCGGCTGTCCAGGCTGGCCAAGGCCTTTGGCCAGGCGAGAGCATCGGGCGAGGCGTGCGTGTCATGGTAAATTTCTTCATCCACCGTCCGATCTTCGCATCGTCGATCGCCATCATCATGGTGCTCGCCGGGACGATCTGCTATTTCCTGCTGCCTGTCTCGCAGTTTCCCGATATCACGCCGCCTCAGGTCGTGGTCAGCGCCAACTATCCTGGCGCCAGTGCGCAAGTCGTGGCCGACACCGTCACGACGCCGCTCGAACAGCAGATCAACGGCGTTCAAGGCATGACCTATATGTCGTCATCGAGCTCCAATGACGGCTCGTCGACGATCACCGTTACCTTCGAGGTCGGCTATCCCCTGAGCACCGCCGCCGTCGATGTCCAGAACCGCGTGTCACAGGCGGCGTCCTCGCTGCCGGCCATCGTCAACCAGGGCGGCGTGACGATCAAGAAGCAGAACCCGAACTTCGTCCTGATCGTCAACCTCACCTCGCCCGACGGCTCTGTCGATCCGGTCGCGCTCAGCAACCTCGCCTACCTGCAAGTGGTCGACCCGCTGAAGCGCCTACCCGGCGTCGGCGACGTGCAGATCTTCGGCGAGCGGCGCTATTCGATGCGCGTATGGCTCGATCCCGACAAGCTCGCCAATCTCGGCATCACCGCCGTCGATGTCCAAAACGCCATCGCCGAGCAGAATGTCCAGGTCGCGGCCGGCAAGATCGGGCAGTCGCCGGCGCCGGCCGGCACCGCTTTCGAAATGCAGGTCAACGCGGTTGGCCGACTGAGCGATCCCAAGGAATTCGGCGATATCATCGTGCGCGCCGATGCCGCGAACGGTTCGCTGGTGCGGTTGCGCGACGTCGCGCGCATCGAACTCGGCGCCCTGCAATATTCGTCGTCGGCGTTCTTCGGCGAGGACCCGACCGTGGTGCTGGCGGTCTACCAGATGCCGGGCTCGAACGCCCTCGATCTGCAGCAGCGCGTCAAGGACAAGATGCAGGAACTGTCGGCCCGCTTCCCGAAGGGCGTCAGCTACGCCATGCATTACGATACGACACGTTTCGTTTCGGCGTCGATGCACGACGTGGTGGTCACGCTCGGCGAGGCGCTGGTCCTGGTCGTCGCGGTGGTGTTCATCTTCCTGCAGAGCTGGCGCACCACGATCATCCCGACGATTGCGATTCCCGTGTCGCTGGTGGCCACGCTCGTCGTCATGTACATGTTCGGCTTCTCACTGAACATGCTCAGCCTGCTCGGCATGGTGCTGGCGATCGGCCTCGTCGTCGATGACGCGATCGTCGTCGTCGAGAATGTCGAACGCCAGTTGGAGGCCGGCCTCAAACCGCTGGCTGCGACGCGCGCGGCGATGGCCGAGGTCACCGGCCCGATCATCGCCACGACCGCCGTGCTGATGGCCGTGTTCGTGCCGGTCGCCTTCATACCCGGCGTTTCTGGCCGGCTCTACAATCAATTTGCCCTGACGGTGGCGATCTCCTTCGGCATCTCCGCCTTCGTCTCGCTGACGCTCACCCCGGCGCTCAGCGCCGCTTTCCTGCGCCACCGCCCGGCAACGCAATTCGTGCTGTTCCGCTGGTTCAACACGGGCTTCGATCGGCTGTCGCATGCCTATGCCAATGGTGTGCGCTTCCTCATCCGCCTGCGCTGGATCATGCTCGGCATATTCGCGGCTGGGCTTGTCGCGACCTATTTCGTCTGGCAGCGCCTGCCCTCGACCTTCCTTCCGGTCGAGGACCAGGGCTATTTCTTCGTGGTCATCCAATTGCCGGATGGGGCGTCGCTGGAACGCACCGACGCGGTGGCGCGGAAGGCACGCGAGATCCTGCAGAACACGCCTGGTGTCGATATCGTCGGCTCGATCAGCGGCTTGAACTTCCTCACCAGTGCGGCCCAGTCGAACTCGGCGGTGGAATTCGCCATCCTCAAGCCATGGGACGAACGCGGCCCTGACCAGAGCGCCTCGAAGCTCGTCGCCGACGTGCGCTCGAAGCTCATGGAACTTCCGGAAGCGTTCGCGCTAAGCTTCGATCCGCCTTCGATCCCAGGCATCGGCACGACCGGCGGCTTTGAATTCCAGGTGGAGGACCTGACCGGTCGCGGCAGCGCTGCGCTCAATGACGCGACGCAGGCCGTGCTCGCCGAAGCGCGCAAGCAGCCCGAACTCAACCCGCAGCAATTGTTCTCGTCGTTCTCGACCTCGACGCCGCAGTTCAACTACGACCTCGACCGCAACAAGGCGAAGCTGCTCGGTCTCAGCCTGCCTGACGTGTTCAACACGCTGCAGATCTATCTCGGCTCGCTCTATGTGAACGACTTCAACCTGTTCGGCCGCACCTTCCGGGTGACGATCCAGGCCGACAAGGATGCGCGTGCGGGTGCGGCCGACATTTCGCGGCTCTATGTGCGCAATGCCTCCGGCGGCATGGTGCCGTTGAGCACGCTCGGCAAGCTGGTGCCTATCGTCGGCCCGGAAACCGTCCCGCATTACAACAACAATGCGTCGGCCCTGATCAATGGCGGTGCCGCACCCGGCTTCTCCTCGGGCCAGGCGGTCGCTGCGATGGAGCGTGCCGCCGCCACGGCGCTGCCGAAGGATTTCGGCTATGAATGGACGGGTATCACCTATCAGGAGCTCAAGGCCGGATCGATCGCCTCGATTGTCTTTGGTCTCGCCATGGTCTTCGTCTTCCTGATCCTTGCCGCCCAATATGAGAGCTGGGCCATGCCCTTCATGGTCCTGCTCGCGGTGCCGCTTGCCCTGTTCGGCGCCTTTGTCGCCTTGCTTATGCGCGGCATGCAGATCGACGTCTATTCGCAGATCGGTTTCGTCATGCTGATCGGGCTGGCGGCGAAGAACGCCATTCTGATCGTGGAGTTTGCCCGGCGCCGGCGCGAGGAAGGTCTCAGCATCGTCGACGCCGCAATGGAAGCGGCGCGCCTGCGGCTGCGGCCCATCCTGATGACCGCCTTCGCGTTCATCCTCGGTGTGCTGCCGCTGATGTTCTCGACAGGCGCCGGTGCAGCCAGCCGCCAGTCGATCGGCACCACCGTCTTTGGCGGCATGGTCGCAGCGACGATCCTGTCGCTGGTGTTCGTGCCGGTCTTCTACGCGGTGATCGAGCAGCTGCGCGAGCGCGGCAGCAAGAGCGAGCCTGTCGCCGAACCGACTGAACCAACTGCCGAACCCGCTTTCGAGCGATTGGCCGAAGCGGCCGAATAGAATTGGAGAATGATCATGCGTAAATGGAAAATTGCGTTGGGAGCGGCTGTTGCCGTGGGGGCGGTCTCGATGGCCAGCGTCCACTTGCTCGACATGGGTAATTTCGGCCTCAACGCCGGCACGGCAGGGGCGGCAACGCCTGAGCCCGCGGCGCCCGAGCCCGCGGCTTTTGTCATGCCGGTGCCAGTGGTGAGCGTCGTCAAGAAGACGATCCCGATCTATCTCGACTATGCCGCTCGCACCGAGCCGATCCGCAGCATCACGCTGCAGGCGCGCGTGCCGGGGTATCTGCAGGAGCAGGTCGCGCCCGACGGTAGCGATGTCAAGAAGGGCGACCTTCTCTACAAGATCGCTCCAGAAGATTTCCAGGCTGCCCTTGAACAGGCGAAGGCTCAGGTCCAGCGCGACGAGGCAACGCTCGACTATGCACGATCCAACCTTGGTCGCGGCACCGAACTGGCCAAGAGCGGATACATCGCCAAGGATGCGTTCGACCAGCGCACCAGCAGCTTGCGCGAGGCCCAAGCATCGCTCGCCGTCAACCAGGCGGCTGTGCGGACCGCCGAGCTCAATCTGAGCTATTCGGAAATCAAGGCGCCGTTCGCCGGGCGCGTCGGCCGCAACCAGGCCTCGGTCGGAACGCTGGTCAGCGTCGCCGGCACAGTACTCAACACGCTGGTGCAGCTCGACCCGATCTATGTCACCTTCAATCCGAGCGAAACGGATCTGGCGCAGATCGAGGAAGCCCGCGCGGCGGGACCCATCGATGTCGACGTCCTGCTTCCCGGCGATACGGAACCGCGCCAGAGAGGTCAGCTCACCTTCATCGACAACACTGTCGATCGCTCGACCGGCACCATCACCGCACGCGCGACGATCGGCAATGCCAAGTTCACGCTGCTGCCGGGCCAATATGTTCGTGTCAGGCTGCATATCAAGCAGCAGCCAGATGCACTGATGGTGCCGCAGACGGCATTGGGATCGAGCCAGCTCGGCAAGTATCTCTACGTCGTCGGCAAGGACAATACTGTCGACCAGCGCATTGTTTCGCTGGGGCCGACCAACGGCGACCTGGTGGCGATCTCGAGCGGCGTAGCGGAAGGCGACCAGGTGATAACAGGTAATCTGCAGAAGATCGGCCCGGGAATGCCTGTCTCGCCGCTGCCACAGAAACCTGCCACCTGATACCCCACATCAGGCCCGGTCCAGCGGCGCCCCCGGCTATGCCGAGGGCGCCGTTTTGCTGAGCAGTTCGACAAGGCCGGCGACATCGGCACAGCTTCGAAGAATTGCTTGCCTATGCGCGCTGCCTCGAACAGTGTGTTTCCAGAGGCGTCAAGGCCGATCGCGCCGGCCTGACGCGCAACCGGCCTGACGGCAGTTGAGCCCAGCGGACGATGCAGGTTGGCGGCTTCGTCAGGGCGTCACAGCGACGGACAGAAAAATTGCGGATCAAAACCATCAAGGCCTACCATGTCGTGCAGCCCTTTGTGGACGGGCCCTACCGCATGTCCAAGGGGCGTGTCGCCGCCGCGTTCGACGCGGTGATCGTCGCAATCACCTCCGACAGCGGGCTGACCGGCTGGGGCGAGATGGCGCCGCTCGGCAATTTCTACTCGCCGGCATTCGCGGCCGGCACTCGCGCCGGCGTCATCGAAATTGCGCCGCATCTGCTCGGCCACGATCCTCGCGCCTTGGTCAGTATCGGCAGGCTGATGGACACGGTGTTCAAGGGCCACCCCTACATCAAGTCGGCGCTCGACATGGCCTGCTCGGATCTCGCGGCACGCGCCGCCGAGGTGCCGCTGGTGACGCTGCTCGGCGGGCGCGAGAGCGAGACGGCGGAACTCTACAAGGTCGTCACCCATGGCACCGTCGACGCGATGGCCGCACTGGCCAAGCGCATCGTCAAGGACGGGTTTCACCGGCTGCAGGTCAAGGTCGGCGGCAACGTCCATGACGACATCGAGCGCGTCACCGCGGTCGCCGCTTCGGTGCCGAGGGGCACCGTCATCTTCTGCGACGCCAATGCCGGCTGGACGCCCTATCAGGCGCGCCAGTTCGCTGACGCGACGCGCGCCATCGACTACACGTTCGAGCAGCCCTGCACCACGATCGACGAATGCATGTCGGTGCGCCGCTCGCTCGACAAGCCGATGGTGCTCGATGAATCCGTCACCTCGCTGGACGACATGCTCGACATCCACCGCAAGGGGGCGGCCGACGGGCTGACGCTGAAAATCTCGCGGCTCGGCGGCGTGACCAGGACGCGCCAGATCCGCGACCTTGCCGTCGACCTGGGCTTCATGATCACCGTCGAGGACACCGGCGGCGCCGAGATCGACACGTCAGCCATGGCGCATCTGTCGCTGTCGACGCCGGAGGAGCGCCGGCTGCACGCCATTGCCTTCCACGAATGGGTGACGGTGCGCACTGCATCGAACAAGCCGCCGGTTTCGGGCAGCCGCATGGGCATTCCGGACGGGCCGGGCCTCGGCATCGACGTTGTTCCCGACCTGCTTGGCGCGCCCTTCTTCGAGGTCGGCAGCTGATAGACTGGCATGCGCCAGCATTCCGGCTGTGGCGCTCTCTGTTGCGCGGCTTCGTCGCTGGCGATAGGCGCAGCGGCAGCTGAGCAGCCATGAAATCAGTTTTTTCGTCGCACTCGCTTGCTTGCGAGAAGGGATGTCACGGTCGTCGCCGCCTGCCTCCCAAGAGATCACCGCCTTCTGCGCCCCTCACTGACCGCGCTGCCAAGCCGCAAGCCAAGGCTTGCACAAATTAAATCACAGAATGTTTGCGGGACGGCTGCCGAATTGCCGGTTGAAATATTTTTCATTTGGAAATAGGAATGTTCAAAATGATGACTTCGACGCTGCGGCGCGTCAGGAACTGGAGGAAGCGACATGGCCCATCCGCAATTTGCAGCGGAACTTTTGCAGCGCGCTGAACAGCAAGGACCGATCACCATCGGGCTTGCCGGCGCCGGGCAGATGGGCACCGACATCGTCGTCCAGGTCGCGCTGATGCCGGGCATGCGGATCGGCGCCATTTCCGAGGTCAGGCCGCAGGCGGCGATCGATGCGGCGCTGCTCGCCGGCCACGACCGCTCGGATATCGTGCAGGCCGGCAATGCGGCGGCGATCGACCGCGCCATCGAGGCCGGCAAGATCGCGGTGACCGAAGATTTGCATGCGTTGGCTGCGGCCGGCCGCATCGACGTCATCATCGACGCGACAGGAAATCCCAACATCGGCACGCTGTTCGCGCTTGAAGTGATGAAGAACGGCAAGCATATCGTCATGCTCAACGTCGAGGCCGACATCACCATCGGCCGCTTCCTCAAGGAGGAGGCGCGCAAGGCCGGCGTCGTCTATACCGGTGCGGCCGGCGACGAGCCGGCCTGCACGCTGGAGATCATCGGCTTTGCCAGGAGCCTCGGCTTCAACATCATCGCCGCCGGAAAGGGCAAGAACAATCCGCTGAAGATCGATGCCATGCCGGCCGACTACGAGAAGGAGGCGGCCGAGCGCAACATGAATGCGCGCATGCTGGTCGAGTTCGTCGACGGCTCGAAGACGGCGATCGAGATGGTGGCGATCGCCAACGCCACCGGCCTGGTGCCCGACGTGCCGGGCATGCACGGCCCGACCGCGACGCTGGAGGAACTCGCCGGCGTGCTTTGCCCGCGCGAGGATGGCGGCGTGCTGCACCGCAAGGGCGTCGTCGACTATTCGATCGGCAAGGGCGTGGCGCCCGGCGTGTTCTGCATCATCGAGACCAGGCATCCGCGCGTGCTGGAGCGCATGATCGACCTCAAGGTCGGCAAGGGCCCGTATTTCACAATCTTCCGCCCCTATCATTTGACCAGCCTGGAAGTGCCGCTGTCGGCGGCGCGCGCCGTGGTCTACAAGCGCGCCGACATGGAGCCGCTCGACCATCCGGTCGCCGAGGCGGTGGCGGTTGCCAAGAGCGAGCTTGCCCCTGGCCAGTCGCTCGGCATGATCGGCGAGAACGACTATCGCGGCTTCGCCATGACCTGGGAGGACGCGCGCGCCCGCGGCGTCCTGCCGCTCGGCCTCGCCGAACGCGCCAAGGTGGTCAAGCCGGTCAAGACAGGCGATTTCCTCACCTATGAAAATTGTGTACCCGACGATTCGATGGTGATAACCCAGATCCGCCGTCGTCTCGACCAGTCGGACGGACGGTTCGTTACGAACGCCGCCTGATCCGCTGGATTCCCGCCTGATGGACGATGTCGTAATCGGGATCGACGCCTCGACCACGGCCGTGAAAGCGATTGCCTTCACGCGCGACGGCAAGGAGCTGTTCCAGGCGCGCGAAGCCTATCCGCTTTCAAATCCCAGGCCCGGCCATTTCGAGCAGGATGCCGAACATTGGTGGACCGCGCTGCTCGGCGCCTTGAAGCAGGTCGCTGAGGCGGTTGGCGCTGCCCGGGTGGCGGCGATCGCCATCGCCCACCAGCGCGAGACATTCACGCTGATTGATCATGCCGGCAAGCCGCTTATTCCGGCGATCCTGTGGCTGGACGAGCGGGCGCGCCCGCAAGTCATCAGGCTTTCGGCGGAGCTCGGCCGCGAGACGATCCGCGACTGGAGCGGCAAACCGCCGGACCCGACGCCCGCGCTCTATGCGATCGCCTGGCTTGCCGAGCACCAGCCGCAAACGCTTGATGACGCGGCCGCACTCGTCGACGTGCACGGCTTCTTCGTCCACCGGCTGACCGGAAGTCTGGTCACCAGCACGGCAAGTGCGGATCCGCTCGGGCTGCTCGACGTCAAGAATGGCACTTGGCGTCCTGAGCTCGTCGCGGCCACAGGACTGCGCCCGGACCAGTTGCCGCGACTGGTCGCGCCCGGCGCGATCTGTGGCGGGCTTGGCGAAAGCGTGGCCCGGCTGATCGGGTTGAAGGCTGGCACGCCTGTTGTCGCCGGCGCCGGCGACGGCCAGGCGATGGGCCTCGGCATGGGCGTCTATGGCGAAGGCAAAAACTATCTTTCGCTCGGCTCGGGCATCGTCAGCGGCTGTTACTCCCATGGGATCACGACGTCGGACGCGTTTCGAACGCTGGTCTCGCCGACCGGCTCGGGCTTCATGCTGGAGACCGTGCTGCGCTCGGGCATGCAACTGGTCGACTGGATCGTTCGCACCACCGGCTCGCCGTCGGCTGCAGCGCTGGAGAAAGCAGCAGTCGACGTTGCCGCCGGCAGCGAGGGCCTGCTCGTCATGCCGTATTGGGCCGGTGTGATGAGTCCCTATTGGGACGGCGCGGCGCGCGGCGCCATTGTCGGCCTGTCGCTCGACCATGAGCCGAAGCACCTTTTTCGAGCGGCTCTGGAAGGCATCGCCTTCGAGCAGGCCATCGCCAGCGAGGCAATGGAAACGCAAGCAGCGGAAACTCGGGCGGCGGAAACCCAAGCGGCGCAAACGCAGGCGGCGGAAACTCTGACCGGCGGCAAACCGGCGGCGATGATCGCCGCCGGCGGCGGCACCAACTGCGCCCTGCTGATGCGGATCATGGCAAGCGTGCTCGAGCGGCCGCTCTCCGTCTCGCCGGTCAACGAAGCTGCAGCGCTTGGCGCCGCCATGCTGGCGGCTTCCGCTATCGGATGGTTTGCCTCGCCTGAAACGGCGGCTGAGGCGATGGCCGCGCCGCCGACCAGGCATGTCGACCCCGTCAACGGGCTGGTCTCCGGTTACCGTGCGCGCAAGGCAATCTACCGCGACCTCTATTCTGCGACGCGCGACATCCATGTGCGGCTTGGTGAGGTCGGGCAGGTTTAGCGGTTGAGCAGGCCCTTGGCGGCGTCCTCGTCGGTGATCAGAACCGATATCCTCGTGTTGGCAAGCGCCGCCCGCATGATGGCGATTTTTTCCTGCCCTCCCGAGACCAGGATGATGGCCGGGATGTCCGACAGGTCCTGCAGCGGATAGGCGCAGACCCGGCGGTTGACCTCATGGTCGACGAGCCGGCCGTCGGCGTCGATGAAATGGCATAAAATATCGCCAACTGCGCCGGCCGCCTGAAGCTCTTCGAGTTCGCTGGGCTTGATGAAGCCGTAATTGGCGATCGGGCTGTCAGTGGAAAACGATCCGACGCTGAGCACGGCGATGTTTGCCCGGCGCGCGCGAAAGACGACGTCCTGAACGCTGCGCTGGCTCATGAAGGCTTCGCGCTGCTCCGGCCTGTCGGCATAGACCGGCACCGGCAGCAGAAAGCACTCGGCGCCGATCTTTTCGGCGAATTCCCAGGCGCTTTCGGTCGGGTTGAGCGGCTGGGCATGGGTGAGGCCGCCCAGCATGGAAACCACCGTCGTCCTGGCGATCGGCCGCCGCGGCAATTCATTGATGGCGAACTTCAGCGTGCGCCCCCAGCCCAGCGCGATGACATCGCCGGCATTCACATTGTCGGCCAGATAGGCGCCCGCGGCATGGCCGATCATCAGCGGCGCGTTGCTTCGGTCGGCGGCCGACGGCACCACAACGGCCTGGCTGAGCCCAAAACGCTGCTTCAGAGCCTCTTCCAGCACCAAGCATTCGACGACGCTGTCACGGATACGGAATTGGACGACGCCCTCCTCACGCGCGGCGGACAGGATGCGATGCACCTTGATGCGGCCGATGCCGAGGATCTCCGAAATCCTCTCCTGCGTCAGACCCTCGATATAATAGTGCCACGCGGCACGCGCCTTCAGCTCGGCATCCGGGAAGCGCGAGGCCTTGTCATTCTCTGTCATCGCCATCTTTTTGCCCTCCCGCGGTCGTCCGAATCCTTAAATGCCATTCAAATGGCGTTATCCGACCAAGCGACGCGAAATCGTTCTGCGTGCCCGGGATTCGAGATTCAGGACATCGACAGGATACCTCTACAACGTGAGTGAAAGCCAAAATGGTCAACATTTACTTCGTCTTGGCCGTCCTGCCCTGCTCTAGCAGCCGACATGAATCCGCAGGATGAGACCGGACCTGAAAACGCGGCATTTCATGCCCTTTCGTACGGCAAACCGGCTGGCGGCGCAAACCGGCGTGGAATGATGCGGCGGGCCTTGACAATTTTCCGACGAACAGTTTAGCTGAACAAAATTGCATATCAAAGATAAATTGTTCACAGGGAGGTGCCTAGTGAACAAGAGTGAGCCGACGACGCATCGCCGGAGCGCTGATGGAGGAGACAAAATGGCTGTGAGCAACGGTGCAAGCGAGTTGAAGGCCGGCCCAAATGCACAGGCCGCGGCGGGCGCGAAGCTTTCGGCCCTGTTCGCCGGAACCATGGGACCGCTAATCGGGCTGGTGCTGCTGTGCCTTGCGCTGTCGCTGACCACCGACACGTTTCTGACTGTCCGCAACATCCTCAACGTGCTCGACCAGGTCACCGTGCTCGGCATCATGGCGATCGGCATGACGCTGGTCATCCTGATCGGTGGCATCGACCTGTCCGTCGGTTCCGTGCTGGCGCTCGCCGCCATGGTGATGGGCTTCGTCGCCCATCCCGACCACCTCAATCTCGGCATGCCTGCCGGCATCGTCACAGCGCTTGTCGTTGCTGGGCTTTGCGGGCTGGTTTCAGGCCTGCTCGTGACCGTCACCAGACTGCCGCCCTTCATCGCCACGCTGGCGATGATGTCGGTGGCCCGCGGTCTCGCCAACATGATCACCGACGGCTCGCAGATCATCGGCTTCCCCGACTGGTTCACCAGCCTGTCGATCATCCGCCATTTCGGCTTCCTGTCGGTCACCGTCGGCTTGATGATCGTTCTGGCCATCATCTTCGCGATCTTCCTGAACTATCGCGCGACCGGCCGCAGCCTCTACGCGATCGGCGGCAGCGCCGAGGTCGCCAGGCTGTCCGGCATACCGGTCAAGTCGCTGACCAACTGGGTCTACGCCGTCTGCGGCGTTCTGGCGGGGCTCGCCGGCATCGTGCTTGCGGCACGGCTTGATTCCGTCCAGCCGAGTTCCGGCTTCGGCTACGAGCTGGACACGATCGCGGCGGTGGTGATCGGCGGCGCCAGCCTGTCGGGCGGCGTCGGCTCGATCGGCGGCACCGCCATCGGCGTGCTCATCATCGGCGTGCTGCGCAACGGGCTGAACCTGCTCGGCGTGTCGCCCTTCATCCAGCAGGTGGTGATCGGCGTGGTGATCGCGCTGGCGGTGGCCACGGATACATGGCGGCGCAGAGCTCAATGAAGACTGGCGCGCAATGAAGAGTGGGGCGCATTAAAGAATTCACCCGGATGTCCGGGCGAACACGGATCGGTGATCCGAAACTGGGAGTTGTTCGGCCAAGGGGCGCCGTGATGCGCCGGCAGGACAGATTGAACATCAACGGAGGAAACACATGCTGACCAAACGTTCATTGCTGCTTGCTGCCGCAGCCGTCATTCCGCTGCTCGGACTGTCCGAGATGGCCTCGGCCAAGGAGGCCAAGAAGCTTGGTCTCGCAGTCGCCAACCTGCAGGCCGATTTCTTCAACCAGATCAAGCAGTCCGTCGAGGCCTATGGCAAGGAAAAGGGCATCGAGATCGTCACCGTCGACGCCAAGGGCGATTCGGCGACCCAGGTCAGCCAGGTGCAGGACCTGATCACGCAAAACATCGATGCGCTGATCTACATCCCGGCCGGCGCCACCGCCGCCACCGTGCCGACCAAGACTGCCAAAGCCGCCGGCATCCCGGTCATCAATGTCGACCGCAACGCCGAGGGCGCACCCGGCGACACCTTCATCGCCACCAACAGCGTCGCATCGGCCAAGGCGGTTTGCGACTACATCGCCAAGCAGGCCGGCGGCAAGGGCGAGTTGATCATCATCCATGGCCAGAAAGGCACGACGCCCGAGGTCGACCGGTCGAAGGGCTGCGGCGAAGCGCTGAGCGCCTATCCCGACATCAAGGTGGTCGGCGAGCTGTGGAGCGAAGGCTGGCACCAGGACGAGGGCTTCAAGCTGACGCAGGACCTGCTGCAGTCGCATCCCGACGTGTCGATCGTCATCGGCCAGGCCGATGCGCTGGCGCTCGGTGCGGCGCAGGCGGTCAAGGTCGCCAATCCCGGCCACAAGGTCTGGATCGCCGGTTTCGACGGCGACGTGGCGGCGCTCAAGGCACTGAAAGGCGGCGTCTTCGACGTGACTGCGACACAGCAGACGCAAGGCATGGGCCGGCTTGCCGTCGATGCGGCGATCAAGCTGGTGGCCGGCGAAACCGTTCCCGCAGAACAGCTGCAGGATGCGACGCTGACCACCAAGGACAATGTCGACCAGTTCATCGCTAAGCATCCCTGATCCCAAAAGAGTCCGGTAGTTGATGAGCGGAACGATGTCCTTGGATCCCAGCCATACGCAGACCCCGCATCTGGGGCTCTTCGTCAGCGGCCTCTGCAAGAGCTACGGGCCGGTGCAGGTCCTGGCCGATGCGAGCTTCGAGGTGCGGCCGGGAGAGGTCGTGGCGCTGCTTGGAGAAAATGGCGCCGGCAAGTCCACCGTTTCGAACATCATCGCCGGGTCGACCAAACCCGATGCCGGCAGCATCACATGGCGGGGGAAGCCGTTTTCCCCCGCCTCTCCCGCCGCGGCCATCGACGCCGGCGTCGGCATGATCCACCAGGAACTGAAGCTGCTGCCGGACCTGTCGGTCGCCGAGAACGTCTATGTCGGGCGCCTGCTGATGCGCGGTGGCCGCATCGACCGCGCGGCTATGAATGCGCGGGCATCGGCCCAACTGAAGCGGCTCGGCCTCGATGTCTCGCCGGAACGCAAGGTGGGCACGCTGCGCATCGCCGCCCAGCAGCAGGTCGAGATCGCCAAGGCGCTGACGCTCAATGCCGAGCTTCTGATCTTCGACGAACCGACAGCGGCACTTGGCAGCGAGGAAACGGAGCTGTTGTTCAAGCAAATCCGCAAGCTCAAGGCGGAAGGCATGTCCTTCATCTATATCAGCCACCGGCTGGACGAGGTCGCTGCGATCGCCGACCGCGTCGTGGTGATGCGCGACGGGCGCATTGTCGCCCGCCACGAGCGCGCCGACGTTCCGGTGCGCACGATAGTCGAGCAGATGGTAGGCCGCAGCGTCGAGCGGATGTTCCCGCCGCTGTCGGAGCCGGGCAGCGAGGCGTTGCTCGAGGTCGACAACCTGTCCTCGCCGGAACGCAGTTTTCAGAATGTCAGCTTTTCGGTAAGGGCCGGCGAAATCCTTGGCATCGCCGGGCTGATCGGCGCCGGCCGCACCGAGCTGGTGCGGGCGATTGCCGGCGCCGATCCGATTTCCTCGGGGTCGGTGCGTATCGCCGGCAAACCGGTGCACCTCACTGGCCCGGCGGCGGCGATCAAGGCCGGCGTCGTGCTGGTGCCGGAAGACCGCAAGGCGCAAGGCGTGGTGCTCGACCAGACCATCGGCGAGAATCTGGCGATCGGCAATTTCGACCATGTCGCGCCGAATGGCTGGGTGTTCCCCAAGGCGGTGCAGAAATTCGCCGAGGCCGGCATCGGCCGGCTCGGCGTCAAGGGCCGGCCTAACCAGGCGATCAGCAAGCTTTCCGGCGGCAACCAGCAGAAGGTGATCATCGCCAAATGGATCTCACGGCCGCCCAAGGTGTTCATCCTGGACGAGCCGACACGCGGCATCGACGTCGGCGCCCGCGCCGCGATCTACGATGTCATCGCAGAACTTGCCCGCTCCGGCATGGCGGTGGTGGTGGTGAGCTCCGACCTCGAGGAAGTGCTCGGCCTGTCGCATCGCGTGCTGGTGCTGAGCCGTGGCCGCCAGCGTGGCATTCTCGACCGCAGCGAAGCAAGCAACGTCGCCGTCATGGAGCTCGCCACAAGCTGAGGGCGACATAAAGGATCGGAATAGAGCGCAGCAGGTGGTATCCTCCCAGGCACCGGACCGCGCGGGGCGCCAGTCAGGACTGGCGCCCCTTCCTCCCCAGGGCAGCGCCGGCGGCTCAACAGGAAAACATTTCGATGAAACTATTCGATCTTCATGGCGACGTTGCTCTCGTCACCGGCGCCGGTAGCGGCATCGGGCAGGCGATCGCCATCGGTCTGGCCGAGGCCGGTGCGGATATCGCCTGTTTCGGCCATGCCTCGAAGGGCGGGCTGGACGAGACCGCGCACAGGATCTCGGCGCTCGGCCGCAAGGCACTGGTGCTGACCGGCACAGTGACCTCAGAGGCCGATTTGGCAGCGGCGACCGAACGCACGGAGAAGGAACTCGGCGCGCTGACCATCGCCGTCAACAATGCCGGCGTCGCCGGGGCCGAGCCGGCCGAGACGCTGTCGCTGGAGAAATGGCAGAAGCTCTACGACGTCAATGTCAGCGGCGTGTTCCTGTCCTGCCAGGCCGAAGCGCGCGTAATGCTGACGCGGCGCAAGGGCTCGATCATCAATATCGCCTCGATGTCGGGCTCGATCGTCAATCGCGGCCTGACCCAGGCGCACTATAATTCGTCGAAGGCCGCCGTCATCCACATGTCGAGGAGTCTCGCCATGGAATGGGCCGATCGCGGCCTGCGCGTCAACGTCGTCAGCCCCGGCTACACGCTGACGCCGATGAACAAGCGGCCGGAGGTCGCCGACCAGGTCAGGATCTTCGAGCGCGACACGCCGATGGGGCGCATGGCGGCGCCGGAAGAGATGGTCGGCCCGACCGTGTTCCTGGCCAGCCGCGCCTCGAGTTTCGTAACCGGCATCGACCTGATCGTCGATGGCGGCTTCGTCTGCTGGTAGGAGAGAACATGCAGAAGCGGTTCGAGGGAAAGACGGCGGTCATCACCGGCGCCAGCGGCGGCATTGGCGCGGCCATGGCCAGGCGCTTCGCGGCTGAGGGTGCTGCTGTCGTCGT
Organism: Mesorhizobium sp. WSM4844; assembly: GCF_055811775.1. Lineage (NCBI taxonomy): Bacteria > Pseudomonadati > Pseudomonadota > Alphaproteobacteria > Hyphomicrobiales > Phyllobacteriaceae > Mesorhizobium > Mesorhizobium sp. WSM4844. Next base: position 31,554 of record NZ_JBVVQB010000012.1, on the reverse strand, counting down.
CAGCGCCATCGACCCGCGCGTCGACGAGGTCGCCGCCGGACTGAAGGCGGAGGGGGCCAAGGTCGCATCGCTGCGTATGGACGTGACCAGGAAGGACGAGGTCGCCGCCCTCTACGATCTGGCCGAACAGCAGTTCGGCCGCGTCGACATCTCCGTGCAGAATGCCGGCGTCATCACTATCGCCAGGATCGAGGCGATGACCGAGGCCGAATGGGACAAGGTGATGGCGGTCAACACCAAGGGCGTGTTCCTGTGCTGCCAGGAGGCGATCGCGCGCATCCGCAAGCATGGCGACGGCGGCCGGCTGATCAACACCGCATCCGGCCAGGCGCGCCAGGGCTTCATCTACACACCGCATTATGCCGCCTCGAAATTCGGCGTCGTCGGCATCACCCAGAGCCTCGCCAAGGAAGTGGCCAAGGAGAAGATCACCGTCAACGCGATCTGCCCCGGCATCATCGACACCGACATGTGGGCCTACAACGACGCCGCATGGGGCAGACTGATGGGCGACTACAAGCCCGGCGAGTTGATGGCAGAATGGGTGAAGAACATCCCGATGGGCCGCGCCGGCAGCGGCGAGGATGTTTCCGGCCTGGTCAGCTTTCTGGCCAGCAACGACGCCGCCTACATCACCGGCCAGACGATCAATGTCGATGGCGGCCTGATCATGTCGTGAGGCGCCACCGCTTCTTGCCTTCTCCCCTTGTGGGAGAAGGTGGATCGGCGCGCAGCGCCGAGACGGATGAGGGGTGTTGGCCGGAGTGCTGTTAGTGCCAAGCTGGAGCACCCCTCATCCGACCTCGCTTCGCGAGGCCACCTTCTCCCACAAGGGGAGAAGGAAGAGGCGCATTAGCCATTGCGCGACATGAATGTTGGTATATATAATTTCATCTCATGAAAATGGCTTCGGCGACTGCCGAGAGCCGACAGCATGGGACCTTGATGGCTCGCAAGCTTGAGGGCGCCGCAAGAGCGGCGATCGATCTGCGGATCACTGCTTCGGCAGCACGGCAGCCATGACGCGGTCGCACGACCTCTTCATCGAATTGGGCATCATTCCCGTCTGCGCCGACTTCAGTGCCGACAGCAATTTGCTGCCAATGGACTTGCGCAACGACCAGCTTTTCCAACACAATCAAAAAGACGCAAGAAGGGAACGAACGATAACTTCCACCAGAGCTTGACAGGAGCACAGGCATGTCACTTCGGAGTTTGATTTCGAGATTATCAATGGGAGCCTTAACACTTGCCGCGGCAAGTGCACTGACGCCTTCGGCCCAAGCGGCGGCGCCAGAATCGAACGACCCTATCAAGATCGCGCTGTTCGACTGGACCAGCGTCAATCTGAACGCAAAGATCCTCGGCGGCATTCTTGAAAAGCTGGGATACACGGTCGAGTATCCGACCGCCGATTATCTCTCCAGCCTGACCACCGGCCTTACCAATGGCGATCTGGCTGTCGCCATGGAATTCTGGGACACGACGGCCGGCGAAGCCATGAAGGCCTCGGATGCGACCGGGCAGACCGAACGCCTCGGCCCGCTCGGGCCCAAGGCCAAGGAGGAATGGTGGTATCCCGAATACATGAAGGAGAAATGCCCGGGCCTGCCGAACTGGGAGGCGCTGAAGGACCCGAAATGCGCCGAGGCCTTCTCGACCGCCGAAACGGCGCCGAACGGCCGCTATCTCGGCGGCCCGGTGACATGGGAAGGTTTTGACGACGAGCGTGCCGCGGCGCTGAAGCTGCCCTTCACTGTCATCCATGCCGGCACCGATGCGGCGATGTTCGCCGAGTTGGATTCGGCCTATCAGCGCAAGGCGCCGATCATGCTGTGGGTCTATTCGCCGCATTGGGCGCCGGCCAAATACAAGGGCGAATGGGTCGAATTCCCCGACTATACGCCGGAATGCTACAACGACCCGAAATGGGGCGTGAACCCCGAGGCAAAATATGACTGCGGCAAGCCTCATGGCGAGATCTGGAAATATTCCTGGGCGGGCATGAAGGACAAATGGCCGGTCGCCTACAAGGTCGCGAAGAACTACACGATCGACACCGACGAGCTCAACAAGATGAGCGGCCAGATCGATCTCGAAGGCAAGACGCCCGAAGACGTCGCCGCCGCCTGGATCGCCGCCCACGAAGCCGACTGGAAAGCCTGGGCGGCCGAGTGATCGTTCCAACTGGAAACTGCGAGACCCGGTCATTCATGGCCGGGTCTCTATCCCATATTCCAGAAGGACGACTGCATGGCCGACACGACTGAACAGGTGCTGCAAGCGGCAGGCACGCCGAAGGATGCCCGCCCGATAAAGCTCGCCTGCCGCAATGTCTGGAAGCTGTTCGGCGCGAACGCGGCCAATTTCATCCGCCAGCGCGACGGCAAGGCCAGCATGGCGGAGGTCGCCGCGGCCGGGCTGGTCGGCGCGGTGCGCGCCGTCGACCTCGAAATCCGCCAGGGCGAGATCTTCATCATCATGGGGCTTTCGGGCTCGGGGAAGTCGACGCTGGTGCGCTGCATGTCGCGGCTGGTCGAGCCGACGCATGGCAAGGTCGAGTTCGAGGGCAAGGATCTCCTCAAAATCTCCGATGCCGCGCTGATCGAGCTGCGGCGCCACCGCATGGGCATGGTGTTCCAGAATTTCGCCCTGCTGCCGCATCTGAATGTGCTGGAGAACATCGCCTTTCCACTGGGCATCCAAGGGCAGGACCGGCCGACGCGCGAGAAGCGCGCGCGCGAAGTGATCGAGCTTGTCGGCCTGCGCGGCCGCGAGCATTTCTATCCGCGTGAGCTTTCCGGCGGCCAGCAGCAGCGTGTCGGCATCGCCCGCAGCCTCGCCACCAAGCCGGAAATCTGGTTTCTCGACGAGCCGTTTTCGGCGCTCGATCCGCTGATCCGCCGCGAGATGCAGGACGAATTGATGCGGCTGCAGACCATGCTGCACAAGACCATCGTCTTCATCACCCATGATTTCGACGAGGCCATCCGGCTGGCCGACCGCATCGCCATCATGAAGGACGGCGAGGTCATCCAGATCGGCACCCCGGAACAGCTGGTGGTCAACCCGGCGACCGACTATGTCGCCGAGTTCACTCGCGACGTCGACCGCGCCAAGGTGATCTCGGCGCGAAGCCTGATGCGCGCCTGCGCTGGCGCCGAGCATGGCGGCGTGGTCGCGCCGGATGCCAAGATATCGAGTTTTTCGGCTGATATCGTTTCGGCCGGCAAGCCGTTCGCCGTCGTCAACGGCACCGGCAAGCCGATCGGCGAAGTCACGCCGCAAGCGGTGATCGATCTTCTGGCCGGCATCGAGCGTTCCGGGGCCAACGCATGACGGTGACGGCAAGCGCCAGCGAGGCGAGATCGCGGCCGGTTCAGCTCTGGCTGGTGGTCTGGGCCTGCGCCCTTGCTGCCGTGCTTGCCGTGTTCCTGCTGCAGGACAGGCTGCCCTGGGCGGTCAATTATCCGGCCGGCGCAATCATTCCGGTCGCCGACTGGGTCAGCGCGCTGATGAGCCTGATGAAGTCGAACTTTTCCTGGCTGACGCGGTCGATCACCGCGGCGCTCGGCGTGCCGCTCGATTTTGCGCTCGGTCTGCTCGCCAAGAATTTCAAGATCGGCCATGGCGCCGACATGCTCGTCTTGCCGCGCCTGTCCTGGGTCGGCGTCTGCGTCGCCGCATTCCTGGCCGGGCGTGCCGCCGGTGGCTGGAAGCTCGGCGCGCTGGTCGGCGGCTGTTTCCTCTACATCGCGCTGTTCGGCCAGTGGACCAGCGCCATGCTGACGCTCGGGCTGATCTCTATCGCCGTGCCGTTCTGCATCGTCACCGGATTGTTCGTCGGCATCTGGGCGTGGCGCAAGCCATGGGCGGAGAGGCTGCTGATCTCCCCTGCCCTCGACCTGATGCAGACCATCCCGACCTTCGCCTATCTGATCCCGATGCTTCTTCTGTTCGGCAACAGTCCGGTTTCGGCGATGATCGCGACGGCCATTTTCGCGACGCCGCCGATGGTGCGCGCGACGATGCTGGGGCTGTCGCGGGTGCCGTCCGAGATCGACGATTTCAGCGAGATGGCCGGCTGCACGGCGCGCCAGAAACTGTGGCGCGTGCTGCTGCCTTCGGCGCGTCCGACATTGATGGTCGGTGTCAACCAGGTCATCATGCTGGCGCTCAACATGGTGATCATCGCTTCGATGATCGGCGCCGGCGGCCTCGGCTACGATGTGCTTTTGGCGCTGCGCGCGCTGAAGGTCGGCGAGGCGATGGAAGCCGGCCTTGCCATCGTGGCGCTGGCCATCGCGCTCGACCGGCTGAGCCAGGCGATCGCGCGCAATCACGCGAAGGGCCATGTCTATCAGGAGGTCAGCCCGAGCTTCTGGCGGCGCTACCCCAATCTGACGCTGGCCGTCGCCATCCTTGCCGTCACGACACTGCTTGGCCTGTTCGTTCCGGCCTTCGCTGCGGTGCCGAAGGCGATCACCTTCACCACCGCGCCGCTGTGGAAGACAGCGGTGAGCTGGATCACGATCAACTTCTTCGACACGATCGAAGCGTTCCGCGTGGCGCTGATCCTCAATGTGCTGAACCCGGTGCGCGCCTTTTGCGAGGGCTTCCCGTGGCTGGGCGCGGTGTTCCTGCTCGGCCTTGCCGGCTACCAGCTCGGCGGCCTGCGCCTCGCCGCCCTGGTCGCGGCGCTGACCGTCTTTTGCGCGGTGACCGGCCTCTGGGAAAAGACCATGGCGACGGTCTACCTGTGCGGCATCTCGGCCTTCATCGCCTGCCTGATCGGCATTCCGATCGGGCTGATGGCATCGCGCAGCGACCGTGTCGAGAAGATCGTCACTCCGATCATCGACACGCTGCAGGTGCTGCCGTCGTTCTGCTTCATCATTCCGGTGGTGATGCTATTTCGCGTCGGCGACGTGACGGCGATGATTGCGACTGTCGCCTTCGCCGTGGTGCCGGCCATCCGCTACACCAATCACGGCCTCCGCCAGGTGCCGCCGGCGCTGATCGAGGCGGCAAAGGTGTCGGGCTGCACCAGGCGCCAGACGTTCCTGCGCGTGCAGCTGCCGCTGGCGCTGCCTGAGATCATGCTCGGCGTCAACCAGACGATCCTGATGGCGCTGGCGATGATCATCATCTGCGCCATGGTCGGCACCCGCGATCTCGGCCAGGAGGTGTTCATCGCGCTGTCCAAGGCCGATTCCGGCCGCGGCATCGTCGCGGGCCTCGCCATCGCCTTCATCGGCATCGTCGCCGACCGGCTGTTCAACGCCTGGACGGCCAAGGCGCGGGCAAGGCTGGGATAGCCAGAGATAGAGGGGGCGCGCGCCGCGAAACGTCGGCTTCCAGAAGCTGTCCTTGGCAAGCTGATCGCAAAAATGTCAGCTCTGGGGCCGATAGCGGACAGGCAGCTGCCAGTGTGAGATGTAAGTGAGCGGACATTCAGCTCGGGGCAGGCTCGGATGCGAGACCTTCCGAAAGGCTCCACTGAGGGTTCAGAAGTGGCGCAACCAAGCCGGCTGAAAGATTCGACTCTGCCGTACAACCACGGAAGCGCTCTACGCCACGTCTGGTGCCAGTGGCGATGAGGAACGCCGCCCGGCGCGGTCGGCACCTCCGTCCGCATTGCCGCACTTAACGGATCCTCAAATCGCCTCCCCTAGCTGCCTGGCGACGCCGCAATGCCAGCGCCTCACCTGCCAGGACGGATGTTGCTGATGCCAGCGGGCGATTTCCGACTGACCAGGCGACTAGGCAAGTCATCAGCGACACGTCGCGGGCGTCGTAAGTCAGTTTTGTTTCCTTGCATTCACCCGTCGCAAGACAGGCGGCGATTACGAGTTCGATCATCATCTTCTCCATTCCTGAACAATGTCCCCGGAACGGCCGGGGCGAAGAAGAGCGTGAACCCGATGGCGCCAGTCGTAACGAGATCGACACGATCGCCAGACGAAACCGGACGAAATCTTGCGGGCTAACGGAAGACTTGGGCGATTTGCCGAATGCTGGAATTAGGGCAGACTTCGGTATAGATTGGCGACGGGAGAAAACCCTGGGGCGTCCGCTCGAGGGGGAAAGTTCCGATGCACAGCTCGGCACCGACGTTGCTTCGCCTGGACGGCCGCACGGTCGATCTCCAGTGCGGGTCGGTGACTGATCAAGCCGGGCATACGGTGACGTTGCGTCCACAAGCAGCTGAGGTTCTGAGGCTACTTGCCTTGAGGCCGGGCACGCTCGTCACCAAAGACGAGTTGATGCAGACGGTGTGGGCGACATCGCAGTGACCGACGATAGCCTCGTCCAGTGCATAACCGAGATTCGCGCGAACTCGCCGACCTTGCCAAGGCAGGATTGCCGGAGAAATGAAAGGGTCGCAAGCGTCGGCGTGATCGCACCGGAAGTTAGGAAGGCCGAACAATGTCTTTTCCATTCTTAGCTGTTACCGCAATCGCGGTTGTGCTGGCGGCAAATGCTGCTGGATCCGATGATCAGTTCGATGAGTTTGCCCTGCCTTTTGACAGTCCGGATTTGACGCTTCCGGACCAGACGCGGGACCTTGCGGCCGGACGCGAAAGCATGATGTTCAAGCCTGTTGGCGCGGGCCCTTTTCCGGCGCTCGTCATCATGCCCACCTGCTATGGACATCTCTACACCTCGAACACGTTCGATTGGGCGCGGCGTGCCGTCGAGCACGGGTACGCGGCGCTCGTCATTGATCCGCTGGCTCCGCGCGGAGTCGACGACAACTGTGTCCGGCCCTTGGCCATCCCTGCTTCTCGGCTCCTGAAGGATGCGTTCGATGCTGCAAACCACCTCCGTCGGCAGCATTTCGTCGATCCCGCTCGCGTCGCTCTGATGGGTTTTTCGCAAGGTGCGATGACAGGACTCGCCGCCGCGGGATCGAGCCGGTCGCGACCGGATGGAAACGAGCCATTTCGCGCTATCGTGTCGGTTTACCCGGTTTGTCTCTTCGCGAACTTCCCGATGCCGGGATTGTTGCATCCCGTCGACATGCACTTCATTCCGGAAAAGATCGTCGTGCCTTTGCTGGTTGAAATAGGCGACCAGGACACGCAGGGCGGACCGCCGATGAATGGTTGCAAGACGCTACTCGAAGAACGGAAGGCGCAGGGGGATCCGGTCGAACACATCGTCTACCATGCGACACATGTTTGGGATCATCGGGAGTTGGGCAGCGCGAGGGAGCGCATGCGCGGCGTCTATGGCCAGGAGATCGTGTATCAATACAGCGCAGAGGTGACCGAACAGTCGGCGAAGGACACGTTTGCCTTCCTCGATAAGCAAATGAAGGGGCCATGACGGCATTCTCTCATTCAACGAAGATCGGCAACTACGGCTGGCAATTGGATAACACCGCGTAGATCGCGTCGTCAGCCCAGGCGCCCTTAACCAATCAGACTGGCGGCAATGGGCCTCTTTCACGAAGCGGCGCGGCAATTGGCGCGCTCTCCATGACCGGACTAAATTTTGAGGTAATGTTTGTCTAATCTCGCACCGACGCGAGCACGAAGTCTTCGAAACCATCCATCGAAACCCCATCTAGGCAGGCGTCTTTGCCTGCCGCCCCACCTTCGTCTTGCCCAAAATGCGTCCCAAGCTGGCTTCATGCTGAAGCGCCCCACCGTGATTCTCGCCTTTCTCCTCATCCTTTCCGTCGCCGCTCACGCTGCCGATGGCCTGGAGCAGCGGCTTGGAACACTACTTGACGAGGCCGATCGCCTGACGCCGCTGCGCACGGTTGCCATCGCGCATGAGGGCGCGGTGGTGGCGGAGCGCGGCTATCGCGGCCACTCTCCGGCACGTCCTGCCAACATAAAATCCGCCTCCAAGTCGATTATCTCGGCGCTCGTCGGCATCGCCATCGACAAGGGCGTGCTGCAAGGCACTGACCAGAAGATCGCTCCGCTTCTTCAGGCCAACCTGCCAGCCGACGCGGATCCGCGTCTCCAGCAGGTGACGATCGGTCATCTGCTTTCCATGCAGGCAGGGCTCGGTCGGACCTCAGGCCCAAACTACGGGCGCTGGGTGGCAAGCGACAACTGGGTGCGGGCAGCGCTCGCCATGCCCTTCGACGACGAACCGGGCGGCACCATGCTCTATTCCACCGGCTCGACCCATCTGCTTTCGGCGATCCTGACGCGGCGGACCGGCCGCTCGACGCTGGAACTGGCGCGCGAATGGCTGGGGCCGCAGCAGGGCTTTTCCATCGCCGCCTGGGACCGCGACCCGCAGGGCATCTATCTCGGCGGCAACCAGATGGCCATGAGCCCGCGCTCGCTGCTGGCCTTTGGCGAGCTCTACCGCAGCGGCGGGAAGAGCCGCGGCGGACGGCAGCTCGTGCCGGCCGATTGGATCAAGCTCTCCTGGCAGCCACGCACCGCCTCGCGTTTCACCGGTGACGGTTATGGCTATGGTTGGTTCATCCGTCAGATCGCGGGCGAAACGGTCTTCTACGGCTGGGGCTATGGCGGGCAGATGGTCTATGTCGTGCCCGGGCGCGCGTTGACCGTGGTCATGACTTCCGATGAAAACGGCCCCGCCGGCCGCAGCGGCCACCGCGACGATCTCCATGCCCTGCTCGGCCGGATCATCGAGGCGACGAAAGAGGTGCGCGAGGCCCGCAGCAACTGATGCATGTCGCGCAAAGCTGTGTGGCGAGGACGCCGCTACTCCGCCGCGACGCCTTTCACCTCGAGATAGGATTCCATCGAATCGTCCATCGCCTGCAGCCAGGGCGTATGGTGCAGCGGCGCCATCGTGCCGGTCATCAGCGAGCGGTAGGCGTGGTCGCGGAAACCCATGATGTTCTCCACCTTGTGGTGCTCCCACTCCATAAAAGTCTGATTGACAGCCTCGACGTCGAAGCCCGGGTAATCGGTCTGCTCCATCAGCTCCCTGGTGTAGTCGCCCTGGAACCAGATCATCTGCTCGGCGTCTTCCAGCGTTTCCTCACGCGCCCGCCATTTCGCGCCATGTTCGGCCATCGCCTCGGCCGAGGGCAGTTTCAGGCGGCCCATGATGACGTCTCGGGCGAACCAGGCCTGCGCGTCGAACATGTTGAAGGTGTAGAACTGGTCCTGCATGCCGATATAGGACAGCTGCGGGTTTTTCTCCCAGACGACGCCCTCAAAAAGCCCGTCCGGCCACATCCGGTTGGCGGTCTTGAGCTTCAGATCCTCGGTCAGGAACGGGAAGGAGTGGAGGTAGCCGGTACACAGGATGATGGCGTCGACATCCCTGGTGCTGCCGTCCTTGAAATGCGCGGTCTTGCCGACGACCTTCTGCAGCAGCGGCACTTCCTGCCAGTTGTCAGGCCATTTGAAACCCATCGGCTTCGAGCGATAGCTGGAGGTGATCGACCTGGCGCCGTATTTGTAGCATTGCGAGCCGATATCCTCGGCCGAATAGGAGCGGCCGATGATCAGGATGTCCTTATCCCTGAATTCCATGGCGTCGCGGAAATCATGGCTGTGCAGGATGCGGCCGTTGAAGCTCGAAAAACCCTCGAAATAGGGGACGTTGGGCACGGAGAAATGCCCCGAGGCGACGACGACGTTGTCGAACTCCTCCGAATAGGTGACGTCGTTGCTGCGGTCATGCGCGGTGACGGTGAACTTTTTCGTCGCGTCGGAGAACGTCACCATACGCACCGGGCTGTTGAAGCGCACCCATTGGCGCACGTCGGATTTTTCGACGCGGCCCTTGATGTAGTCCCACAGCACGGCGCGCGGTGGGTAGGAGCCGATCGGCCGGCCAAAGTGCTCCTCGAACGTGTAGTCGGCGAATTCGAGGCATTCCTTCGGCCCGTTCGACCAGAGATAGCGGTACATCGAGCCGTGCACCGGGTCGCCATGCTCGTCGAGGCCGGTGCGCCAGGTGTAGTTCCACAGGCCGCCCCAGTCGGACTGCTTTTCGAAGCAGACGATTTCCGGAATCTCCGCGCCGTTGTCGGCTGCCGACTTGAAGGCTCGAAGCTGGGCCATGCCGGATGGTCCGGCTCCGATGACGGCAACACGACTTTTCATTGCGAGCCTCCCGGTCTCATTTCCCTAACGAAACAAATTTCACTGACAGGACAGTAATTGCCCCTTCGATGCTGTCAACAGGCCTTCTGCCGAAACCTCGGTTCACCCGATCGGATTTTCGGCAAAACGGTCAACTGCCAAAACCCGGGAGAGCATGCCATTCGTGCTAAAGTGGCTTGCTGTCGCTGTTGCGCTCTGTATCCGCAGCGAATACGTTCACCCCGAGTGAAATAAATCTACAGACGGGGTGGCGACATGGCGAAGAAAGTTTCCAGTTTCAGGAATGGGGCAGCCGCCGCCAAGGCCAAGCCATCGCCTAAAAACGTGGCAACGATCCGGGCGCCACTGACCCAGGATCCGCACGCCGTTCGCGACACCCGCGAAAAGGTCCTCGAGGTCGCGATCGGCCGCGAGGTGCGGGCGTTTCGCAAGAAACTCGGCATCACTGTTGCCGATCTTGCCGCTGCCACCGACATTTCGCTGGGCATGCTGTCGAAGATCGAAAACGGCATCACCTCGCCGTCGCTGACCACCTTGCAGGCGCTGTCGCGGGCGCTCGGCGTTCCGGTCACCGCCTTCTTCCGCCGCTTCGAGGAAGAGCGCAGCGCCGTCTTCGTCAGGGCTGGCGAAGGCCTCGACGTCGAGCGCCGCGGCACGCGCGCCGGCCACCAGTACAATCTGCTCGGCCATATCGGCTCCAACACCAGCGGCGTCGTCGTCGAGCCCTATCTGATCACGCTGACCGAGGATTCCGATGTGTTTCCGACTTTTCAGCACGAAGGCATGGAGTTCCTCTACATGCTCGAAGGCGAGGTCGTTTACCGGCACGGCAGCAATCTCTACCCGATGAAACCCGGCGACAGCCTGTTCTTCGACGCCGACGCGCCGCACGGGCCGGAGGTGCTGACAGTCCTGCCGATGCGCTATCTCTCGATCATCTGCTATCCGCAGGGCAGCGCGGGGTGAGAGGGTTCGGACGCAAGAGAAGTCCCCTCATTGAGCCCGTGGCCGCGAAGCGGCCGGATGGAATGTTACAGGTCCAGACTAGAGCGGTTCATCGTTTCACGGAAACTCCGAACCGCTCTATCTCTTTGTTTATGCGCAATTCCCTAGGGAAAGCGCTATGCGCTTTTCCGGGAAAACCGTTTCACACTTTTCTTGGAATTGCTCTAATGCATGTCGCGCAAAAGTGTGCAGCGGTTTTGCGATATCGACATGCATGAAACAACAACCTAAAGCGCGTCGCATGGGGCCGGTCAAATGCGATGCGCTTTAGGATGACGGCAGGCCGAAGGCCGCAAACAAGCTGGGGCCGAGCGGCGGCACATAGATCGTCAGAGCGGCGATACCGCCCTCGGCGGGCTCGATCACATGCAGCGAATGGGCTCGCCAGGCAGGGTCATTCTGGCTGCGGGAATAGACCCCGACTGCTGGCTGGGCATTGGCTCCAATGGCTACGGTGCGGAAGCCCGAAAAATTGCCCCAGATGGTCTCGAGGAAACTGCGGATCGCCGCGCGTCCACGATACCATTCCTGCCAGGGCGGCATGCGATAGGTGGCGTCCTCCCGCAGGAGTTCGATCAGGCTGTCGAGATTGGCGGCGTCCCAGGCTCGCATGTAACGTTCAAGCAGCAGGCCTTCGTCGGGGTTGGGCTTCGATCGATGGATGGGACGTCCTTGGGGATATCGCGCCGCAAGGGTTATGCGGGCCCGCTGCAATGCGCTGTTGATCGAAACCGTCGACCCGCCCAGCAATCCCGCCGTTTCGACAGCCGACCAGCCCAGCACGTCGGAAAGCAGTAGAGCGGCGCGCTGCCTGGGCGGCAGATCCTGGATCGCGGCGACGAAAGCGAGTTGGACGGCTTCGCGGGTCTCGTAGCGCGCTTCCGGACCCGGCTCACCATCAGCGCGGCCCGGTAGCTCTGCGTCCGGGTAAGGCTCCAACCAGGTGACCTCGGCTGCAGGGCCGCCTGTGGCCATCCCGTGGGAAGCCGGCCGTTCGGGCTGCTGGAGAATGCGATTCGCCCTCGACCTGGCCTTGAGCGCGTTGAGGCAAGAGTTGGTCGCGATCGTGTAGAGCCAACCGCGAACCGAACCCCGCCCATCGAACTCCGATCTTGCGCGCCAGGCGCGCAGAAGCGTGTCCTGGACAAGGTCGTCCGCCTCGTGCAGCGAGCCCATCATGCGATAGCAATGGAGCTTGAGCTCCCGGCGATGGGCAGCCGTGAACTGTTCGAAGGCCAGCCGATCGAGGATCGGCTGGCCCGGCTCACGTACCGGCTTGAGAGGTGCCTGCGAGTCTGTCATGCGGATCCGGCAATTTTGAGTTTGCATTACGCGCGTCTCAGGCGGCCGGCGCAAGTCCGCTCGCGCTCACTGCGAAGGAATATCCTTGCGATTGTTGGGTGGCGAGTGCCACCACCGCCCGTCCGACGTCGGCCGGCGTCTGCATGTCGAGGATGCCCGCGATGAACTCCATGGGCCGGACGCCCCTATAGGCCGAAATGCTCTCGATGCCGGCGTCGCCCACGCCGGTCCCTGGCATGATGCGCATAGGCGCAAGCGCCATGAAGCGCAGGTCGAGGCCGCGCCGATCCGATTCCTTCTGGCTATGACCGGCCAGGAACATCTGCATGCGTTTTGCGCCGGCATAGCCGCCGGAATTCGGTGGCCCCCCGGTCAGAGCCGCGCCGCTGGAGATCAGAACAACCCGGGCGCCCGGTTTGAGCGGACGCCGAAGCGCGGCCTTGCAAAACAGAAACGACGCCTTGACGTCCGTTTCCCAGTTTGCGGAGAACGCCTCCCAGTTCTGTTCATGTAGGGGCGCGGAGGGGGCAAGAGCACCTGCGCATATCACCAAGACGTCCGGTTCCAGCGCGGCGAAGACCTGATCGGGAGCGATGTCCACAGTTGCATCGACCGCGAACGTCTTCACGCCCGAAGTCTCCCGGGCAAATTCCGCCAGGGTCTGTTCGCTGCGGGCGACTGCGAGGACCGTCGCTCCCTCGCTGAGGGCGGCTTCTACGATCGAGCGGCCGACACCACGGCTTCCTCCAACGACGACGACATTCTGACCTTGTAACAATCTCATGGACCCACCTTGCTATCCGGGCAGTTGGACCATCCAGGCACGCCCATTGATAAGGACAGCGCAGGCGGTCTGAAATCATCGGTGCGGGGTCAAAAATCTTCTCAGGTGATCGGAAGCGCCGGTGCAAGCCTCCTTAATCCGGCCCGAAGCCGGGCGACGTCGGGCTGCCGTCGTCGAGCTTCGACAGCCACTCGACCAGCGTCGAGCGATAGCGCGACAAGCCTTTGTAATTGGCGAGTTCTTCGGGCAGGTCGCGAATGACGCGATGCAGGCGCCGCGCCCATATCGGCTGCGTCACCAGCTCGTCCATCTTGATCAGGTAGCAGCGGATCGGGAAGACGATGCCGTTCGAGCGCGGCAGCCGCCAGAAGCTTTGCAGCTCAACGCGCAGGTGGACCTTGTCGCCGACGTTTTCGGGCGTCACCGTCGTCCGGTCAGGACCCCATTTATGATAATTTTCCGGACTGGTGTCGAGGCGCGGATTGATGGTCATCGTCCAGTTCAGCCGCCGCGCCGGCTTGCCCTGCTGGATGTTGGTGAGGAATTTTAGCGCCCGGGTGAAAATCCCCTTCTCATGCGCCAGCGGCACCGGCGCGTGCCATTCGAAGAAGTTCATGCCGATGTCGAAATCCAGCGACCAGTCGGCCTGGGTGGTGACCATGCCGGCATCCATCCACAGATTGCCGTCACGCTGGTCGAGGATGCAGAAATCGCCCTGGCTTTGCCGCGTGATGTATTCCATCGGCCCGTAGGGCAGCGTCGAGACATCGCCGAAGGTGAAGCTGTCGTCGATGCCGAGCGGCCGGTTGATCCAGCGCCATTTGTCGCCGTCGCGCGTCAGCGTGAAATGCTCGGGATAGCCCAGCGCCTGCTGTTCCATCAGAAGTTCGAGCAGGTCCCAGCCGGCCAGCGTCATGTGCGGCAGCGACTGGCAGCGCAGCGGGTCTTCCGCCAGCACCAGCGCGCGGTCCTGCATCTCGGCGACATAGTGCTCGTCGACGTCGATCAGGTTTTCGAGCACGCTGCCCTTCGGCCCGACGACGTGCGGCTCGATGTTGACCGCATACATGTAGCTGTCCTCGTGGAACGGGAACGGAAACCGCCTGATGTGCTCCGGGCTGTTCCTGAAGGTGAAGTCGTTACGGAACGTTTCGTTACGAAAGGTGATGCCCAGGCTCGCCTCCTATCTTTCCAGAACCAGCGACCTGCCCTCGAAGCGCGAAACGCAAGGCATGATCTTCTTGCCGCAACGGTGCTCTTCCTCGCTCAGCCAGTGGTCGTTGTGGATGAAGTTGCCGTCATGCGCGATGACATTGGTCTCGCACTGGCCGCAGACGCCGCCGCGGCAGAGATAGGGCGGATCGACGCCGGCCGCCTCGATCGCCTCGAGCAGGCTCTGCTGCTCGCCGACGCGGATGGTCTTGCCGCTGACCGCCAGCGTCACCTCGAACGGGGCACCGGGCTGCGGGGCGGCAAAATGCTCGAAATGCACGGTTTCCGCCGGCCAGCCCAGCACAGCGGCGCGATCGCGCACCCAGCCGATCATGCCCGACGGGCCGCAGACGTAGAGATGCGTGCCGAGCGGCTGCGACGACAGCAGCCGGTCGAGCTCGATGCGCTCGTCGCGATCGTCGTGATAGAGCCTGACCCGGCGGTCGTAGCGCTCCCTGAGCACATCGGCATAGGTGCCGAGCGAGGCGGTGCGGCAGGTGTAATGCAACTCGAAATTGCCGCCATCCGCCGCCAGCTGCGCGGTCTGCGCCATGAACGGCGTGATGCCGATGCCGCCGGCCAGCATCAAATGCTTCCTGGCGCGCAGGTCGAGCGAGAACAGATTGACCGGATAGCTGATCACCATCTCATGGCCGGGCCTGACAGTGCTGTGCATGAACAGCGAGCCGCCGCGGCCGGCATCGTCGCGGCGCACCGAGATGGTGTACTCGCGCGTGTCGAGCGGCGAGCCCATCAGCGAATAGGGATTGAGCCTGGTCCGCTCGCCGTCGCGCATCTCCACCACAACATGGGCGCCGCCGGAGAATGTCGGCAAAAGCTGCCCGTCGCGCCGACGGAAATGGAAGCGCGTTACCAGTTCGTTGACCGGGACGACATCGCTCACGACGACGTCAAGCTTGGTGGTGCCGGTGCTCATCGAAAGATCTCCTCCGCCGGAGGAATTTCGCTGCGGTCTTCCGCGTTGATGCAGACGCCCTGGAATGCGGCGAGGCGCCTGGAATAGTGATCGCGTACCAGAAGAAGCAGGCCACAATGCGAGCAGGTTGCCGGCTGCGTCGTCACGTTTTCGGTGATGCCCTTGCAATGAACGCATTGGACGCGGCGCGCCAGCGAGCCGCGATGCTCGGTCTGGATCGACGTGTGGTCGATGCCGGCTTCGAGCGCCGCCTGCATGGCCTGGCCGATCAGCCCCTCGGTGCCCGCGAGATAGAGGCGCAGGCCCATATGCGCGTTGGCCAGCGTCTGCTTCAGCCGCGGCAGGGCGCTGGCGAAGGACGATCCCTGATAGAGCTGGGCCGGCTTCAGCGCTTCGAGCGCGGCGACATGCTGGCCCTCATTATCGGGGATGAAAATAATATGGGCATCGGCAAAAAAACCGTCGGGCGCCTTGGCGGCCAGGTCTGTTATCGCCAGCGCGCCTTCTGAATCGGCCACGAAAAGATGGTGCTTGCCGGGCTGCGGAGACAGGGTTCCGTAGACCGGCCGGCTGATGATGCTTTTCGCTGCCATCCTCTCAGTATGCCTCAGCCTTTCGCCGTGCGCTTGGTCTTCTTCGGATCGTCGAATGGAAGCGGCTCGGCCGTTGCGCTGATGGCGCCGCTCTGGTTGCGGATCTCGAGCCTGGTGCCCTGGACGGCACAATCGACATCGAGCCGGGCAATGCCCATCGATTTCTGGACCAGCGGCGAATACATGGCGCAGGTCACCACGCCGACCCTTTTGCCGTCGCGATAGACCGGTGCGCCCTCGTCGGCCGGCTCCTTGCCTTCGAGCAGCACGCCGAAGATATTGAAGCGTTCCTTGCCCTTGAGGCGGTAGTGCTCCTCGGCCCCGCGAAACCCTGTCTTGCCGGGGCTGACGGTAAAATCGAGGCCGAGTTCCCACAGCGTGTCGCCGGGGCCTTCGTTCTCGAACGGATATTTCTGCGAATTGTCGTAGGGGTAGAACAACAGGTAGCTCTCGACACGCAGCATGTCGAGCGTGGTGAACCGGCACGGGATGATGCCGGCGCTCTTGCCCTCGTCGAGGATGGTGTCCCAAATCGTGCCGGCATCCTGGCCGCGGCAGAAGATCTCGTAGCCGCGCTCGCCGGTGTAGCCGGTGCGCGAGATCATCACCGGAAAACCGAACAGCCGGGTCTGCATGTGATGGAAATAGGCGAGGTCGCGTATGCCAGGCACATGCTTTGCCAGGTAGTCGACTGATATCGGTCCCTGCAGCGAAAGGTCGTGCAGATTGTCGTCAAAGCGCAGCGAGACATCGCGGCCCATGGCGGCGCGCTGCAACTCCTCATGGCCGGTGCCCGAACCATGCACAACCATCCAGGCATTCGGACCGGTGCGGTAGAGGATGCAATCGTCGGTGAACTTGCCGGCCTCGTTGAGCATGCAGGCATAAGCCGACTTGCCGGGATATATTTTCTCGACGTCGCGCGTCGTGGCGAGGTCGATCAGGTGCGAGGCATGCGGCCCGGTGATGTGGACCTTTCTCAGGCCCGACACGTCCATCAGCCCGGCCTTGGTGCGGATGGCGATGTACTCCTCGTCGGCGTCCTTGTCGTAGGTCCAGGCGGTGCCCATCCCGCTCCAGTCTTCGAGCTTCGAACCGAGCGCACGATGGCGATCCGCCAAGGTCGAAAATCTCCAGGATGCGGTCATGGACTTGCTTCTCCTCACAAGATTGCCGGCGTCCGCCGCTCAAGGGCACTGAGGCCATGCGACGGTCCGCGCCATATTGACTCAAAACTCCAAAAGCGCGCAATACTAAGATGCAAAAAGTTTTACTGAGAGGCAAGGAACGCAACTGAACGGAGGGGACATGCAATGGAAGGGAATCTCAACGCTCTAACGACCATTTTCACGGAGTTCTATTACTGGGTGACCATCGTCATGATGTTCCTGATCCATGTCGGGTTCTGCATGTACGAGGTCGGCGTGTCGCGCCGGCGCAATCATCTGAAAACGCTGATGAAAAACGCGATGGCGATTCCGCTCGTCACGATCACCTTCTATTTTTTCGGCTGGTGGATCTATTTCGGCTTCCCCAACGGGCCGGGCATCGCCGGCGGACTTGTCACCGCACCTTTCGCCGAACCATGGAATCCGCTGATGGGCACCCATCTCTCCGGCGTCAATCCCGGCGAGACGGGGGTCACGCCGACCGACGCCGCGCTGTGGCATCGCCTCAACGGCGTGTTCTGGGGCGCCTTCCTGCTGTTTTCCATCACGACGGCGTCGATCATCTCGGGCTCGATCATAGAGCGCGCGCGCTCTGGCGCGTTCTGGATCGTCGCGGTGCTGATCGGCTCGGTCCTGTGGATCCTCGACGCGTCCTGGGGCTGGCATCCGCAAGGCTGGATGGTGAAGCTGTGGGGCTATCATGATGCCTATGCATCGGGGGTCGTGCACGCGATCGCCGGCGGAGCGGCGCTCGCCTTTCTCATCGTGCTGGGCCCGCGCATCGGCAAGTTCAGGCCCGACGGCACGGCGCGCGACATCCCGCCCCACAATGTCTGGCTGATCACGATCGGCCTGTTCCTGATCTTCACCGGCTTCTGGGGCTTCTATGCCGCGTGCAACATTCCGCTGATCAGCCCGGCCACGATTGCCGGCCAGATCACCGGCGAGACCTGGACGGCGACCAATATCTATCTCGCGCCGACGACGCTCTCGGCGATCACCTTCAATTTCCTGATGTCGCTATCGGGCGGTATGCTGGCCGGCTACATCGTCTCGAAAGGCGACCCGTTCTGGACGTTCTCGATGGGGCTTTGCGGCATCATCTCGGCGTCTGCCGGCAATGACCTCTATCACCCGATCCAGGCGATGCTGATCGGCGCGATCGTCCCGAGCATCTGCTACAAGCTGCACTATTTCGTCGAGCGCCGCTTCAAGATCGACGATGCGGTCGGCGCCGTTGCGGTGCACGGCTATGGCGGCTTCCTCGGCGTCGTGGTGGCGGGATTCATGCTGTGGGGACAGCCGTCCTCGCCCTATGAAGGCTTCGCGCACATCAACCCGCTCGGCAATTTCGCCGGCGCGGTGCTGATGTTCGCGCTCGGCTTCGTCCCCACCTTCGTCGTCTGCAAGATCCTCAACAGCATGAACCTCCTGCGCGTACCGAAGAAGGTCGAACTCGAGGGCGTCGACTTTGCCCTCAACCATGCGTTCGAGGCGTCGGTCCGCGAACTGGGAACCGCCGAAAAGGCCATGATCAAATAGTCAACCGACAACTAGTCAAACGACAGGGAGAACCGCAATGTCGACCAATGGAATGGAAAGCTGGGCCGTGGACCTCAAGGACATCGGCGCGATCTACCCTTTCCAGGGTTCTGAAGTGGTGATGGTGATCGTCGGCCTCGTCTTCTGGATCGGGTGGCACGTCCTCCAGACGCGCCAGGAGAACGCTGAGATCGAGGCCGATATGGCGGCGGATCGCACCGGAGAGGAGACCAGAAAAGCGATCGATCGCCATTAGACCGGAATAGGGTCGTCTGGCGCCTAAAATTGCGCCGGACGACTTGTCCAAGATGAAAAAAACTTTCATATGAGTTGAATTCTTGATATGAAGCTGGTAGCACCGAAATCATACCTCACCGCGGGAGCCTGACATGTGCGGAATCGTCGGATTGTTTTTGAAGGACAAGGCGCTCGAGCCCCAGCTCGGCTCGATGCTATCGCAGATGCTGATCTCGCTCAGCGATCGCGGTCCCGACAGTGCCGGCATCGCCATCTATGGCGCGCCATCCGGCAACGAGGCCAAGATCACCATGCAGTCGGCAAAGCCGGAGCAGGATTTCAGCAACCTTGACGCCGAACTCGCCAAGGCGATCGGAGCGCCAGTAAGCATCGCAGTGAAATCGACGCATGCTGTGGTCAGGACCGCGCCTGCCAAGGTCGACGAAGTGCGCGAGGCGATCCAGGCGCTGCGCCCCGACATCCGCATCATGGGCGCCGGCGAGGTCGTCGAAATCTACAAGGAAGTCGGCTTGCCCGAAACGGTTGTCGATCGCTTCGACGTGCGCAGCATGACCGGCACGCACGGCATCGGCCATACCCGCATGGCGACGGAATCGGCGGTGACGACGATGGGCGCGCATCCGTTCTCGACCGGCGCCGACCAATGCCTGGTGCATAATGGCTCGCTTTCCAATCACAACAATGTCCGCCGCGAGCTGATCCGCGAAGGCATGAAATTCGAGACCGAGAACGACACCGAAGTCGCGGCCGCCTACCTCTCCTCGCAGATGGCGCATGGCAAGAATCTCGGCGAGGCGCTGGAAGGCACGCTGAGCGACCTCGACGGCTTCTTCACCTTCGTCGTCGGCACCAAGAACGGCTTCGGCGTGGTGCGCGATCCGATCGCCTGCAAGCCTGCCGTCATGGCCGAGACCGACCAGTATGTCGCCTTCGGCTCGGAGTATCGTGCGCTGACCAAACTGCCCGGCATCGACAATGCGAGGGTCTGGGAACCCGAGCCTGCAACCGTCTATTTCTGGGAGCATTGAGTTCATGCCGGCAATCAACGTCTCCAAGGCACTCGACCAGAGCCATGCATCAGGGGTGTTCGACCTGGCCGAGATGCCGTTGCGCGAGCTTAACCAGGCGCTTCACGATTTGACTCCCGGTTCGAACCAGACCGCCTGGGAAGTGCTCAATCCGAAAGGCAGCCATTCGGTCGCCGTCGGCGTCGACCAGCCGGTCACCATCGATGTCCGCGGCAGCGTCGGCTATTATTGCGGCGGCATGAACGACGGCAGCGCCATCACGGTGCATGGCTCGGCCGGACCCGGCGTCGGCGAAAACATGATGTCGGGCTCGATAACGGTCAAAGGCGATGCCAGCCAATATGCCGGCGCCACTGGCAGGGGCGGGCTGCTGGTCATCGAGGGCAACGCGTCGTCGCGCTGCGGCATCTCGATGAAGGGCATCGACATCGTCGTCCACGGCAATATCGGCCATATGTCGGCCTTCATGGCGCAGTCCGGCAATCTGGTGGTGCTGGGCGATGCCGGCGATGCGCTCGGCGATTCCATCTACGAGGCGCGGCTGTTCGTGCGCGGCAAGGTCGGCAGCCTCGGCGCCGACTGCATCGCCAAGGAGATGCGGCCCGAGCATCTGGCATTGCTGCAGGACCTGCTCGACCGCGCCGAGGTGACCGGCGTCAAGGCGGCGGAGTTCACGCGTTACGGCTCGGCGCGCACCCTCTACAATTTCAACATCGACAACGCCGACGCGTATTGAGGCTCAATGACCTATCGCAACCCGCCGACGACGCCGCGCAAATCCGCGACCTTCGACGACTACACGCTTTCCGAGATCCGCCGCGCCGCTGCGACCGGCATCTATGATATCCGCGGCGCCGGCGCCAAGCGCAGGCTGCCGCATTTCGACGACCTGCTTGTCCTCGGCGCCTCGATCTCGCGTTATCCGCTCGAAGGCTATCGCGAGCGCTGCGACACCAGTGTCGTGCTGGGCTCGCGCCATGCGAAAAAGCCGATCGAGCTGAAAATCCCGATCACCATTGCCGGCATGAGTTTTGGCTCGCTGTCCGGCCCGGCCAAGGAAGCGCTCGGCCGCGGCGCGACGCTGTCCGGCACCTCGACGACGACCGGCGACGGCGGCATGACCGAGGAAGAGCGCGGCCATTCCAAGACGCTGGTCTACCAGTACCTGCCGTCGCGCTACGGCATGAACCCGCGCGACTTGCGCCGGGCGGATGCGATCGAGATCGTCGTCGGCCAGGGTGCCAAGCCCGGTGGCGGCGGCATGCTGCTTGGCCAGAAGATCTCCGACCGTGTCGCCGAAATGCGCACGCTGCCCAAGGGTATCGACCAGCGCTCAGCCTCACGCCATCCCGACTGGACCGGGCCCGACGATCTCGAAATCAAGATCCTGGAACTGCGTGAAATCACCGACTGGGAAAAGCCGATCTACGTCAAGGTCGGCGGCGCGCGGCCCTATTACGATACAGCCCTTGCGGTGAAATCAGGCGCCGATGTCGTCGTGATCGACGGCATGCAGGGCGGCACCGCCGCAACCCAGGAAGTGTTCATCGAGAATGTCGGCCAGCCGACGCTTGCCTGCATCCGGCCGGCGGTGCAGGCAATGCAGGATCTCGGCATGCATCGCAAGGTGCAGCTGATCATCTCCGGCGGCATCCGCAACGGCGCCGATGTCGCCAAGGCGCTGGCGCTCGGCGTCGACGCGGTGTCGATCGGCACCGCCGCACTTGTCGCGCTCGGCGACAACGATCCGCGCTGGGAAGCGGAATACAACGAGCTCGGCACCACCGCCGGCGCCTATGACGACTGGCACGAGGGCCGCGATCCGGCCGGCATCACCACGCAGGACCCCGAGCTGATGAAACGGCTCGATCCGATAGCGGCCGGGCGACGGCTGGCCAATTATCTCAAGGTGATGACGCTGGAGGCGCAGACCATCGCCCGCGCCTGCGGCAAGAACAGCCTGCACAATCTCGAGCCCGAGGATCTCGTCGCGCTGACGATCGAAGCCGCCGCCATGGCCGGCGTGCCGCTGGCCGGCACCAACTGGATACCGGGGAAGAACGGCTTCTGATACCAAACTGCCAAAAAACCAATAAGCGAGGAACTATAATGGGGAACGATCTCGCCGCCTTCGCCAAGGGGAACGGCGTCAAATATTTCATGATTTCCTACACCGACCTGTTCGGTGGGCAGCGCGCCAAGCTGGTGCCGGCGCAGGCCATCGCCGACATGCAGAAGGACGGCGCCGGATTTGCCGGCTTTGCCACCTGGCTCGACCTGACGCCGGCGCATCCAGACATGCTGGCGGTGCCGGATCCGGATTCGGTCATCCAGCTGCCGTGGAAGCCGGAAGTCGCCTGGATTGCCGCCAATTGCATGATGGACGAAAAAACGGTCGCCCAGGCGCCGCGCAACACGCTGAAGCGGCTGATTGACGAGGCGGCGGGCGACGGCATGCATGTCAAGACCGGCGTCGAGGCCGAATTCTTCCTGATCTCGCCGGACGGCAAGACGATTTCCGACGAATACGACACGGCGTCAAAGCCCTGCTACGACCAGCAGGCGGTGATGCGGCGCTATGATGTCATCGCCGAGATCTGCGACCACATGCTGGCGCTCGGCTGGGGCGCCTACCAGAACGACCATGAGGACGCCAACGGCCAGTTCGAGATGAACTGGGCCTTCGACGATGCGCTGGCGACCGCCGACAAGCATTCCTTCTTCAAGTTCATGGTGAGGTCCGTTGCGGAAAAGCACGGCCTGCGCGCCACCTTCATGCCAAAACCATTCCCGGGCCTGACCGGCAATGGCTGCCACGCCCATATCTCGGTGTGGGACAAGGACGGCAAGACCAATGTCTTTGCCGACAACGCCATGGAGCTCGGCCTGTCGGCGAAGGGCAGGAATTTTCTCGGCGGCATCATGAAGCATGCCTCGGCACTTGCCGCGATCACCAACCCGACGGTCAATTCCTACAAGCGCATCAATGCGCCGCGCACCATTTCGGGCGCCACCTGGGCGCCGAACTCGGTGACCTGGACCGGCAACAACCGCACCCATATGGTGCGCGTGCCCGGCCCCGGACGCTTCGAGCTGCGCCTGCCCGACGGCGCGGCAAACCCTTACCTGCTGCAGGCGGTCATCATCGCCGCCGGCCTCGACGGCATCCGCTCGAAGGCCGATCCCGGCAAGCGCTACGACATCGACATGTACCAGTTCGGGCATACGGTGGAGGGCGCGCCGAAGCTGCCGCTCAACCTGCTCGATGCATTGCGCGAGTTCGACAACGACAAATCGCTCAAGGCGGCGCTGGGTGAGGAATTCTCGTCGGCTTATCTAAAGCTGAAGCATCAGGAATGGAATTCCTATGCTTCCCACTTCACCCAGTGGGAGCGCGACCACACGCTGGATATCTAGAGCATCGGACCGAAAGTGTGAAGCGGTTTTCGGACGATTCCGATGCGTCAAGAATGGTCCTGCGCGGCGCGAGCGACCTCGGAATAGAACCATGAAATACTCGATCTTCTCCCTCGCCCGTGCGGCATTTTCCGGTCACAAGAATTGGCAGCGCACCTGGCGCGACGCCAGCCCGAAGGACCGCTACGACGTGGTGATCATCGGCGGCGGCGGCCACGGCCTGGCGACGGCATGGTTCCTCGCCAGCGAATACGGCATCAGGAATGTCGCCGTGCTCGAAAAGGGCTGGATCGGCTCCGGCAATGCCGGCCGCAACACCACCATCATCCGCTCCAATTACGGGCTGCCCGGCAATACCGGCTTCTACGAGCTGTCGATGAAGCTATGGGAGCGGATGGAGCAGGACCTCAACTACAACACGATGGTCAGCCAGCGCGGCGTCATCAACCTTTACCATTCCGATGCGCAGCGCGACGCCTATGCGCGGCGCGGCAACACGATGCGCATCAACGGCATCGATGCCGAGCTGCTCGATCTTGCCGCGGTCAAGAAGATGATGCCGTTCCTGAACTTCGACAATGCCCGCTTTCCCGTGCAAGGCGGCCTGCTGCAGCGGCGCGGCGGCACAGCACGCCACGACGCCGTGGTCTGGGGCTACGCCCATGCGGCGAGCGCGCTCGGCGTCGACATCATCCAGAACTGCGAGGTGACCGGCTTTGGGCGCGACGCCAACGGCAAGGTGACCTGCGTCGAGACATCGCGCGGCACAATCGGCGCCGGCAAGGTCGGCATGGCCGTCGCCGGCAGTTCGTCGCGCGTCGCGGCGATGGCTGGCCTGCGGCTGCCGATCGAGAGCCATGTGCTGCAGGCCTTCGTTTCCGAGGCGATCAAGCCGCTGATCCCCAATGTCATGACCTTCGGCGCCGGCCATTTCTATGTCAGCCAGTCGGACAAGGGCGGGCTGGTCTTCGGCGGCGATATAGACGGCTACAATTCCTATGCCCAGCGCGGCAACATGCCTGTGATGGAAGACGTCTGCGAGGGCGGCATGGCGCTGATGCCGATGATCGGTCGCGTGCGCCTGTTGCGCCAATGGGGCGGCATCATGGACATGTCGATGGACGGCTCGCCGATCATCGACAAGACGCCGGTGGACGGGCTCTATCTCAATGCCGGCTGGTGCTATGGCGGCTTCAAGGCGACGCCCGGCTCCGGCCTTGTCTTTGCCCATCTTCTGGCTCGCGACGAACTGCACAAGGATGCGGCGCGCTTCCGCCTCGACCGGTTCCGGCGGGGCGCTGTCATCGATGAAAAGGGCGTCGGCGCCCAACCGAACCTGCACTGAGGACGGCCCGAAAAGCATGCGTATTGTCTGTCCCTTCTGCGGCGAACGCGAACTCGGCGAGTTCACCTATCTCGGCGACGCCAAGCCGCTGCGGCCGGCAGCCGGCGCCTCGGAAGACGAAGTGTTCGACTACGTCTATCTGCGCGACAACATTGCCGGCGAGACCAGCGAACATTGGTATCATGGCGGCGGCTGCCGGGCCTGGCTGAAGATCACCCGCAACACGCTGACACACGAGATTTCCTCGGTCGAGCCGGCGGCGGGAGTCGGGGCGAGGCAGGCAAAATGAGTATTCTTAGCCAACTCAGCGCCGCCCCTCATCCGCCTGCCGGCACCTTCTCCCCGTATAGTGACGGGGAGAAGGGAGATGGCCGCAACCTCGGCGCCCTTCCTGCTACGCTGGAGATTGGCGAAACCCTCAGTGAAGGCGTCCTTCTCCCCGTCACTATACGGGGAGAAGTGCCCGGCAGGGCGATGAGGGGCAGCGCGACGCTCGTGCATGGGGGCCGGGCATCGTGATTTCCAGCCAACCCAATCGTCTGCCATCCGGCGGTCTCATCGACCGCTCGTTGCTGCTGAACTTTCGCTTCGACGGCAAAACCTTTGCCGGCTTCCAGGGCGACACGCTGGCCTCGGCGCTGATCGCCAATGGCGTCAAGCTGGTCGGCCGCTCGTTCAAGTACCACCGGCCGCGCGGCATCCTGACCGCGGGCTCGGAAGAACCCAACGCACTTGTCGAGTTGCGCACCGGAGCCCGGCGTGAGCCGAACACCAAGGCGACCACCGCCGAACTTTATGACGGTCTGGAAGCCGCCAGCCAGAACCGCTGGCCGTCGCTGCGCCACGATCTGATGGGGGTCAACCAGCTGTTCTCACCGATGTTCGTCGCCGGCTTCTACTACAAGACCTTCATGTGGCCGGCAAAGTTCTGGGAAGCAGTCTACGAGCCGGCGATCCGCCGCGCCGCTGGTCTCGGCCGCGCCGCGGGCGTTGCCGATCCTGATCATTACGACAAGACGTGGGCGCATTGCGACGTGCTGATCGCTGGTTCCGGCCCAGCCGGGCTGGCGGCAGCGCTCGCCTCGGGGCGCAGCGGCGCCCGCGTCATCCTGTGCGAGGAAGATTTTGCGCTTGGCGGCCGCCTGCTTGCCGACGGCGGTACGATCGACGGGGTGCCCGCAGCCGAATGGATTTCGCGCACGCTGGCCGAACTCGCCTCGCTGCCCGATGTCCGCATCATGAACCGCACGACACTGTTCGGCGTCTATGACGGCGGGACTTATGGCGCCATCGAACGGGTCAACGACCATATGCCTTCGCCGCCGGAGCATCAGGTGCGCCAGCGCCTGTGGCGGATCGTGGCAAAGCGCTCGATTGTTGCCGCCGGCGCCATCGAACGGCCGATCGTCTTTGCCGGCAACGACACGCCCGGCGTGATGATGGCTTCGGCAATGCGGAGCTATATCGCGCGCTATGCGGCAACCCCGGCGAAGAGGATTGCGCTGTTCACCGACAATGAGGATGGCTGGCGCACGGTCGAGGCGGCACTCGGCGCCGGATTGCAGATCGCTGCCGTCGTCGATGCGCGTCCGGACGTATCGGCCGCGCATCGCGCGCTTGCCGCCAAAACCGGCTTTGCCGTTTTGAACGGTTTCGTCAGCGCGGTGGACGGCGGCAAGGGCGGTGTCAGGAAAATCTCGATATCTCTGGCAGGCGGCGCACGCGCCGAGGTCGAAGCCGACGGGCTTGCCGTTTCCGGCGGCTGGAACCCGGCGGTCGGGCTGACCTCATTCCATCGCGGCCGGCCGAAATGGCAGGACGATATATCGGCCTTCGTGCCGGACGGCGCGCCTCCCGGCATGGTGGCCGCCGGTGCCGCCAACGGCGCTTTTGGGCTCGGCGCCTGCCTGCGCCAGGGGTTTGCCGCCGGTACGGCAGCGGCTGAGAGCGCCGGGCACAGCGGCAGTGCCGGCGCTCCGCCAGTCGCCGACGACGATGCGTTTTCGCTGACCCCGCTCTGGCATGTTGCCGGCAAAGGCAAAGCCTTTGTCGATTATCAGCATGACGTCACCGCTGCCGACATCGAACTGGCTCAGCGCGAAGGCTTTGAATCGGTCGAGCACCTGAAGCGCTATACGACGCTCGGCATGGCGACCGACCAGGGCAAGACCTCGAATGTCGCCGGCCTCGCCATCATGGCGGCGATATCAGGCAAATCCATTCCCGAGACCGGCACGACGATCTACCGTCCGCCCTATGTGCCGGTCGCCATCGGCGGGTTTGCCGGCCATCATCGCGACGAAAATTTCCATGCGACAAGGCTGACGCCGTCGCATCACTGGGCAGCCGAACAGGGCGCGGTGTTCGTCGACACCGGCTTGTGGAAGCGCGCGCAATGGTATCCGGGCGCCGGCGAGAAGGACTGGCTGGAAACAGTCACCCGCGAGGTCAAGGCGGTGCGCGGCGGCGTCGGTTTTTGCGACGTCTCGACGCTCGGCAAGATCGACGTGCACGGACCGGATGCCGGCGCCTTCCTCGACCGCGTCTACATCAACACCTTCTCCAATCTTGCCGTGGGAAAGGCCCGCTACGGGCTGATGCTGCGCGAGGACGGCATGGTCTATGACGACGGCACCACGTCGCGTCTGGCCGAGGACCATTATTTCCTGACCACCACGACCGCCAAGGCCGGGCCGGTGATGCAGCATCTCGAATTCTGCCGGCAGGTGCTGTTTCCTCAATTCGACGTGCAACTCACGTCAGTCTCCGACCAGTGGGCGCAATTCTCGATCGCCGGGCCGAAGACCCGGGACCTGCTTCGCGAAATCGTCAATCCGGCCGAGGATTTGTCGAACGAGGGCTTTCCGTTCATGGCCGCGCGGCAAGTCGCGCTTCGCGGCGGCATCAGGGCGCGGCTGTTCCGCATTTCGTTCTCCGGCGAGATGGCGTTCGAGATCTCCGTTCCGGCCGGCTACGGCGACGCGCTGGTGCGCAACCTGATGCTAGCCGGCAAACAATTCGGCGTCACGCCCTATGGCACCGAGGCGCTCGGCGTCATGCGCATCGAAAAGGGCCATGTCGCCGGGCCCGAGCTGAACGGCACGACGACGGCGGCCGATCTCGGCTTGGGCAAGATGATGTCGACCAAGAAGGATTTTGTCGGCCGCGTCATGGCCGGACGCGAGGCGCTGGTCGCACCGGATCGGCAGGTCGTGGTCGGCATCAAGCCGACGGACAGAGCGCGCCGCCTGCGCTCCGGCGCGCATGTCATTCCGAAAGGCGAGATACCGGATTCCGCCAACGACCAGGGCTATGTCACCTCGGTCTGTTTCTCGCCGACGCTTGACCAGTGGATCGGGCTGGCGCTTGTCGAGCGCGGCCGCGAGCGGATCGGCGAGATCGTCCATGCGCACGATCCGCTGCGTGGTGAAGACTATGATGTCGAGCTGTGCAATCCCGTCTTCTACGATCCGGATGGAGGGCGCCAGCGTGGCTGAGTTTTCGTGGCTTTCTCGCAGTCCGCTGGAGCATGTCCTTGTCGTGGGCGCCCATGGCGCGCGCGACGTCGCGCCGGGCATTTCGCTCACCGAGATTCGCAATTTCGACCTGATCCAGGTGATGGCGCGGCGCGGCAAAGGGGCGGAACTGGCAAACGCCGCCAAGGTCCGTTTCGGCATGGCGGCTCCGGATCTGCCTAAGGCCGTCAGCGCTTCGGACGTGACGCTCATCTGGTCGGGACCGGATCAGTTCCTCGTCCTGTCCAAGAGCGGCAAGCACACGATCGACATTTTGAGCCAGGCGTTCTCGCAGTCCGCCTCGCTGTCGGACCAGTCGCATGCGCGCGCCCTGATCAGCGTCTCGGGAGCCAAGGCGCGCGCCATGCTGGCGAAATTGTCGTCGCTCGATCTGCACCCGGCGGCGTTTCCGATCGACGCCGCTGCCGCCACGTCGATCGACCATACCAGCGTCAATCTCTGGCGTGGCGATGACCGGCCGGATGGGCAGGCGGTGTTCAATCTTCTGGTGTTTGCAAGTTTCGCCGAAAGCCTGGGGCACACGATGCTCGACTCGGCGGCCGAGTATGGCGTCGACATCGGGTATTCAGGGGAGTTGGGGTAGCGGTTGCCTCTTCCCTTCTCCCCTTGTGGGAGAAGGTGGATTGGCGCGCAGCGCCAAGACGGTTGAGGGGTGTTGGACGGAGTGCGGCCGATGCCAAGCTGGAGCACCCCTCATCCGACCGAGCTTCGCTCGGCCACCTTCTCCCACAAGGGGAGAAGGGGGAGCCTCACCACCTTCGCCTTGCCAAACCGACAAGCACTGCTATTCTTGCTGATAAAATAATTTTACGCACAGGCAAACTTGTTTCTTGAGACCCGGGTCGAGATGAGCCAGTCGCCCTACCCCGCCATCGCCGCCGGACCGCCACGACCGAGCCTGATCCTGCGGCCCGGCCAGATGGCGCTGCCGGCCGGCATGGAGCGCTATTCCGTTCAAGGCAATGGTGCGGTGCTCATCGATGTCGAGGCCGGCGATACCATCAGCGTACGCAACGTCGAAGGCGGCCAGGCCTGCGAGCTCTTGGCATGGGACAAGAGCGGCGTGCCTGATGCCGGCATTTTCGGCGAGAAATCGAACAGCAATGCCTCCGGCATCAAGGCGCTGCTGGCCGATGGCGACGACAGCCTCGCTTCGTTGCGCCGAGGGCTCGAGCGACGCCAGGTGCAGCTCGACCAGGCAAAGGCGGTTCGTGTCTTCGGCAGCGCCACCCCTGCCGGCACCGAACAGGGTTTTGCCGTCGCCCGCGACGGCTCGATGCTGATCGCCGCCCCGGGCGGGCCGATGCCGGTCGACGGCCATGACACGGCGACGCCGCTCAACGTCATCGTTCGCCGCGCCACGATCCGTCCGGCGGCGAAGTCCAGGCTTGGTGACCCGCTGGCCGACCCGGTGCTCGATTTGCGCGTCCATTCGGCGACCGCGGAAGCCTACTTCGTCAAGGCGGGTGACTATCTGCAGATCATCGATGTCGACGGGCGCCAATGCACCGACTTCCAGTGCTTTTCGGCGCGCAAGCTCGACAAGGGGCGCGACCATCCGCTCGACGTGACGACGACCCGCACGCTGATGGGTTCGAGCTATCCGATGCCAGGCCTTCATTCGAAATATTACGACCAGGACATGGAGCCGCTGGTCGAGGTGGTGCAGGACACCTGCGGCCGGCACGATGCGTTCGCGCTCGCTTGCGCCGCCAAATATTACGACGACATCGGCTATCCCGGTCATCCCAACTGCTCGGAGAATTTCAACCGCGCGCTCGCCGACAAGGGTGTTGGCCCGCGCGCGGGCTGGATGGCGATCAATTTCTTCTTCAACACGACGATCGACGCGCATGGCGTCATGGTGTCGGACGAGCCATGGTCGCGGCCGGGCGACTATGTGCTGCTGCGGGCACTTACCGATATCGTTTGCGTGTCGTCCGCCTGTCCCGACGACACGACGCCGGCCAATGGCTGGAACCTGACCGACATCCATGTGCGGACCTATTCCGGTAAGCATAAATTCTCGCGAGCGATCGCCAGACGCATGACGCCCGATTCGGAACCGAAAATGACCCGCGAGACATCATTTCATTCGAGCTTTGCCAAGCACACCCGCAACTTCGTCGAGTACAGGGGTTATTGGCTGGCCAATTCCTTCGCAAAAGAGGGCCCTATCGACGAATACTGGGCCTGCCGGCAGGCCGCCGTCATCATGGACCTGTCGCCGCTGCGCAAGTTCGAGGTCACCGGCCCGGATTCGGAAGCGCTGCTGCAATACACGCTGACCCGCGACATCAAAAAACTCGGCGTCGGCCAGGTGGTCTATTCCGCCATGTGCTACGAGCATGGCGGCATGATCGACGACGGCACGCTGCTCAGGCTCGGCAAGGACAATTTCCGCTGGGTCGGCGGCGACGATCTTTCCGGCGAATGGCTGCGCGACACCGCGACGCGCCTCGGCCTCAACGTGCTGGTGCGCTCGTCGACCGACCAGATGCACAATGTCGCCGTTCAGGGACCGAAGAGCCGCGACATCCTGAAGGAGATCATCTGGACCTCGCCGCTGCAGCCGTCGATCGAGGAGCTCGAATGGTTCCGTTTCGCCGTCGCCCGCATCGGCGGCGGCAACGGCATTCCGGTCGTCGTCTCGCGCACCGGCTACACCGGCGAACTCGGCTACGAGATCTGGTGCCACCCGCGCGACGCCGAAAAGGTGTTCGACGCCATCTGGGCGGCCGGCCAGCCGCATGGCTTGAAGCCGATGGGGCTGCAGGCGCTCGACATGGTGCGCATCGAGGCCGGGCTGATCTTTGCTGCTCACGAATTTTCCGACCAAACCGACCCGTTCGAGGCCGGCATCGGCTTCACCGTGCCGCTGAAGAGCAAGACCGACGATTTCATCGGCCGCGAGGCGCTGATCCGGCGCAAGGAAAACCCGCAGAGGAAACTGGTCGGCCTCGACATCGACGCCAATGTCGCGGTCGGGCATGGCGATTGCGTCCATGTCGGACGCGCCCAGATCGGCGAGGTCACGTCCGCCATGCGCTCGCCGCTGCTCAACAAGACCATCGCGCTGGCCAGGCTCGACGTCACCCATGCCGCGATCGGCACCGCGGTCGAGATCGGCAAGCTCGACGGCCACAGCAAAAGACTGCCAGCACGCGTCGTGACTTTTGCCCACTACGATCCGCAAAAGACCAGGCCGCGCTCCTGATAGGCGATATCGAGAGGTGCCAACTCAGGGCAATCGCCTCAGGTTTGCGCTGCCCCTCATCGCCCTGCCGGGCACTTCTCCCCGTATAGTGACGGGGAGAAGGGGGAGTCGTCGACGGTTTCGCCAATCACCAGCGTTGCAAAAAGGGCCG
>NZ_JBVVQB010000011.1:0-148291 GCF_055811775.1 Mesorhizobium sp. WSM4844 | reverse complement strand
GAAATGTCGGGTGCCGCACCCGCCTTCCGCGACATGATCGACACCATGAACAATGGCGGCAAGATCGCCATTCTGGGCATCGCGCCGACCGGCTTCGAGATCGACTGGAACAAGGTCATCTTCAAGATGCTGCATCTCAAGGGCATCTATGGCCGCGAAATGTTCGAGACCTGGTACAAGATGATCGCGCTGGTGCAGGGGCCGCTCGATGTCAGTGGCCTGATCACCCACCGCATCGGCGTGGACGACTTCCAGGCCGGGTTCGAGGCGATGAAGAGCGGCAATTCCGGCAAGGTGGTGATGGATTGGTGAGGGCAGCCTTGGGGGCTGGACTCCACGGCTCGCCATCCGCGGCGTGAAAACCCGGAACAGGGCGATTTTTGAATTCGTGAGGGTGATGATGACGCTTCTTTATCGTTCAGGGCTGTCGAATCCAGGACTAGATTGCCATCTGGCGCCTCTGACAGCGGGTAGTCGTGTTAAGGAGCATTCCTCAACGAGACCGGGCAAGCACGAATGAAGACTCAAATAGTCGTCGTTGGCGGTGGGGCTGGAGGCCTTGGACTCGTGCGCCGGCTCGGAGCACGGCTCGGCCGCAAAGATTTCGATATCATTCTTGTCGAGCGTAACCACACCCATGTATGGAAGCCGCTGCTCCATGAGGTCGCGGCCGGATCACTCGACGCAAATCTGGACGAAGTGGGCTATCGCGGCCACGGGCACCGTTGGGGCTACCGCTTCTTCTACGGGTCGCTGGAGTCCATCGATCGCGCCGCGCGGCAGGTCACAGTGGCGCCGATATTCGACGATGACGGGTCGGAGCTGGTCGGTCGACATCGGCTCCGATACGACTACCTCGTTATCGCGATCGGGTCGGTTTCAAACGATTTCGGCACTCCCGGAGTCAAGGATCATTGCCTTTTCCTCGAAGACCGTCATCAAGCGGATCGCTTTCGATTGAAGTTGTTGAATCATTGTCTTCGAGTGTCCAGGACAATGTCAGCTGATCCAACCGACGACCGCTTTGTTGACATAGCTATCGTAGGTGGCGGTGCAACGGGCGTCGAGCTCGCTGCCGAACTCTACAATGCTGCATCATCACTTAGACATTATGGCCTGGAAGTCTTCGACGAGACCCGGTTGCGGGTCACTTTGGTAGAGGCCGGGCCGCGGATTCTTCCGGCTCTCCCAGATGCTTTGGCAAAGGCCGCGCATCAGGAACTTGAAGCCCTCGGCGTCCGGGTGCTCGCAAAGACAGCAGTATCCGAAGCAACCGAAAAGGGATTGAGGTGTGCCAACGGGGAGCAGATAGACGCCGATATCTGCGTCTGGGCTGCAGGCGTGCAGGGGGCAAATATTCTAGGAGAGCTCGACGCACTTGAGGTGGCGCGCAGCAGGCAACTTGTCGTCCTTCCCACCCTCCAAACGAGCCGGGACGAGCGCATCTTCGCTATCGGCGATTGCTGCTTTTTCAAGCCGGAAGGGGCGGGCGGCCCGGTGCCGCCACGCGCTCAGGCTGCCCACCAGATGGCATCGATCGCTTATCGCAACATTCTTCACTTGATTGCCGGGGAAACGCCGGAAGCATTTGTCTATCGGGACAAGGGCTCGCTCGTGTCGTTGAGCCGGTTTTCCACCGTCGGCAGCTTGATGGGAAACCTCGTCGGAGGGCGGATGGCGATCGAGGGGCGGCTGGCCAGGATGATCTACGTGTCTTTGTACCGCATGCACCTGGTGGCCATACATGGCTGGATCAAGGGCCTGGCTCTAATCCTGGTCGGCCATGTCAACCGGGTTGTCCGTCCGCGTCTCAAATTGCATTGACGTTGGTCAGGCGCGTGGCAGGCTGCGACCGAAAGATGCCGCTGAGGTCTGCATTGCACCTCGCCTGACGACGCCCGAGTGGTCTTGCCGCGTTCCTCGCCCGATTTGCGCCATATGGCATGCCGACGGACGGCTCAAAACGAATGATCCCGCTGAATTGAAGGGGCATAACAGCAGCGAAATCTGCCCGCCGGACGCCACTCTAAGGTCCGACTACAAATGTGACTTTGGATCAAGCGACAGCGTTGCACCTATGGCCGTTGATCATGACAGGGATAGCGTCAGCGTCCCGACCGAGCTGATGAAATTCGAGACCCGCCATGTGCCGGGCGCGCTGAAGCTGTCGCAGGAGATGGGCTGGCCTTATCGCCAGGAGGACTGGGAATTTGCCGTGACGGTCGGCACTGGGCTGGTCCTCGAGCGGGCAGGACAGGTGATCGGCACTGCCATGTCCTGGAATTACGGACAGGCCTATGCCACTGCCGGGATGATCATAGTCACTGGCTCGGCGCAAGGCGGCGGCAACGGCTCCCGGCTCTTTGACGGGTTGCTTCAGGCCGCGGACGGGCGCAACGTGCTGCTCAATTCGACGGAAGAGGGGCTCGGGCTCTACAAGCGACGCGGCTTCACAGCCTGGGGCACGGTGGTTCAGCACCAGGGCCCGCTGACCGTCGCCGTGACGCAGGGTACCCGCGACGACATCCGCCAGGCGACGGCCTCTGACCTCGCGGCAATCCAGGCCTTCGACGAACGGGCGACAGGCATGCCCCGGCCGTCGATGATGGCTGCCCTCGCTGATGCGGGCAATGTTCTGGTCATCGAACGCGCGGGGCGTATTGCAGGCTACGCCATCGCCAGGCGGTTCGGCCGCGGCTACGTGGTCGGCCCTGTTGCTGCTGAAAGCGCCCAAGACGCGCGGCTTCTGATCCTGGCCCAGCTTGCGACGCTTCACGGCCAGTTCGTGCGCATCGACGTCTATGCCGAACACGGATTGGGCGACTGGCTGGAGAGCCTGGGCCTCGCGCGTGTCGGGGATGTGATCGCGATGGTCAAGGGGCGACGGCCCGTCTCAGACGGGACGGCCCGCATGTATGCCTTGGCAAATCAGTCGTTCGGTTGAGGAATGAGGTAGGAGAGCGATGGATACGAATGTAGATATCCGTGAGGCGGTCCAAATGATCGACGCCCTCATCACCCCGTCGCTGCTTCTGGACCGGGGCCGGCTCGAGCGCAACATCCAGCGTCTGGCCGAGCATGCCGGAAAGCTTGGCGTGGTGCTGCGCCCGCATATGAAGACGGCCAAAAGCATCGACGTCGCCCGACATGTGTTCCCCGGCGAACCCGGTCCGATCACGGTCTCGACCATCGCCGAGGCGGAGTATTTCGCCGGCCACGGCTTTCGCGACATCACCTATGCGGTCGGCATGTCGCCGGCGTCGGCCGTCCGCGCCATGGAGCTTTGTCGCCGCACCGGCGCCGATGTGAAGCTGTTGCTCGATTGCGTGGAGCAGGCCGACGCCCTGGCCGGTGTACGCGAAGCCACCGGTGTGACGCCGTCCGTCTTCATCGAACTGGACTGCGACGACCATCGCGGCGGATTGAAGCCGGACGATCCCAAGCTGCTCGATGTGGCCGACAGGATCGTCGCAGCCGGCGCCAACCTGGTCGGCGTCCTCGCCCATGCCGGCGAGTCCTATGGCTTGAGCACGCCCGATGCGCTGGTCAAGGCAGCCGAGGACGAGCGTTCGGCCACCGTGCGCGCCGCCGAAACTTTGCGCGCCCACGGCCATGCCTGCCCGATCGTCAGCCTCGGCTCGACGCCGACGGCGCACTTTGCGGAGAACCTCGAAGGCGTCACGGAGCTGCGCGCCGGGGTCTACATGTTCTTCGACCTCGTCCAGCACGGAGTAGGGGTCTGTGCCATCGACGACATCGCGATTTCAGTGTTGGCCACGGTGATCGGCGCCAAGCCGGAAAAGGGATGGGTGCTGGTCGACGCGGGCTGGATGGCGCTTTCGCGCGACCGCGGAACCGCAAACCAGCAGGTCGACCAGGGTTACGGTGTCGTCTGCGATGAAAAGGGGCGGGTGCTTGAAGATGTGATCGTGGCGCAGGCCAGCCAGGAACACGGTATCCTCGCCATTCGTGCCGGTTCTGGAAAGTCCATGCCCGATTTGCCGCTCGGGGCTCGGGTCCGGATTCTGCCCAACCATGCCTGCGCGATGGCCGCCCAGCACCACTTCTACAGCGTCGTCAACGGGGACAGTCCCCGGATCGAAGCCCGTTGGGAGCGGATCCGCGGATGGTAGGGGCTGCAATCGCGACGCTTTGCATGGCGCCCATGCAAACTGACGCACTGGTCGTGCAATCATGAAGCTTACATCTTATTGGCTGGACACCTCTCAGCCGTTCAACGAGGGCGCGTCCAAACCGCTCGAAGGCCACTACGATGTAGCGATTGTGGGCGGCGGCTTGACTGGATCCTCCGCCGCGTTGGCCCTCGCCAAAAAGGGCGCCCGGGTTGCACTGTTGGAGGCCGAAACGATCGGCAACGCCGCATCCGGCCGCAATGGCGGCATGTGCAACAACGGTTTTGCGCAGAACTATGCAATCATGGCCGGCAAGCACGGCAAGCCGGCCGCAAACGCGCTCTACAAGGCTTTCGACGCCGGCGTCGATATGGTCGAGCGGCTGGTGCAGGAAGAAAAGATCGACTGCAGCTTCTCCCGCGTCGGCAAGCTGAAGCTTGCCGCCAAGCCCGAGCACTACGACATGCTGGCGCGCAGCCAGGAACTCTTGGCGGCCAATGTCGATCCCGGAACGAGGATGATCGCGCGCGCCGACCTGCGAGACGAAGTCGGCACCAACCGCTATTATGGCGGGCTGCTGTTTCCCAAGAGCGCCAGCATGCATGTCGGCCGGTTCGTCAGGGGGCTGGCGACCGCGGCGGCGCGGCGGGGCGCAGAGGTCTATGAAAACGCCCCCGTCATGGTTTTGCGCAAGGTCGCCGACGGGCATGAGGTCGAGACCCCGCGCGGCAAGATCGTCGCGCGGCAGGTCCTGCTGGCGAGCGGCATTTCCCAGGTCGGTCCGCTCGGATGGATCCGCCGCAGGATCGTGCCGGTCGGCGCCTTCCTGGTCGTGACGGAACCGCTGTCGCCTTCGCAACTTGAGCGCCTCATGCCGACCCGACGCAATGTCGTCGACACGCGCAATCTCGTTGTCTACTGGCGGCTGACCCCGGACAATCGCATGCTGTTCGGCGGGCGGGCCCGGTTTGCAGTATCCAATCCGCAGTCCGACGAGAAGAGCGGCCGGATCCTGAAAGCGGCGATGGTCGAGGTCTATCCGGAACTGGCCGACATCCGCATCGATTACTGCTGGGGCGGCATGGTCGACATGACCCGCGACCGCCTGCCGCGCGCCGGGGAGCGCAACGGAATCTACTACTCGATGGGCTATAGCGGCCACGGCACCCATATGTCGACGCTGATGGGCAGCATCATGGCCGATGTCATGGACGGGCGTCCCGACCTGAACCCCTGGAAGGATTTCGACTGGCCGGCGATCCCTGGATATTTCGGGCGTCCCTGGTTCCTGCCGATCCTCGGTGCCTATTACCGCATGAAGGACCTTGTCACATGATTTCGCCCCTCGAACACCTGTCCCGCAACGGCCGCCTGGACAAGTTCTTCATCGACGGTCAATGGGTCGAGCCGAAGGGCACCGCCGAAGGCGTCGTGGTGAACCCCGCCACCGAAGAGGTCGTGGCCCGGTTTCCGCTCGGAAACAGCTGGGATGTGGACGCGGCCGTTGCAGCGGCCCGCCGGGCGTTCGCCACCTGGAGCCGTACCAGGCCGGAATACCGCGCGGGTCTGCTTGATCGCCTGCAGGCGCTGCTCGAAGCGCGCAATGAACTGCTTGCGCAATGCTTGAGCCTCGAAATGGGCGCGGCGATCGGATATGCGCGCACCGCGCAGGTGCCGCTGGCGATCGCCCATGTGCAGGTCGCTCGCGATGTCCTGAAAACCTTCCCCTTCGTCGAGCAGCGCGGCCACACCGCCGTCAC
The DNA here is from genome assembly GCF_055811775.1 of Mesorhizobium sp. WSM4844. Taxonomy (NCBI): domain Bacteria; kingdom Pseudomonadati; phylum Pseudomonadota; class Alphaproteobacteria; order Hyphomicrobiales; family Phyllobacteriaceae; genus Mesorhizobium; species Mesorhizobium sp. WSM4844. Next base: position 142,398 of record NZ_JBVVQB010000011.1, on the reverse strand, counting down.
CCACGAACCGATCGGTGTCTGCGCGCTGATCACGCCCTGGAACTGGCCACTCTACCAGATCACCGCCAAGGTTGCGCCGGCGCTCGCCGCAGGCTGCACGGTCGTGCTGAAGCCAAGCGAGCTCTCTCCTTTGGACGCGCTGCTGTTCGCCGAGGCGATTGAGGAAGCCGGCTTCCCTGCCGGTGTCTTCAACCTCGTCAATGGTGACGGCCCGGGCGTGGGTATGGCTCTCGCTTCGCACACGGATGTCGACATGATCTCCATTACCGGCTCGACCCGTGCCGGCATCGCGGTGGCCCAGGCCGCCGCGCCGACGGTCAAGCGCGTCGGACAGGAGCTCGGCGGCAAGTCGCCGAACGTGATTTTGCCCGACGCCGATCTCGACCGTGCCGTTTCACGGGGCGTAGCCGCCGCCTTCCGCAATCTCGGCCAGTCATGCAGCGCGCCGACGCGCATGATCGTGCCGCGCGAGCGGCTGTCCGAGATCGAGGCAATCGCCAGGAGGGCCGCAGCCCAGATCATCGTCGGCGATCCGCTTTCGGAAACCACCACTCACGGTGCAATCGCCAACCGTTCCCAGTTCGACCGCATCCAAACCATGATCGGCGTCGGCATTTCAGAGGGCGCCAGGCTCCTCACCGGCGGGTCGGGTCGCGCGGACGATCTGAGCGTCGGGTTCTATGTCAAGCCGACCATCTTTTCCGACGTGCGCACAGGCATGCGCATTGCCCAGGAAGAGGTTTTTGGGCCAGTTCTGTGCATCATCCCCTACGACACAGTCGAGGAGGCCGTCACTATCGCCAACGATACGGTCTACGGCCTGGGGGCCCATGTGCAGGGCACGGATATGGGCGCCGTCAGGGACGTCGCCTCGCGGATCCGCGCCGGTCAGGTTCATCTCAACTACCCGGCCTGGGATCCGCACGCCCCGTTTGGCGGTTTCAAGCAGTCCGGAAACGGACGCGAATATGGCATCGAAGGCATGTTGGAGTATCTCGAGGTCAAATCCATCCTCGGCTATTTCTAGGCGACATCTTCGCCTGGCAATCGAGCAGCGGTGGAGGCGGACCGCTCGAAGCGGACGAGCGTGGCCGCCGGGTATTCGCTGCGAGTGAGGCTCGTGCTGCGGGTTGTGGGCTTGCGGTGGTGTCTGAGATCACCGGTCTGGCCCGTTCGACGATCGGGCGTGGCATCAAAGACCTCGATGTTGCGACGGCGCGCGGGCAGGTGCGTCGACAGGGCGTTTGTCTATGCGATCGAATGTAGTGGCAGAGAACTCTGGCCCGGAGCTTCCTCGATCGTTCGAAGCTCTGCCGTGCTGAGTTCAATTGGCGATCATTTTGACCAGGACTAATCTCCCACGCTCTCTTGATGTCCTTCGAGGCACGCCGAAATCGCCCGCAGCTGGAATTCCAGTGCGGGGCCCTCTGCCGGGAACCGGCCGTCCAGCGCGGAGGTGCCGACGGTAAATCCCGCTGCGCCACTGTTGCGAATTGTCTCGACCTGATCCGGCCGGTCCACCGATCCCGCGACGATTACGGGCTTGGGCACGGCCCGGCACACAGCGTCGATCAGAGACGGCACATTGCCTGCCGAACGGTAGGCGAGAAGGTCGAGACCGGCGACACCGGGATGGCTGGCGAGCGCGACGGCGCTTTTGACGATCTCGGCCTGCGATCCTTGGAGAATGCTCGGGTGCCCGACGATGCGACCCGGAAACGGATAGTAGCGCATGGGCGTCCTTTCCAGCAGCGGCAGCACGTCCTCGGCATGGGTGCCACCGAGAAGAAAGTCGACGCCGAGGTCGATCGCCGCCTTGACCGAGCGGATCTCGCTGTCGCGGTCGAGCGATACAACTTCGAGATAGGTGCTGGCTCCGCCCTCGCGGATCTGGCGGGCGAGGGCGGCGAGCGCGTCGAGCGGCAGGCCGATGTCCTTGAAGCCGACGTGGCGGATTCCGGCCCCCAGCGCCGTTTCGGCGTGGACGGCGGCGTCGGTCACGGTGCGGTCGTTGCGTGTCAGCATGAAGATGAAGTCGAATTGGGTCATGGGGTGACGGCTTTCTGGTTCGGGAGGGAGGCCTTCAGCCTAAGGGCGAAGTCGAAGGCGGTCTCCAGGCTGGAGGGGTCGGCAACGCCAGACCCCGCGATGTCGAAGGCGGTGCCGTGATCGGGGCTGGTACGCACGAATGGCAGGCCCAGCGTGACGTTCACGCCATGGTCGAGGCCCATATATTTGACCGGGATGAGGCCCTGGTCGTGATACTGCGCGACCACAATGTCGAAACGGCCCTTGCGGGCCTGCATGAACACGGTGTCGCCTGGCCATGGGCCGGATGCGTCGATCCCTTCGGCACGGGCCGCCTCGATCGCCGGCCGGATGATGCGGATTTCCTCGTCTCCGAAGAGACCGCCTTCGCCGGCATGCGGATTGAGGCCGGCGACGGCGACGCGCGGATGGGAGATGCCGAGCGCCTGCGCACCGGCATCGGCCAACCGGATGGCGTCCATCTGCGCCGCGAAATCGCCCTTGCGGATCGCCTCGGACAACGAACAATGGATGGTGACGAGGACCGTGCGAATGTCCTCGTTCGCCAGCATCATGGCGACCTTGGGAGCCCCGCCATGATCAGCCAGGATTTCGGTGTGGCCGGGATAGTGCAGACCGGCTGCTGCGAGCGCCTCCTTGTGAATGGGCGCCGTTACGATGCCGCCCACCCAACCGTCCCGCGCCAGTCCGATCGCGACAACGATGGCGTCGAACGCCGCGCGTCCACTGACGGCCGAAACCTGGCTGACCGGTGGCAGGGCGGAAAGCTGCGAGGAGCAAAGCACGTTGAGGGTTCCGTCATCGAGCACGGTCTCATCGACGGAAGCGATCGGCCGGACCCGCACATCAGGATCGAGCGCGCAAAGGGCGTGGGTCATCACCAGCGGATCACCGACGACGATCCAGTGTCGCTTGTCCGGTCGACGGAGATACATTTTTGCGATGATTTCGGGGCCGATCCCGGAGGGATCACCCATGGTCACGGCGAGAGGAGCGTCATGGGCGGTCATGAATCAGCCTTTCAGGAAGCGGTTTGCCAGCAGGTCGCGGGCGGCATCAAGGAGTGCCGAGGGTGAGCCGAAGCCTCCCGCCTTCATGGCGATGGTAAGCGGCGTTCCATCCGCCCGTTCGGCGCGGCCGACCGGAAAGCCGGGCTCCAACTCGCGGGTGAGAAGGAACCTGATGATGCCGAGGCGGTCGAGGATCGCCGCCATCGACTCGCCGCCGGTGGCGATCACCGCGTCATAGTCGCGCCGGGCAACCGCTGCGGCTGCTTGTCCAGCGAGGTTCGTCATCACCGCGCTGGCATTCTCCTGCCGTTGCAGCGGTGCCCGAAGACAAATCACACGGGCGTCGCCGGGGAGGTCGGCCAGGTCGCCGACGACGGGAACGCCTTGCACCTGCAAGGTCTCGCATTGGGCGCGCGTCACCGGATTGGCGCTTCCTGCGACGATCACCACCCGCCCGGCTTGGCCGGTTGCCGGGCGTCCATCCGGCACGGCAGGGACCAGCAATGCCAGCGCGATGGCGAGACCAGGAGAGCCCACCCAAAGAACAGTCTCAGGATCGGGGATGCTGGCGACCTGTCGGTTCAGTATGTCCTGGCTGTCGGCGTCGAGGATCAGAATGGATGCGTTCGTCGCCGCATCGCCGGAACTGTCTGGGGCGATAATGATCGGTTTCCCCAGGGACGGGTCGACCAGATCGGCAATGTCCGAGGTGCCTGCGGGGTGGACTGGATCACGGCCGTAGACGCTTTGACTCACGGAAATGCCGTTCACCGTCTGGATCCCGCCGACGGTGAGCCGCCCCGCTGCGGGAAAGGCTGGAGCGATGACAAGCCTGCTCCGGCCGCTGGCGCGAAAGGCGGCGGCCACTTCCTCGCGGATATGGCCGCGCAGGGTCGAATCGATCGTTTTGAACAGAAGGCGGGCATGCGAGAGGGCCGACACGGCGTCGGCGATAGCCCTTGTCGCCTGCCAGATGTCGGAGGCGCGGCTGTTCGTATCAATCGAAGTGATAGCTCCATTCTCCGCGCCGTCGACTTGTCGCTTGATCACAGGTGCATAGCCGCTCGCGAGAAAGGCCGCCGCGCCGTCGGTAGCACTGGTCAGGTCGTCGGCGACTATCCCGATCAGGAGAGATGTGGTCTGCTTCATGTTGGTGAGAATAGCAGAACGATCGGAACCGAATATCGATATGAACTGACGATTTATGGTGATATGAAATCACCAATGAAGCGCTCTGAAGTACCTTCGCTCGACGACCTGCGCGCCTTCCAAACAGTGGCGCGTCTGGGGTCTGTGCGTGCTGCGGCTGCCGAACTCGCTCTGACGCATGGTGCAGTCAGCCGCCGCGTCTCCAAACTGGCCGCCGATCTTGGCTTGCGCTTCCTCGAAGCGGACGGGCGCGGGGTGCGTCTGACCTCCGATGGCGCGAAGCTGGCGGAGGCAACCGGCAAGGCGTTCCATTTAATCACTGATGCCTTGGCAGAAATCAGATCCAGCTCGACGCCCATTCCGATCATCCTGTCCTGCGAGCGCTCGCTGGCGATGCGCTGGCTGATCCCGCGTCTGTCTGGGTTTCAGGATCGATACCCGGATGTCGAGGTGCATCTGTCAACCGGCGGCGGAGGGCTCGACTTCGCGCGTGACCGGGTGACGCTTGCGATCCGCCGACTCGATTTTCTGGTGGACCCGGAATGGACCATCATCAGGCTGATGCCGGAGCGGGTTGGTCCGGTCATGCTGCCATCCCTGCGCAAGCGGTTCGAGAGTGGCGACTATGTGGCGCTCGGATCACGGACGCGACCGGATGCCTGGGAAGCGTGGCTCGACGCGCACATGGATGCGCCGCGTCCTCGAACGACCCGATTGCTGGACCATCATTTCCTGATGGCAGAAGCCGCCCTGGGTGGTCTTGGCGTTGCTCTTGCCCCCCAGGCGATTGCAGCGGACGACGTCGCGAATGGGCGATTGGAAGCACCACTCGGCTTTGATCGCGACGGGACGGACTACGGCCTGATCCATCCGAAGTCGGTCATTGTTTCAACCGGCCTCGCCGCATTGCGCGATTGGCTGACCGCCGAGTCCGAGACATCGTTCAAGCGGCAGGTGCTTGAGAACAGCTAAACCAGGAAAATAAGGTCGCCTTTGCGCCCGTATCGGCTCAGGCGGGGCGAAAGAGACAGCACTGCCAAAGGGCGTGCTGGTTTGGCGGTCGACCTGAGGGCCTTCTGCTGAATGACCATGCATTGCGGCACATTCTGCCAAACGCCTGCGATTATGCTCGGGCAATAGGGCAGATTGACAGGAACCAGGGACATGGATCGCTTCCGGCCGAAATACGTGACTTTTGATTGCCACGGCACGCTCATCAATTTCCAGATGGCGGACGCCGCCAGGGATTTGTTCGGTCATCTTCTGGATGGGCCGGGCATGGACGAATTCATCAAAAACTTCCAGGGCTATCGCCTCGATGAGGTGCTGCAGGACTGGAAGCCTTATGCAGATGTCGTTCACAACGCACTGGAACGCACCTGCCGCCGCAACAGCGTCGCATTCCGTGCCGAAGACGCCGAAACGATCTACAACCGCATCCCGATCTGGGGGCCGCATCCCGACGTCCCCGAGGGATTGGCCAAGCTGGCCAAGGAAATTCCGTTGGTCACCCTGACGAACTCAATGGTGGCCCAGATTCCGTCGAACGTGGCAAGGCTCGGTGCGCCGTTTCATGCCGTCTTGACCGCTGAAGAGGCGGGTGCCTACAAGCCGCACTTCAAGGCGTTCGAGTACATGTTCGACACGCTGGGTTGCGGCCCGGAGGACATCACCCATGTGTCCTCGTCGTTCCGCCACGACCTGATGTCCGCCTATGATCTGGGGATCAAGAGCAAGGTCTGGGTCAACCGCGGCCACGAGCCGGCCAATCCCTTTTACGAATACACCGAAATCCGCGATGTGACGCAGCTGCCCGGCGTTTTCGGACTCTGAGGGGCGAGGACAGGCCGGAGACCCGCAGAGCACTGCGCCCATTTTGCGAGGGCGGCCAGCGGCGCCGTCTCAAACACCGCGAGAAATGGAACTGCAGGGCGTCATCGCTGGAGCGCTCCATCTGTCGAAGCATGAAGGACAACGGTTCCCCAACAGGCGAGGATCTTTCGAATTGGGCGCTTATGGTGATCTGGCCCCCGATGAAGAAGCTGGTCAGCTCGATGGCTCCATGACGGCAGGATGCGATCATCTGGCTTACGCGGCAGCTTCAACCGAAGCTTATTTTCGCGCTGCCGCCGCAAGCCTGGCGATGCGGCCGGGCGCTTCCGAACCGGACATGTCGGCGGCACTGCTGAAGCGCCACTATGGATTGACGGGATCGATCGCGACATTGTCCTCCGAGGTTGAGCGCACCGTTGACGTCAACCTGCTGGATGGCCGCCGGTTGATCCTGAAGACGTCGGCAACAGCAGAGGCGGTCGACAGCTTTCGTTTTCAAACCGCCGCCATGGCCGGATTGCAAGGGTTCACCGGCTTCGTCGCACCCGAAGTGCTCCGCACGACCAGCGGCGCGTTGATGTTCGAGCAAGAGGGGATGTTCGAGCAAGAGGGGACATGCGGGTACTTGCAGACCCGGATCGAGGGCATTCCGCTGCACCAGGCGACGCCAACTCCCGACCTGCTTTTTCGAACCGGCAGTGCTCTCGCCCGGCTGGACCTGGCTCTTGAGTTGGTCAGTGTGCCCGCGGCTCACCGTCCCGTTCTTTGGCACATCGGTTGCTGGTCGAGGTTGATGGAACTGGAGCAATACCTGCCATCCCTGAGCATTGCCGAGGGCGTACGCGTCGCGATGGCGGAGTATGCGGAGTTCGTTGAGCCACAAATCTCTGACGTGGCGTGGCAGGTAACTCATAATGATCCCAGCCCATTCAATATGATGGTGACTGGCCAGGGAATGGGTTTCATCGATTTCGGCGATGGCTGCTGGAGTCCCAGGATCCAGGACCTGGCGATCGCAGCAAGTCACGTCGTAGGGGATTCGACACTTCCTTTGGGTGGAGCCGAGCATCTTATTGCCGGCTATGCCTCTGTCATTGCACTTTCGGCACTGGAAGCAAAATTGCTCGTCGGACTGATGCGGGCGCGACAAAGCGCGTTGATCCTGGTCAACTACTGGCGGTCCCACCTTTTTCCGGCCGATGCCCAATACATCAAAAAGAATGTCTCGCGTGCCGAGCACGGACTTTCCATCCTGGCGCCTCTTGGTGTCGCATCGGGCGAGGCAGCCGTCCTGGCGGCAATCTCGTCGTTTCAGCCGTAACGCATCTCGGTTCGCTCGACCGGCACGCTAACCCAAAGACGAACCGCGAATTGATCAAGGCACTCTTTCAGATAGGCAGCGGCACATGTCCACAGATCTCATGCCTAATCGCTACAGGCCCGGCGAATCCGATCTTCCGAGGCGCGAGTCCGAGCTCATTGCTCGCCGTGACGAAGTACTTGGGGCCTCCTATCGGCTTCAGTACCGCCGGCCCGTCCACTTCGTTCGCGGTGAAGGCATGTGGCTCTACGACCCTGACGGGCGTGCCTATCTTGATTTCTACAACAACGTGCCATCGCTCGGCCATTGCCACCCAGAAGTAAACGCCGCAATGGCTGAACAGGCGGGCCGGATAAGCGCCAACACGCGCTATCTCGAGCCAAAACTTATCGACTATGCCGAGCGACTGGTCGACACTTTCCCAAGCGAGCTCGACCGGGTGGTTTTTACCTGCACGGGGAGTGAATCCAACGATCTGGCCCTGCGTATCGCGCGATTTGCGAGCGGCAATGAAGGCGTGATCGTCTCGACCTACGCCTATCACGGCACCAGCGCGGCTGTCGCCGCGGTTTCCCCGAACCTTGGCGACGCCGTCAAGCTCAGCCCATTCGTGCGCATGGTATCCCTGCCTGGTCCGGAGGGTGTGCCGGAAGCCCAAGCTGCGGACTTTTTCGAGGCGCAAGTACGCGCAGCCATTGTAGATCTGAACCGTCGTGGCATCGGCGTTGCGGCCCTGCTCATCGACAGTATTTTTTCCAGCGATGGCGTATGGGTCGATCCTCCTGGCTTCATTGCCGGTGGAGTTGCGGCGGTGCGGAAGGCAGGTGGTCTCGTCATCGCCGACGAAGTTCAGCCGGGTTTTGGGCGAACCGGCGCTCATATGTGGGGCTTTGAACGGCACGGGATCGTTCCCGATCTCGCTACCCTCGGCAAGCCGATGGGCAACGGATTTCCAATTGGCGCGGTCGTTGGTCGCAAAGCACCAATGGAGCAATTTGGCGCAACCGCTCGCTACTCCAACACGTTCGCCGGAAATACGGTTGGCATAGCGACCGCCGACGCCGTGCTGGCGATCCTGCAGCGCGATCAGATCCCCCAGAAAGCGCTTGCCATGAGCCAGCGCCTCCGAGCCGGGCTGGAGAAAATCGCGCAGCAGCCATATGGAGTTCGCGCTATCCGAAACGCCGGTCTGTTCTTTGGCATCGACATCGGGCGTGAGGGTGCCCCAGCGGCAAGCCGGCGGGCAATGGCACTGGATGTGGTGAACGCAATGCGCGACGACGGCGTCCTTGTCAGCACGACAGGGGCCAACGAGGATTCGCTCAAAGTGCGCCCGCCGCTCGTTTGCCAGGCCGAGCATGTCGATCTTTTTCTTGCAGCCATCGAGCGGGCGCTCATCAAGGTCGCGGGCTAGACCGCATAGCTGCGAGCAGGTGGCCAGGTCCTGGTTCCCAGCTGCGGTAACCGACCGGGATCGTCACGCCATAGATCGGCGAGGCTTCCGCGTTCTGAGCTCGAACGCTGTCGATCTCAACGCAGCCGATAGCGAGAGCGGTCGACACGGCGATGACGGCTGCAATTGCAAGCTTGCGTCTCATGCGCTCGCTCCGTCCGCGCTCAGAACTTGTCGACGTCGATGATTGCCTTGGCGAAGGCTTCAGGCGCTTCCTGCGGCAGGTCGTGTCCGATGCCGCCGGTGATCAGCCGATGCTCGTATTTGCCGGAGAATTTCTTCGCATAGGCGTCGGGATCGGGATGTGGCGCACCGTTCGCGTCGCCCTCCAGCGTGATCGTTGGCACGTCGATCTCCGGGCGCTTGGCAAGCTTTTCCTCCAGTTCGACATAGCGGCGCTCGCCTTCCGCAAGGCCGAGCCGCCAACGGTAGTTGTGGACAACGATGTCGACGTGGTCGGGGTTTTTGAACGCAGCGGCGCTTCTGGCGAAGGTCGCGTCGTCGAAGTTCCAGTGCGGCGAGGCGAGTTTCCATATCAGTTTGGCGAAGTCGTCCGTGTATTGCGCGTAGCCGGCACGGCCACGATCGGTCGCGAAATAGAACTGATACCACCATAGCAGTTCGGCCTGTGGTGGCAGCGGCGCCTTGTTGGCCGCCTGGCTTCCGATCAGATAGCCGCTGACCGACACCATGGCCTGGCAGCGCTCCGGCCAGAGCGCGGCAAGGATATTTGCCGTCCTCGCGCCCCAGTCATAGCCGGCGACGATCGCCTTTTCGACGCCCAGGGCATCCATCAGATCGATGATATCGACCGCCAGCGCGGCCTGCTGGCCGTTGCGAAGAGTGGCATCCGACAGGAACCGCGTCGTGCCGTAGCCGCGCAGATAAGGGATGATGACCCGATAGCCGGCTCCTGCAAGCAGCGGCGCGACATCGACATAGCTGTAGATGTCGTAGGGCCAGCCGTGCAGCAGTATGACGGGAGGTCCATCTGCTGGGCCATCCTCGGCATATCCGACGGTAAGCAGCCCCGCCTCGATCTGCTTGAGCGATGCGAATGAGTTTCGCGATCCTGTCCCGCCGGCTACTGTCGTCTGCGTCCCGCCCTGAGCAGTTGAGGTTCGGACCGTTCCTAACTGAGCCAACGCCACGGTCGCGGCCGCGATGCCGAACAGGCGTCGGCGATGATGGTCGACGACTTCCGGAATTTCGATTGCGTTCATGGGACTACTACCTTTGTTCATGTTTCCAGGGCAGTCGCGGCAGTGCCGAAACCGAGGGACTAGATCAGGTTGATTTCGACTTCGATGTTGCCGCGCGTGGCCTTCGAGTAGGGACAGGTCTGATGAGCGGCATCGACAACGGCCCGGGCGTCGTTGCGATCCATCCCTGGCAGGCCCACATTGAGCCGGGCGCTGAGAAAGAAGGCGCCGTCGCCGCTGTTGAGATCGACCTCCGCATCGATCGCAAGATCCGCTGGCAGAACGACGTTCATCTTGCGCGCGGCGATCGCCATCGCGCCCTCGAAACATGCCGACCAACCGGCAGCAAAAAGCTGTTCGGGATTGGTGCCGCTGCCCGCGCCGCCGGGCGTCGAGAGCCTGATGTCCAGCCTGCCGTCGGAACTGCGTGAGCCACCCTCCCGGCCGCCTGTTGTGTGCACCTTCGCTGTGTAGAGTCGTTTTGCTTGGGTAGTCATGGCATGCATCCTGATGAAATCGGATCTTCGATCAGCGCAGCGATCTGAAAGCTGCACGGACCTCCTGGGTGAAGATTTCCGGCTGTTCCCAGGCCGCGAAATGCCCGCCGGTCTTGGCCTCATGGAAATAGATGAGGTTGTGGTAGCAGCGCTCGGCCCAGCTTCGCGGCGTGCAGTAGATTTCGCCGGGAAATACCGTCACGGCGACCGGAAGATCGGCAATGTCCACGGCATTGAAATTGTTGGAGTGGTCTTCCCAGTAGATCTGAGCCGCGGAGGTTCCGGATTCAGTGAGCCAGTAGAGCGAGATGTCGTCGAGCATCTCGTCCATGGTCAGAACCCGCTCGGGGTCGCCACCGCTATAGGTCCACTGCGCGAACTTCTCGTAGTTCCACGCCGCCAGGCCGACCGGCGAATCCACCAGGGAGTAGCCGATGGTCTGCGGCCGCGTGACCATCATGGCGGCATAGCCGGAACTGTCCTTGTAGAAGGTGTCGAGCGCCTCGAACGCCGCTCTTTCCTTCTCGCTCAGTCCGCTCGGCGCCGGCCCGCCGGCCGCCAACACTGATGCAATTTCCGGCGGCACGGTCCCCGGCATGTTGACGTGTATACCAATGAGCCCAGGCATCTTCTGCAGCGCCATGCGGTGGGAGATGACCGAACCGCAGTCGCCACCCTGCGAGACGTAGCGGTCGTAACCCAGCCGCCCCATCAGCACGCCCCAGGCACGGCCGATATGGTCTGAGCCCCAGCCGGTCTCAGTCGGCTTCCCGGAAAAGGCGAAGCCGGGGATTGAAGGCAAGACGAGATGGAAGGCGTCCCCGGCAGCACCGCCATGGGCTGTGGGATCGGTCAGCGGACCGATGACCTTCATGAATTCTAGGATCGAGCCGGGCCAACCATGCGTCATGATCATCGGCATAGCATTCTCATGGCGGGACCGGACGTGGATGAAGTGGATAGCAACGCCCTCGATTTCGGTGACGAACATAGGCAGAGCGTTGAGCTTCGCCTCGACCTTCCGCCAGTTGTAATCGGTCATCCAATACCGAAGGAGATTCTGGAGCTTTGCGAGTTGCACGCCCTGCGACTGATCCGTGACGGTTTCCCGCAGGGGCCAGCGCGTCGTTGCCAGACGTCGACGAAGATCGACGATTGCCTCTTCCGTGATGTCGACGCGAAAGGGATGGACGGCTTCGATGTCGACGCTCGCGCGCGCCCTCGCGGGAAGCAGGCTCAAGGCGCCTGTGGCCGCTGATGCGGCGAGCAGGCTTCGCCGCGTGAGCGATGGCGATGATGCGGGCATGGTCGTTCTCCTTGGGTCCGTCGGCAGAGAGGTTCTTGCTGCTTTCGACACATAGAAGGAGATCGCCCGAAGCGCCCGTTATGCATTATGATGCAACGTTAGCGCTCGTCGGCGAATGCAGGCTTGCAGCGAAGCCCCCACTTTTGTTCTTCTCATAGCTGAGTGGTCGCCTGCATGGAGCAGGCCGCGAAGGGAGTGTCATGGCAGGGCCTGCAAGCGACACGATATCATTTGGTCCCTTTACGCTTGCCGTCCGCGAACGGCTGCTCTTGCGGCAAGGCACCACCGTCGATCTGGGCGGGCGGGCTTTCGATATCCTGGCTACTTTGGCTGCCCGCTCCAACGAGGTGATCAGCAAGAAGGATTTGTTGGCGAACGTCTGGCCCGACGTCACCGTCGAGGAGGGTAGTCTGCGGTTTCACATGGCCAATCTCAGAAAGGCGTTGGGCGACGGCAAGGACGGCGCGCGCTACATCGCTACCTTGAAGGGCCGGGGCTATTGCTTCGTGGCGCCGGTCTCGCGATCGGGTGGTCGCAACGATGCGCGAAGCGAGGCTGCCGCCAGCTACCCGCAGGCCAATCTCCCGAGCCGACTAGCCCGCATGGTCGGGCGAACCGACGACACGGCCGCGCTTTCCGCGGAGCTGGCGGTAGCGCGCTTCGTCACGATCGTCGGGACGGGTGGGGTCGGCAAGACCACCGTTGCGTTGGCGGCCGGGCATCACGTGGTCGATGCGTTCGCTGGCGCCGTGCATTTCGTCGATCTTGGCGCGCTGAATGATCCCAACCTGGTCGCGCCGACTGTAGCGTCGATGCTGGGGCTGTCGCTTCAGTCTGACGACGCCACGTCCGCTCTCATCACATACCTGGCTGACAAGAGAATCCTCCTGATCCTGGACACCTGCGAGCATGTCATAGACGCGGCGGCAGACCTGGCGGCCCGTATCTTCGCTGCCGCACCGCAGGCCCACATCCTGGCGACGAGCCGGGAGGCTCTCCAGGTCGAAGGCGAGCACGTCTATAAGCTCGCGCCGCTTGCTTACCCGCCGGACGATCTGGAACCCACCGCGGCAGTCGCGCAGGCGTTCCCTGCGACCGAGCTGTTCTTGGAGCGCGCAGCAGCGAGCGGTGCTCGTCTTGACCTCGACGATTCGGAAGCGGGGGTCGTGGCGCACATCTGCCGGAAGCTTGATGGCGTACCTCTTGCCATCGAGTTGGCGGCCGGGCGGGTGGCAAGCTATGGCCTGCAGACAACCGCGACCCTTCTCGACGAGCGACTCGCCCTCATGTGGCCGGGTCAACGTACTGCACCGCCGCGCCAGAAAACCCTCCAGGCTACACTGGACTGGAGCTTCGGGCTGCTGTCGGAGTTTGAGCGCCTGGTGCTTCGCCGGCTTGCCGTGTTCGTCGGGCATTTTTCGATCGAGGCGGCTCTGGCGGTTATAACGAGCCCCAGTATCGACGAGGCGCTCATCTTCAGCGCCATAGACAGCCTCGTTGCCAAGTCGATGGTTGCGGCAAGGCCGGCTGGCGCAACGATGCGCTACCGACTGCTCGATACGACGCGAGCCTATGCCCTCCAGTTCGATTCCCAGGATGCCGAACTCACGGATTTGGGCGCCCGGCACGCGACCTACTGTCTGCGATGGCTGGAGGATACGGGGAATGAGTGGCCTACGTTGTCGAGCGCGGCGCAGCGGTCACTGCACCTCGCCGGCCTTGCCAATGTGCGCGGGGCTCTGGACTGGTGTTTCGGATCCAACGGGGATGCCAGGCTGGGCATTCGTCTTTCCGCCGCGGCTGCTCCGCTTTTCCTGTCGATGTCCTTGCTCACTGAGTGCCATCGCTGGACCTCCCGGGCAATTCTCGCTCTCGACGACGCCATGCGCGGAGGACGTGACGAAATGCACCTTCAGGCGGCCCTTGGGGTTTCTCTGATGTTCACGCACGGGGGAAGGGACGCAGCGCGCGTGGCGCTGAACAGAAGCTTCTCCATTGCCGAGCAGTGCGGCGATGCGCTCGACCAGATTCAGGTTCTCGGGCCGCTGCAGATGTTCCATTTGCGAACGGGAGATTTCAGGGCGGCTCTCACCTATGCGAAACGCTGTTCCGCCGTTGCCGACGCGCTGGAGGACTCCGTCTCCACGACATTGGCACATTCGTTGATGGGAATCTCGCTTCACCTCAATGGCGAACTAGGGCGCGCCCAGACCTCGCTTGCGGCAGCATTGCGATACGGGCCGCGTTCCGGTCGGACCACGACCAACTATCTCGGCTTCGACGGGAGAATCCTGGCCGGCGCGATCCTGGCAAGAACGCTTTGGCTGCAAGGCCATCCGGATCGGGCGGTGGAACGCGCACTGCTGACGATCAAGGACGCCGAGATCTTGAACCATCCGCTGACGCTTTCGATCGCTCTTGTCTGGGCCGTTTCCGTGTTCCTTTGGGTCGGCGATCTCGACCGCGCGGACGAGCATATAGACCGTCTCTTCTTGCGTGCGGAACCCCACTCTCTCGGACCGTATCTGGCGCTAGGACGAGGCTTCAAGGGAGAACTGGCCATTCGTCGAGGCGATGCGGAGAAGGGAATCGAGAGCCTGCAACGCAGTCTCGCGGAACTCCACGCAGCACCCTACGAACTGCTCACCACTCCGCTCAACGTCGCGCTCGTTCAAGGCCTTGCCGCCACGGGCCGGCTCGCGGAGGCCCTCGCACTGCTCGACGACACGATCCTGTCGGTCGAGGCAAACGGAGATCTCTGCTATATGCCGGAGTTGCTGCGCGTGAAGGGCTGCCTAGTTTTGGCGTCAGTGCAGTCTGGCGCCGACGAGGCTGAAACCTACTTCGGGCGGTCACTCGAAATGAGCCAGGGTTGGGGCGCGTGGGGGTGGGAGCTGCGCGCCGCGATCGACCTGGCTACTCTTATGATCGATCGCAGACAACACGAAACCGCCCGGGCGCATCTCCAGCCGCGGTTCGAGCGCTTCGTTGAGGGTTTGGATACTGCTGATCTGAAGTCAGCTGCACGTCTGCTCGCGACGCAGAGTTAGTCTGGCTCGGCAATCGCGACGGACCTCATCGAGCGGAATGGTGGCCCTACCATTATATTGTGCCATGAGCAGAAAAGCGGTGTGAAGTGACATTGATGGTTACGCTTTGAAAAAAAGAATGAAATGAGTCACATATCATAGACGCCGGCAGTGTCAGTCCGTCTCGTGGTTAAAATCTGTGTGTAAATGATTGAAAAATATAGAAAATTCTCCGTCGCGCCGATGATGGACTGGACCGACCGGCATTGCCGGTTCCTTCATCGCCAGTTGACGCGGCGGGCCTTGCTCTACACCGAGATGGTGGTCGCCGACGCGGTCATCCACGGCGAGCGCGAGCGCTTGCTCGGCTTCGATGGTACGGAACATCCAGTCGCATTGCAGCTCGGCGGCTCCGATCCGCAGAAGCTTGCCGAGGCGGCGCGCATCGGCGAAGCCTTCGGCTATGACGAGATCAACCTCAATGTCGGCTGCCCGTCCGACCGCGTCCAGTCGGGTACGTTCGGCGCCTGCCTGATGAAGGCGCCTGACCTGGTCGCCGATTGCGTCGCGGCGATGAAAGCCACTGTCGGCATCCCGGTCACCGTCAAATGCCGCATCGGCGTCGACGAGCAGGATCCCGAGCCGGCGCTCGATACGCTGGCGGACGGGGTTTTCGCGGCCGGCGCCGACGCGCTGTGGGTGCATGCCCGCAAGGCGTGGCTGGAAGGGCTGAGCCCGAAGGAAAACCGCGACATCCCGCCGCTCGACTACAACAGAGTGTATCGACTGAAGGCAAAAAAACCAAACAAATTCATCGGCATCAACGGCGGCATTCAATCCCTTGAAGAGGCACTTGACCACATTGATCATGTCGACGGCGCCATGCTCGGCCGCGCCGCCTATCATACGCCGGGCATTCTGGCAGGCGTCGACGCGGCGTTTTACGGCGACGAACCCAAAACGTTCGATTTTGCCGCGCTGATCGATGCGATGGCGGATTATGCTGCACACCATATCGAGCGGGGCGGGCGGCTTGGCCATGTCACCCGTCATATGGTCGGCCTGTTCCACGGCCTGCCTGGTGCGCGCCGCTACCGGCAGATCCTTTCGACCGATGCGACAAGGCCCGGCGCCGGACCGGATGTGCTGAAGGCGGCTTTCGCTGCAGTCGATTTTAGCGGGACGGACGCCGAAGCAGCCTGACTGTCCAATCGCTCATGTGGAGGGCATCGCGTTGAAGGTACGCCAAACAACGCTAAGCGAGAACAAATGATGATTCTGTTGGGCGTTCGTTTCGAAAGGCTACCCAGGGTCGCTTGCAATCAACAGTAGCGGCCACCTGAACGGGCAAGTAGCGCCAGAAACGGACATTAGCGAAGCGATTCCAGGGCAGCTTTGGAAGAGCGGACAGTCGACATCCTCATATCAATTCATCAGCTTCGGCTCCTAGAATACCCTGTGCGATCTAAAATTTGCGTGCGCGGGTGATAGAGGCGGACCCAGTAACTCCAGCCAGGTGTAATCGAAATACAGTTGGCAATCTTTCCGTCGCAGCCAACGAACTGGATATCGACCGATCCATCCGCCCCGGGGTGAGGCCCAAGTCCGCGCGGGAGCAAGCGAGAGGACACGAGTCCGACCGGGCGCTGCCGAGGTTCCTCGTTAGCTCGGGAATGCCTGTTGTGCTATCGTCCTAAAGTCTCTCGGGCCGCCAAGGGTCACGCATGATCTTCCGTTCGAGGGAGAGAGCATCTGTGACGGAATTTGAAACGAAACTGAAGTTGGCCGCCAAGCTTGCCGCGAAAGGCAGGGTTTCGCGTCGCGACTTTGTTCAGCTGGCGCTCGCCGCCGGCCTTGCCGCCACGGCCGCCAATGCGATGTTCGTCCAGGCGGTGCACGCCGAGCCCAAGAAGGGCGGCACCTTGAAGATCGGCATCGGCGATGCCGCCGCCGCCGATACACTGGAACCGGGTAGTACCAACGTCAACCCGTTCATCGGCACCGCGCTATTCGGAACCTTGTCGAACGGCCTGACCGAAATCGATTCCAAGGGCAATGTGGTCCCCGACCTCGCAGAGAGCTTTGAGCCGTCAGACGGCGCCAAGAAGTGGGTGTTCAAACTGAGGAAAGGAGCCACCTTTCACAATGGCAAGACGGTTACCGCCGACGATGTCGTGGCCTCTGTCAGGCATCACAGCATCGAGGGCACGAAATCGGTGATGAAATCGCTCTTGGCTTCGGTCAAGAATGTCGTCGCCGACGGTGCCGAGACGGTGGTGTTCGAACTCGACGGCGGCAATGCCGACTTCCCCTACATCATGTCGGACATCCCGGTCTTGCCGGCGAAAGAGGGCGGCGTCGACTGGGAGTCGGGCATCCGCACCGGGCCCTACATGCTCGAGAAATTCGAGCCCGGCGTCATCGCCACCTTCAACAAGAACCCTAACTACTTCAAATCCGACAAGGGCTGGTTCGACCGTGTCGAATGCCTGGCGATCTATGATGTAACGGCGCGCACCAACGCGCTCTACACCGGCGAGGTCCACTACATGGATCGCTGCGACCTGAAGACGCTCGACATTCTGAAGCAGAGCCCCGATCTCGCGATCTTGGAGACGACGGGCTACGGCCATTATGTCTATGTCATGAATGTCCAGAAGGCGCCCTTCGACAATCCCGATGTGCGGAATGCGATCAAATACTCGCTCAATCGCGACGAGATCGTGCAGAAGGTGTTTCTCGGCCACGGCGCCGTCGGCAACGACAATCCGATCGCACCGACCGTCAAGTTCGCGATCGATCCGCAGCCGAAGCACGTCTACGACCCCGACATGGTCAAGAGCCTCCTCAAGAAGGCGGGGGCCGAGAACACCCAGTTCGACCTGTCGGTCGCGGATGCCGCGTTCACGGGTGCGACCGACTCGGCTCTCCTGTGGCAGGAGCATGCCCGGACGGCCGGGCTCAATCTGAATGTGATCAGGGAGCCCAACGACGGCTATTGGGACAATGTCTGGCTCAAGAAGCCGTTCTTCGCCTCTTACTGGGCCGGCCGGCCGACGTGCGACTGGATGTTCACCACCGCCTATGCGGCGGAAGCGGTGTGGAACGAAACGACTTGGAAAAATCCGCGCTTTAATGAGCTGCTCGCCGCCGCCCGCTCGGAGACTGACAATACCAAGCGTGCCGGCATGTATGCCGAAATGCAGCAATTGCTGCATGACGACGGCGGGCTGGTGAACGTGGTCTTCAACTCCTATGTCGAAGCCCACACCAAGGCTCTCGCCCATGGCGAGGTGGCGTCGAACTGGCCGATGGACGGGCAGAAGATCGCCGAACGCTGGTGGTTCGCCTAGGCCGTGTACTCATATATTGGGATGGCGGATTGCACGCGTTTGATGCCTCCCTGTCCCCCAGCAGCGGCGCCGGAGCGGACATCGCAGCAGGTCCGAGTTGCCCACAAGCGGAAGTCCCTGGCGCGCATCCGGGGTCCATCAATTGCCTCTGATCTTAGACAGCGCGTTCTTTGCGTAAAAGCCGACCAGAGCTTCATTCTGGAGTGCCACGAGCGCAGGTATCGCAGCTTGTGCCGGAGGCCCGATCTTGCCCAGAGCCTCGATGGCCTCCCGTCGGAGATACTCAACCTTGAGCGCTTCAACCAAAGCCGGAACGGCTTGTAATGCCGCTGGTCCAAACCAGCCCAGTCGCTTTACTGCATATTGCTGGGAAAAGGGATTGCCGGTCTCAAGCTCCGCTTCCAGGCTCGTCACGGTGACGTCCAGCGGCAGCGCAGCGATACGGACACCGTCATTCAGGCGCTCCCGGACGCTTGCGTGTTCATAATCCCATTTGAACGAGAGGTGTAAGGTGTCGGGAAGGTTTTCGAGCCCTTTCTGGTCTAAACCCGGTCGGAACTTCAGTAGTATTTGTCTCGCTTCTTCCCGGCGCCCGAGCTGCGTCAGCACGGAACTGAAAGGTAGAAAGAGCGCAGTTGCGTCTGGGTTTCGCCTGACGCCTTCTCCGAACACCTCAGCCGCTTGCTTCAGATCGCCCGTTGCAAAAAGCGCCAATCCACGCGCGAGAACGTAGTGGCTTGGATAGTTCGGGTTGAGCCGCATGGCGGTCGCGACGAAATTCAGCGCCTCTGCAGGTTCGCCTGAGATCGTCAGCGCCCACGCCGTTGCGATGTGTGCCTCGGGGTCGTTGGGATCCAAAGCAATCGCTCGACCGGCATTCCTCCGTGCATCGTCGGCCAGACCTTGATAGACGTCCCGCAATGCCTCGACCGTGTAAGACAGTGACGTTGGATATTTCTTGGCCAGCTCTGCGTAATCGTGAGCTCCCCACCAGAAATATGGTTCGTCCCTTCCGAGTTCTTTACCCCAGAGTGACTCAACGACGCGGAAGTAGGCCAGCGCCAGGGCGGCATAAGCTCGCCCATATTTGGGATCAAGTTCGGTTGCTTTTTTCAAGGAAGTGATGGCGGCAGCTGTGTCCTTTGCGTTGTAACGGAGATAAAGGCTCCAACCCGTTTCGAAAACTTCCTTGGCTGCAATGTTGTCCGGCTTGGCGCGGGCAATTTCCGTTTTTTCGGTGGTGGTGAGATTGACCTTCAACGCTTCGACGATCTTTGCGACAAAAACGTCCTGGACCGCAAAAATATCGGCGACGTTTCCATCGAACCTGTCCGCCCACACATGCCCGCCGGTGAGGGCATCGATGAGTTGGGCGTTGACTCGCACCTGCTCGCCGGCTCGCCGTACGCTTCCCTCGAGAACGTAACGCACGCCAAGTTCTTCGGCGACCTGGCTGATTTTTACCGGCTTGCCGCGGTAAATGAATGTCGAGTTTCGCGCGATCACGAAGAGGCCGGAAAGCTTGGAAAGGTCGGTGATCAAGTCATCGGTCATGCCGTCGGCGAAGTGCTCCTGGCCGGCGTCGCTCGAGATGTTGGTGAATGGCAATACAGCGATCGATGGCTTGTCCGGTAGCGGGAGCGCCATTCTTTCCCTGGAGGCCACCTCGACCGGCGGTCCTGAACCGTCGCCGACGACCTTCCAAAGTGCTACACCTCCGGCG
Source organism: Mesorhizobium sp. WSM4844 (assembly GCF_055811775.1). Classification (NCBI taxonomy): domain Bacteria; kingdom Pseudomonadati; phylum Pseudomonadota; class Alphaproteobacteria; order Hyphomicrobiales; family Phyllobacteriaceae; genus Mesorhizobium; species Mesorhizobium sp. WSM4844. The sequence continues at coordinate 122,473 of NZ_JBVVQB010000011.1, read as the reverse complement.
ATCAGGATCAGCGCCGTCGCCGCGACCGCCGGCCGGCGCCATTCGATATAGCGCTTGCGTTTTGCTGGAACTGTTCCGGATGTGGCGCGTGCCCGCGGGCCTATCCGATACAGACGAATAGGTTTTTCGATGTTCTTGAGCTTTTGTTCACCCAAGAATTCAAACTCAAAATCCAGCTTTCTCTCGACCTGATCGAATGCCGATCCTGAAATCAGGACGCCCCCGGGTTCGGCCAATCCTTCCAGTCTCGCTGCGACATTCACGCCGTCGCCATAGATATCCTGCCCTTCGACAATCACATCGCCAAGGTTTACGCCAATGCGGAATTCGAGTTGTTTTTCCTTCGGCAGTTCGGCGTTGCACTCCGCCATAGTCCGCTGGATTTCGACGGCGCAACCGACCGCGTCGACCACGCTGGAGAATTCTATTAGCGCGCCGTCGCCCATGAGCTTCACGATGCGCCCCTTATGAGCGGCGATCTTCGGATCGATCAGGTTCTCGCGGGTGCTCTTCAGGCGCGCGAGGGTATCCGCCTCATCGGCTTCCATAAGGCGGCTGTAGCCAACGATGTCAGCGGCAAGTATCGCCGCAAGCCTGCGCTCCATGGTAGTTTCCGGCGCTGGGCAACTGTACCATGATAAAAGAGTATCGCTTCGGAGCCTAGTCCTGCTCTCGTCGGCTTTGGGTCACGATTTGCCCTTGAAGTTCCCAGATCGGGTGCCGCCGAGTGGCACGCCGACCTACAATGCCACCAAGGCGGCGATCCATTCCTATACGGTGTCGTTGCGCGAGCAACTCAGGGGCAAGGTCGGCGCCGCCAGCGGTTCGCACTGAACTCACGCCGGGCCAGTCGAGGCGCGACGACTACATGCCGCTCGATGCGTTTGTCGACGAGGCGATGGCGTTGTTCAGCCGGGAGCCGACGCCGAAGGAGATCCTGGTGGAGTGCGTGGGCTTCCTGCGCTGGGCGGAGCGGGACGGCCGGTTTGATCAAGCGGTCGAGATGCTTAACGCTCACTGAGCGGCGCAGTGGCCTGACTGTTCAATCGCGCAAGATCATTCGGTCGCCGCGCACGTCGAAACCGGACAGCGAGCCGATGAAATTCATGCCGAGCAGGCTCTGGCCGAGCATGCCGGGCGCGGCGATCATGACCGGCATGTCCTTGCGCACGATCCCGCCGATCGCCAATTCGTCGGTTCTCACGACTGCGGCGCGCGCCATGCCGTTGGCGGTGGAAACCGGTATGGTGAAATTGAGAGCGGCTGGGTTGAAGCCGGCCGCCTGCGCGTCCTGCGCGGTCAAGACGGTGCTGGTTGCGCCGGTATCGACCACGGCCCGGACCGGCGTGCCGTTGACCAGGATGCGCGCTTCGAAATGGCCATTGCCGGCCTTGTCCAGGGTCACCGTGGCATGGCCGTCGTCGAGGCCCAACGCCAGTGGACTGCCGGGAACAAGGCCGGCTGTCACCCGGCTGGCGAAATCCTGCAATTCATAACGGTACTGGTAGCCGGCGATCAGTGCGAGCACGATGACGGCCCAGGTGCCCAGGCTGCGGGCCATCGTGCCCAAGGGCCTGCCTGATCTGAGCAGGCCGGCGCCGATGAGCGCGACCAGTGCGGCAAGCCAGATCAGCCGGCTGAAATCGTCATTCTCGACGCCGAATGTGCTGCCGGCGGAATCGTTGAGCATGAGCAGGACAACGCCTACCCCGATCAGGATCATCAAAACCCAGAAAACCCGGTTCATGTGTGGCTCACGAGAGAGCGTCGCGTTCGCGCGCGAGGCGGCTGCGGCGGGTTTCGCGGCGCGGTCTGCGCTCAACCGTTTCCAGCCGGGCCGGCAGCTCGGCCATGATGCTGCGGCGGATTTCAGGGGTCATCTCGATCCAGGCGCCGATTTCCGCGCGCGTGCGGCCGCAACCGAAGCAGAAGCCGGTTTTCATATCGATCGAACAGACCAGGACGCATGGGGATTCGATGGCCGTCATGTTTATTCTCTCAGGATTCCCAAGGAATCCCTCGTCTCGCCTCCACATGGTGTAACGGCAACGCCAATGCAAGCCCTCCGGAATGCGCCGCCGGCAGCCGCTTTCGCGTCAATGCAGGCAGTTGTGCCGGCCGAGCAAGGCGGCTATGCCGCTCACCAACTCCGGGAACGATCATCAACGACATGACCAGCGCGCTGCCCTTCGACGATTTCCGCAATCTTCTGGCCACCCTGCCACGGGCCGACACGGCAGCCGAAGCCCGCGTCCGTGCGCTGTTTGCCAAGGCCGACAAGCCCAAAGGTTCGCTCGGCCGCATCGAGGACATCGCGGCTTGGCTGGCCGCCTGGAGCGGCCGCGCGCCGCCGGCAGTGAACCGGCCCCTGGTGGCGATCTTCGCCGGCAATCACGGCGTCGCTCGCCACGGCATTTCGCCACGGCCTGTCGCTGCCACGGCGAACGCCGTCGAGCTTTGCGCGGCCGGGGGTGCGGCGATCAACCAGATCTGCATCGCCAATGATCTCGGGCTGAAAGTGTTCGATCTTGCGCTGCACATTCCAACCGCCGACATCACCGAGGAGGCGGCACTCGACGAGCGCGGCTGTGCCGCCACCATGGCCTTCGGCATGGAGGCGATCGCCGGCGGCGCCGATCTGCTTTGCCTTGGCGACCTCGGCGTCGGCAATTCCACCGTCGCCGCGGCCTTGCTTGCCGCACTGTTCGGCGGCAGTGGCGCAGATTGGGTCGGATCCGGATCGGGCGCCGATGCATCGATGCGGGTGCGCAAGGCGGAAGTGGTCGCTGCCGCGCTAGCCTTCCACGGCACAGGTCTCAGGGACCCGCTGGAAGCGTTGCGCCGGGTTGGCGGCCGTGAGTTCGCAGCGATTGCCGGCGCCATCCTCGCCGCCCGGACGCAGAAGATCCCCGTCCTGCTCGATGGATTGGTGGCGACAGCCGCTGCGGCGGCGCTGCATGCTGCCGACGCCACTGCGCTCGACCATTGCCTGCTCGCCAGCCTGTCGCCAGAGCCTGCGCATGCTCGGGCCGCCGAGCGGCTCGGCATGCGGCCGCTACTCGATCTCGGCGTCAGCCACGGCGAGGGGGCAGGGGCGGCACTTGCGGCCGGCCTGGTCAAAGCCGCTGCGCTCACCGCCTCGGGCATGGCAGCGGCGCTTCATTAAGCGTCTATCGCCGGAAGCGTCTATCGCCGGCGCGCAGCAACGGCCCTGGTCGGCAGCGCCGGCAATTCCTCCATCACCCGGCTCAACGGAAAGATGGCGATCGCCTCGGTGCCTTCGCGCAGTTTGGAATGCAGTTCGAACTCGCCGCCATGCATGGCGAGCAGGCTTTGGACGATCGGCAGGCCAAGCCCGGTGCCTTGCTCGGCGCTCTTGATGGCGATGGAACCCTGGCCGAAGGCGGACAGCACGACCGGAATCTCGTCTTCCGGAATGCCGGGCCCATTGTCTTTGACGGAGAAGTATTGGCCGCCGCCCGCCGTCCAGCCGACGCGCACGCGGATCTCGCCGCCAGTTCCGGTGAACTTGATGGCGTTCGACAAAAGATTGAGCGCGATCTGTCGCACCGCGCGTTCGTCGGCGAACAGGCGCGGCAAGGCGTTTTCGAAATCCTGGACGATGCGGATGTCCTTGTTGCGCGCCTTCAGCTCCATCATGTGACAGCAATCCTCGACGACGGAAAGCAGCAGCATCGGCTCTTCGTTGAGCTGGTAGCGGCCCGCTTCGATGCGCGAGAGGTCGAGGATTTCGTTGATCAGGTCGAGCAGGTGCTGGCCAGAGTCATGGACGTCGCGAGCATAGTCGCGATAGGTCGGATTGCTCATCGGTCCGAGCACTTCGTTCGCCATCACCTCGGAGAAACCGAGAATGGCGTTGAGCGGCGTCCGCAACTCATGACTCATCGAGGCCAAAAACCGCGACTTTGCCAGGTTGGCGTCCTCCGCCCGTCGGCGCGCTTCGTCCGACATCGATTTCGCCGTATCCAATTCGGCAATCAGCGCGTCCTTTTCGGAGCGGAACGAGAGCAGCATCAAGGACGAGCGATTGAGGCGGCGTGCCACATAGGCGAAGAAGGGCAGCGCGACAATCAGCAACCCGGCCATGATCAACTCGACCGGCATCCACTGCCTGGCGCCGGCATAGGCATAGGCGGCCACCGGAACGGCGAAAGTCGCCAGCAACGCACCGCGCAACGATGACGCTGTGATCGCCGTCGCCGCCATGGCAAGCAGCAGCACCACACCCTTGATCAACTGGAACTGGTCGACCTGGCAGGTGTCGCAACCGAGCCAGGCAAACCAGGCCCAGCCCAGGCCGCAAAGGAAATGGCCTATCAGGAAATCACGGTGCGTTTGCAGCGGGTTGAGTTCGGCAGCTTCCGTTCGGTCGACGCGCCTCGCCATGAACACGACGATGGCGTAGCAGATGAGTATAAGAAGCGCCCAGACGCCAATTGCCTTTCCGACGCCAGCAAACAGACCGGTCGCGGCGGTCGCCAGGACGAGAAGCGGAACTATGATCGCGCCGCCTATCATCGCACGGGCGTGGAGTTTCAAAAGCTCCCGGTCGAAATCAGGATTTCCGGCCTGCTGCGAAAGACGGTCGCGCGTCTTGCGCACCGCGCGCGCCACATCGCTGTTGCGATGGGGTTTCCGGCGGTCCACAATAAACTTGTCCGCTGTGGTCGAACGTTGCGAGGGCATGGAGGCTTCAATTTATGCGGGCAGCGGTTTCAAATTGTTAAGCTACGTTCGAATGATTAACCAACGGTTTGCCATATGAGCCGTTCGTGGTCGCGGCGGCCGGGACTGCGATACGTCCCGCCGCGGCCGCGAAGCCTTTGGCGCCGGCTGGTGGACTACGCACTGGCCATGCTTGTCCTCGGTCTGCTGATCCTTCTGGCGGCGCGCCTTGATCGGATCGAGACGCGCAAGGCTGAGGGTGCCGCCGTCGTCAATGACGGCGATACGATCACGCTCGGTACCGAGCGCATCCGCATGCGCGGCATTGATGCGCCAGAATATTCGCAGATCTGCCGCAAGGACGGCGCCGGCTATCCCTGCGGCAAGCTGGCGCGGCAGTCGCTGGTACGTCTGATAGCAGGCAAACCCGTCTCCTGCAGCGGCTGGCAGCGCGACCGATACCGCCGGCTGCTGGGCGATTGCAACGCCGGCGGCAGGAATCTCAACCGCGCCCAGGTCGAGGCCGGCTGGGCAGTTGCCTATGGCGATTTTGAAACCGAGGAGGCCGCTGCCCGATCAGGCAAGGCCGGCATCTGGGCCGGCACTTTCGACGAGCCGCACGATTGGCGCGAGAGCCACGATCACGCAGTGGTCGAAAGAAAGCACGGCCGTTTGGCTTCGATCGGCGATGGCTTGCGAGAAATTTTTCGCATCTGGTGATGGCCAACCCTATAGTCGTTGCAACAGGCCTGATCGGTGGGACGTGCGTTCACTCGGACCTCGATTTTGGGCCGATGCAATTGGAGGATGGAATGAAACTCTTCGACGGCGGCCGGGCGCCCAATCCACGGCGGGTTCGCGTCTTCCTCGCCGAAAAGCGGCTTGAGGTTCCGTTGGTGCCCGTCGACATGGGCGCGATGCAGCACAAGGAGCAGCCGGTCAGTTCGCGCAACCCGCTGCAGCGCCTGCCGGTGCTCGAACTCGACGACGGCACCGTCATCACCGAATCCGTCGCCATCTGCCGCTATTTCGAGGAACTGCACCCGGAACCGGCGTTGTTCGGCCGCGGCGCGCTCGGCAAAGCGCTGGTCGAGATGTGGCAGAGACGGATGGAGCTCAACTTGCTCAATTGCGTCAGCGCCGCGTTCCGACACGTCCATCCGGCGATGAAGGAATGGGAGATCCCGCAAATTCCCGAATGGGGCGAGGCCAACAAGCCGAAAGCCGTTGCATTCCTGAAACTGCTCGACGACGAACTGGCGAACCGCGAATTCGTTGCCGGCGACGCCTATTCGATCGCCGACATCACCGGGCTGATCGCCATCGACTTCATGAAGCCGGCGCGTATCAAGGTGCCGGAAGACTGTGCCAACGTGCTGCGCTGGCATCAGGCGATCTCCAGCCGGCCGAGCGCCGCCGCCTGAGAATGGCCCCAGGCATGAGTGAAGAGCTGGAAAACTTCGCGGCGAGGGTGCGCGCCTGCCGAATCTGCGTCGAAAACCCGGTCGGCCGGCCGCTGCCGCATGAGCCGCGCCCGGTGCTCAGGCCGTCGTCGAGCGCCCGCATCCTGATTGCCAGCCAGGCACCGGGCACCAAGGTGCATATGTCAGGCATGCCGTTCACCGACGCCTCCGGCGATCGGTTGCGGGACTGGCTGGGCGTCAGCAGCGAAGAATTCTACGACACGACAAAATTCGCCATCGTGCCGATGGGCTTTTGCTTTCCCGGCCAGGATGCCAAGGGCGGCGACCTGCCGCCGCGCCGCGAATGTGCAGCGGCCTGGCGTGCGCCGCTGATGGCGCTGATGCCGCATATCGACCTGGTGCTGACGATCGGCATCTATGCGCAATCCTGGCACATGGGCGCCGCGCGCCGGCCCTCGCTGACGGAGACGGTGATGGATTGGCGCACCATCTGGGATGCGCCCACCATCCCGAAAGTGCTGCCGCTACCGCATCCGTCGTGGCGCAACACCGGCTGGCTGAAGCGCAATCCGTGGTTTGAAATGGATTTGCTGCCGTTTCTGAGATCGGAAATCCGCTATCGCCTCGGCTGACGCGTAAGCAAGAAATCACTCGCTTTTGCGCCATCTGACAGAATTTCTTTCTTGTGAATGGCCCAAATAAGAAGGACTATAGCCAATCTATTCCTGATCTATCCCGTGGGAGCACCCAAATGGACCGCCTTGACAGAAAAATCCTCCGCCTCTTGCAGGAGGACGCGACGCTCGCGGTCGCCGATGTCGCCAAGAAAGTTGGACTGTCGACCACGCCCTGCTGGCGGCGCATCCAGAAGCTCGAGGAGGAAGGCGTCATCAAGCGGCGCGTCGCCATCCTCGATCATGAAAAGGTCAATGTGCGTGTCACCGTGTTCGTGTCGATCCGCACCAATTCGCACAGCCATGAGTGGCTGCGGCGCTTTTCGGAGGTCATCCAGGAATTTCCGGAAGTGGTCGAGTTCTACCGGATGAGCGGCGACGTCGACTATCTCTTGCGCGTGGTGGTGCCCGACATCGCTGCTTACGACGCCTTCTACAAGCGGCTGATCGCCAAGATCGAGATCCGCGACGTCTCGTCGTCGTTTGCCATGGAACAGATCAAATACACGACAGAAATGCCGCTCGACTACATGGTTCTGGACAAGGAATCGGGCGCCAACGCGGCCTGAGGAGTTTTCGCTTAGTTCTTCTTTTTGTTGAGGAAACTCCATGGCGAGTTTGCCGGTAGCGTGATCGTGTCCGGCACGAGATCGACATCCGTCACCTCCGCCTTGCGTACGGTGTAACCCGACTGGATCACGCTGACACCGTCGAGGATGAAGAGCTGACTTTTCTCCATGCCCGGCTCCAGCGCGCCGGTCACGGCAACCGGCTGATAGGCTTGCGACATTCTGTAGGGGCGGGCGGGCGTGACGAGGACGATCTGATTGGGCGGCGGCGTCGGCATGTGGCTGCACGCCCCTGTCCACGGCACCAGCAGGAACTGATAGACGAGATCGCCGTCGCGATCGAGCGGCAGCGCGTAGCCCGCCAGTTGGATGGCCTTGTCTCGCAAATTGACAGAAAGTGTCTCGCCACGGTCAGGCATTTTTGCCGCGACCATCGGCAATCCGACACTTTCGGCAGCGGGCTGGGTCGCCGGGCGCAGGTCCTTCCAGAATATGCGCGCCGTTTCGGCGGCAGCGGTGGCAGCCACTATGGAAATCAGCACGGCCGCCAGCGCCGCTGTCGATTTGAAACGATTGCTCACCGTGTGCTCTCCATTTGACAGGAGTAAAGCTGCCGTCGCCGACAGCGTCAACGTTCGAGCCGCATCACATGCCGGCGCGAGCCGGCCATGCCGATCTCGTGGAATCCGCGGGCCACGAACATCTCTCGAAAGCCCATGAAACGGTAGCTCGGCGATGCCTGGTCGACCGGATAGGCCTCGATGGTCCTGGCGCCTTTGGCGAAGGCGTGATCGATGGCCGCGTCGAGCAGCTCGCTTGCCAGTCCACGGCCGCGCGACGCCCTCGGCACATAGAAGCAAACGATCGACCAGACGCCTGCCTCGCTGTCGTCCTGCTCCTGCGACAGCTTGCGATAGGTCTCGCGTGGCGCCACGGAGCACCAGCCGACGGTCTTGCCTTCGGCATGGGCGACGATACCGACCGGCGTGCCGGCTTCGATGAGCGCCATCATGGCCCGTCTCCTCTCATCGTTGGACGCATGCTCGCGGTTTTCGAGGTGGCGCCAGGCCATGCACCAGCAATATTTCGGGCCGCCAGGCTGCTCGAACAGGTTCTCGAAATCGGCGCGCGTGGATCGCGTCACCTCGGTGAAGCGGATCTGGCTCCGGTCAGCCTTTCCTGGCGAGCCGCTCGAGCGTCTTGGCATCGGAAAGCTCCCGTGCAGCATCCTTGCCGATCCAGCGCGCCGTCTTGTCGGTCGAACCGGCCAGCTTCTGCGCCAGGGCAAGGGCAGCGCCGTGCAAATTCACCGATCGCTTGCCGATAGAGCGAAGCGCCCAGTTCACCGCCTTCTTCACAAAATTACGGCCATCGGCGGCGTGCGCTTCGATGATCGGCAGGAAGTCGAGGAAGGTCGCCTCTGGCTCCTTCTTCCGGTGGACGACCGACCAGGCCATCATGGCAAAAGCCGTGCGTCGAACGAACTCGTGTTCGTCGGCCGCGAACTCTTCTATCAGCTCCTTCCAGCAATCCGAATCGACAAAGAGGTCGGAGACGCCGTCGACGATATCCCACGAGTCGAAAGTCGCCGCCCATCGTCTTGCATCCGCAGCAGAAAACCGCTTCGGATCGGCTGTGACGGAAGCGATGAACTGCGCTTCCATGATGCCCGACTGCCATAGTTCGAAGGCACGCTCATGGTTGCGCTTGATTTTCTTGGCAATCTGCCTCTGCACGCCATGCGGGATTCCGAGCGCACGTTCGATCTTGATGCCGTAGCGCAGCATCCCAAGGCGGTTCTCCTGCGAGCCGATCGAGCGCAGATGGGCGACAATCTCCTCGGCGCTGGATTGAGGCGAAAGCTCGGCCACGACAAAACCTACTTCTCCAGTCGCGCCAGCAGCGAAGACGTGTCCCAGCGTTTGCCGCCCATGCCCTGCACATCCTTGTAGAACTGGTCGACAAGTGCCGTCACCGGCAGCTTGGCGCCGTTGCGGTCGGCCTCCGCCAGGCAGATGCCGAGATCCTTGCGCATCCAGTCGACGGCGAAGCCGAAATCATATTTGCCGGCATTCATCGTCTTGTGGCGGTTCTCCATCTGCCATGAGCCGGCCGCGCCCTTGGAGATCACCTCGATGACTTTTTCGATGTCGAGCCCGGCCTTCTTGCCGAAATGGATGCCTTCAGCCAGCCCTTGGACAAGGCCGGCGATGCAGATCTGGTTGATCATCTTGGTGAGTTGGCCGGAGCCGGCCGGGCCCATCAGCCCGACCATGCGGGCATATGCATCGATGACAGGCTTCGCCTGCTCGAAGGCTTTCTGTTCGCCGCCGACCATGACGGTCAGGATGCCGTTTTCGGCGCCGGCCTGACCGCCGGAGACCGGTGCGTCGAGGAACGAAAAACCGCGAACTTGCGCCTTCTCCGCCAGTTCGCGCGCGACTTCAGCCGAGGCCGTGGTGTTGTCGATGAAGACGGCTCCCTTCTTCATCGACTGGAACGCACCCTCGGCTCCGATCGTCACCGCGCGCAAATCGTCGTCATTGCCAACGCAGCAAAAGACAAAATCCTTGCCGTCGGCGGCCTCAGCGGGCGTGTCGGCAACACTGCCGCCATGCTGGGCAACCCATTGCTCGGCCTTTGCCTTGGTGCGGTTGTAGACGGTGACGTCGTGGCCGCCCTTGTTCCGGAGATGTCCGGCCATTGGATAGCCCATGACGCCAAGACCGAGAAATGCCACCGATGCCATGTTTTCGAATCCCTTCAATCCTGTTTCCGGCCTTCTTAGCGGATCAGGCAAAGCTATGGGAGTCAGCGGTGCAGATGTATGGTAATGCGCCGTTCTATCCACTCGACCGCGTGGCGGAGTATCTCGACAATGATCAGATAGATGATCGCCGCCCAGACATAGGACTGGAAGTCGAAAGTGCGCGAATAGGTGAGCTTCGTGATGCCCATCAGATCATAGACGGTGATGATGGCTACGATCGCCGAGCCCTTGATCATCAGGATGATCTCGTTACCGTAGGGACGCAGCGCCACGATCAGTGCCTGCGGCAGGATGATCTTCCACATCGTCTGCAATTTGTGCAGGCCGAGCGAGGCGGCACCCTCCCACTGGCCTCTGGGCACGCTCTCGATCGCGCCGCGCAGGATTTCAGCCTGATAGGCGGCAGTATTGAGCGAGAAGGCGAAGATTGCGCAGTTGAACGCCTCCCGGAAAAAACCCCAGAGGCCAATCATATCGAGCTGTGGCCGGAAAGAGCCTACGCCGTAATAGACAAGGAAGGTCTGGGCCAGCAGCGGCGTGCCGCGGAAGAAATAGACATAGGCATAGGCAAGACCCGAAAGAAACCGGTTCTTCGACATGCGGGCATAGGCGATCGGCACCGAAAGGATCGCGCCAAGCACGATCGAGATGGCGACCAGCAGAAGCGTCACACCTAGCCCTGTCACATAGGATGGCGCATATTTCGCGAAAAGCTCGCCGTTCCAGGCGACAATGAGGTAGGCAGCAATCCCGGCAAGAAAAGCTATCCACATACAGACCAGCGCGTAGCCGAGAATACGTTGGCGCGGCCAGCCGTGCGGGATTGCTGGCGGTTTTTCGACCTTCCTCGCCACGTCGGCTGCTGCCGCACTCATCGCTGCACCTGCTGGCGGCCGACCGCACGTTCGATCGCATTGATGCCGAAGGACGATATGATGGCGAGGAGCAGATAAATAAGCGCGGCAACACCGAAAAACAGGAAGGCGTGCTTGGTGACGCGGGCGGCGACGCCCGCTTGCCGCAATATGTCGGTAAGACCGATGGCGGAAACCAGGGCGGTATCCTTGAGAAGGATGAGCCACAGATTGGCAAGACCCGGCAGCGCGATACGGATAAGCTGCGGCAGCACCACAAGGCGCATCGTGTGCCAGCCAGACAGGCCAACCGAATAGCCGCCCTCATACTGTCCCTTCGGGATGGCGCGGAATGCCGAGAGGAAGACCTCGCTGGCGTAGGACGAGAAGACGACGCCGAGCGCGATCATGCCGGAAACAAAAGCATTCACTTCGACCGCGGCGGTCGGGTCATACAGGCGCATCAATTGCTGAATGCCGATTTGCGCGCCGTAAAAGATGATGAACAGGGTCAGCAACTCAGGCAATCCACGAAAGATCGTGGTGTAGATATTGCCGGCCAGCCGCAGCGACGGCTCGTTGGATTGCTTGGCCAGCGCAACCAGAAAGCCGATCACCAGACCGAGAGGCAGGGTCGCGGCTGCAAGCGAAACGGTGATGAAAACACCATAGGCGATGTCGTCGAGCCAGCCTTCGGGTCCCCAACTGAGCAGCGTCCAAACGCTTTGCATCCGCCTGCCTGTTCTCCTCTATGCTTTTTTTGAGAGCGCGGCGTCAGCCCTGGCGCGCCGCGCCTTGTGCAAACGGCGGGGATGTCCCGCCGTTCGCCGTCAACCCGGAAGGATCAGGACTCGCCGCCGTAGACGTCGTACTTGAAGTACTTGTCGTTGATTTCCTTGTACTTTCCGTTGGCGCGGATGGCGTCGATCGCCTTATTGAACTGATTGACCAACGCGGTATCGCCCTTGCGTACCGCGATGCCGGCGCCCGGACCATGGATCTCGATGTCGGGTGTGATCGCGCCGATCAGCTTGCAGCAGGCGCCGTCCGGCGTGGCAAGCCAGCCTTCGATGACGGTGATGTCGTCGTTGACCGCATCAACGCGGCCATTGGCGAGATCGAGCTGGTATTCCTGCGCGGTCGGGTACGGCTTGATTGTGCTGTCGGCATAAGTCTTGGTTGAATAATTGAAGTGGGTGGTGGACGCCTGCACGCCGATCGTCTTGCCGGCCAGGTCCTCTTTGGTCACGCCTTTGATATCGCTGTCCTTGGGCGCGGCGATCGCCGGCGGCGTGTTGTAGTATTTGTTGGTGAAGTCGACCTTCTCGGCACGCTCCGGCGTAATCGACATCGAGGCAACGATGGCGTCGAACTTGCCGGCCTGAAGCGCCGGGATGATGCCGTCCCAATCCTGCGCGACGAAAGTGCACGTCACCTTCATCTCGTCGCAAAGCGCCTTGGCGATATCGATGTCGAAGCCCACGAGCTGGCCATCAGCAGTCAGGTTGTTGAACGGCGGATAGGCTCCCTCCGAGCCGATCCTCAAGGTTTTCTCCTGAGCCTGGGCAACGCCCAATGTCAGCAGCGCCGCCGATGCGGCGAGCGCTATACGCAGTGCAGTACGCATGATAGTCCTCTCTGTATGTTCCCGGCCGTCGTTCCAAACGGCTCTGTGGGCGGTTCTGTTGACCGCCCGCTGGCGCGATACTCCCATTCTTTCCCAAGAAAAAGCAACTGTAAAACCGTTGCTTGCGGGTTTCGCATTGCCGGACAATGCTGACGTCGCGGCAGGCAAACAACCGAGGAAAACAGGGGGGCAACGAGGAAACAGGGGGCGGCCGATGCTTCTTCGGCAGTAGCCTCAGCGCGTCAAACCTGTCGCGCGCTCGATGAAGTCGGCTATCGATCTGGTGTCGTCGAGATCGAAGACAGGCAGGCTTTCGTCGGCTATGGCGAAGTCGGCGGCGATGGCGACGATGTGCGGATCATTTGCCGAAAGCGGTGCCCAGTCCTTGGCCTCCATCCGCCGCGTCTCGATCTTGCTGTGCGCCTCGCGCTTGTAGCCTTCGACCAGCACGATGTCGGCGGTGCCGAGCCGCGACAGGATCGCATCCAGCGTCGGCTCGTCCTCGCCGCGCAATTCATGCATCAGCGCCCAGCGCCTGTCCGACACGATGGCGACTTCAGTGGCCCCGGCCTGCCTATGGCGAAAACTGTCCGCCCCCGGTTTGTCGATGTCGAAGGCATGATGGGCGTGTTTTACCGTCGAGACTTTCCAGCCACGCCGGACGAGTTCGGCGACCAGCTTTTCGGTCAGTGTCGTCTTGCCGGAATTCTTCCAGCCGGTGATACCGAAGACGCGTCTCATCATAGCTTCATGCTCTGCAACAGACCCTCGACACGGACAAGGTCACTCGTGGCGAACGGCAAGCCTATATGCCGTCCGGCGCCATATCAGGTCCAGCGCTTTCGGCGGCTGTCTTGCGCCGGCCGACGATCCGTTCGCGGTAAAGTGCGTAGAGGCCGGAGCAGACGATGATGCTGGCGCCGAGGATCATCGGCAGGTCGGGAACGTCGCCGAAGATGAACAGGCCAAGCAGGATCGAGCAGAGCAGGGCCGTGTAGCGGAACGGCGCGATGAACGAGATGTCGCCCACCCGCATCGCCATGATGATGAACTGGTAACCGATGACCACGAGCACTGCCGCCAATGCCAGGAACGCCGTGCTTTCCCCCGTCATCGGTGTCCATCCGCCCATCGGCAAAAGCAGCGCCGCGCCGAGCACGGTCATGGCGAGTGCCGTGGTGGTCGACACCAGCAATGTCGGAATGGCTTGCGGTATCCGCTTGGTGGCGAGGTCACGCACCGCACAACAGGCGACACAGGCCAGCGCCAGCAGCGAATAGATGCTGAACCCCTCGAAGCCCGGCCGCACGATGATCAGCACGCCGGCAAAGCCGATGGCTATGGCCAGCCAGCGCCGCCAGCCGACGCCTTCCTTGAACACAAGTGCTGCGCCCATCGTCACCGCCAGCGGCAGCGCCTGCAGCACGGCCGAGACATTGGCAATCGGCAGATGGGCAAGGGCGATGAGAAACGACGCGGTAGCGCCGGCTTCGCCGATCACGCGTATCGCCACCATCGGCTGCAGCATCGAGCCGGGCACGGCAAGCGCACCGCGTTGCCAGGCAAGCAGGCCTACGAAAAGCGAAGCGAAGGCGCCGCGGATCAGCATGACCTGCGCCATGTTCATGGATTCCGACGCGACTTTGGTGATCGCGTCGTTGAGGGTGAAACCACTCATCGCCACCACCATGAACAGTGCACCGCGAAGATTTGGGGAAAAAAGCAAAGGCGTTACCACTGTGGTCCTGCATCAAGCCTCTACCAGCCGGCGGCAAGACAGCAACGTCAAAGGGCTGGTCCACGGCCTTCGGCGGCTCGTTACAACCTCCTCGCAACAGCGGCAGGATTTATTTCGGTGGTGCGACCAGGAAGATCAGCCGCCGGTGACGCTCATGTGCCGCGATACCGACGGACGGTTGGTGCGGCGGTCGATGATGAAATCATGGCCCTTCGGCTTGCGGCCAATGGCTTCGTCGATGGCGTCGGCGACCAGTTCGTTGCCTTCGGATGCACGCAACGGTGCGCGCAGGTCGGCCGCATCTTCCTGGCCGAGGCACATATAGAGCGTGCCGGTGCAGGTCAGCCGGACGCGGTTGCAGCTTTCGCAAAAATTATGCGTCATCGGCGTGATGAAGCCGAGCCTGCCACCGGTCTCGGCGACGTGGACGTAGCGGGCCGGGCCACCGGTCTTGTAGGGGATGTCGGTCAGCGTGAACTGCCGCTCGAGTGCTGCGCGCAGCAGCGACAGCGGCAGATACTGGTCGGTGCGGTCGCCGTCGATCTCGCCCATCGGCATGGTTTCGATGACAGTCAACTCCATGCCGCGGCCGTGCGCCCAGCGCAGCATCTCGGGCAGTTCGGCGTCATTGAAATCCTTCAGCGCCACCGCATTGAGCTTCACCTTCAGTCCCGCTGCCTGCGCGGCGTCGATGCCATCCATGACCTTGTCGAGATTGCCCCAGCGGGTAATCTGACGGAATTTTTCCGGGTCCAGCGTGTCCAGCGAGACGTTGATGCGCTTGACCCCGCAATCGCCGAGTTCAGCGGCAAAGCGCGAAAGCTGCGAGCCGTTGGTGGTCAGCGTCAATTCTTCCAGAGCGCCGCTTTCGAGATGACGCGAAATCTGACGCACAAGATGCATGATGTTCTTGCGCACCAGCGGCTCGCCGCCGGTAAGACGCAGTTTCCTGACGCCCTTTTCGATGAAAACCGTGCATAGCCGGTCGAGTTCTTCCAGCGACAGCAAATCCTTCTTGGGAAGGAACGCCATGTCCTCGGCCATGCAATAGGTGCAGCGGAAGTCGCAGCGGTCGGTGACCGAAACGCGCAGATAGCTGATCGTGCGACCAAAAGGATCGATCATGTCCATGCTGGTGCGTTTCCCGTGGTTGCGAACGGCATCGTTATATATGGCTATGTGATACGATCCAACCTGCCATTCAAGACAAGAAGTTTCGATCCTGGGCAACATCGCGCCGACAGATCGTGTCGGAAATTTCGAAGCGGCCTTTTCCCGCTGCGCGAAGCGGCGTAGGGAAAGGACAGATGATGCGGAACCTATCACCATGACGGCGCCGAAGGAACTCAGGGTCTCGAAGGACCGCAGGCTGCTAACCGTGACGTTCCCTGGCCATCAGCCGTTCGAGCTGCCGGCGGAGCTTTTGCGGGTGGCGTCGCCATCCGCCGAAGTGCAGGGCCATTCGCCCGAACAGCGCGTGACCGTTCCTGGCAAGCGCAACGTTGCGATCCTGAAGATCGAACCGGTCGGCAACTATGCCGTCCGCATCACCTTCGACGATTTCCACGATACCGGCATCTTCACCTGGAACTACCTGCATACGCTGGGTCATGAGAAGGACGCACGCTGGGCCGCCTATCTCGCCGAGCTGGAAGAGAAGGGGCTAAGCCGCGATCGGTAGCTCCGGCCCGTCGTCAAAGCGTCACCGATTTGGAGTAGCGGCTGCGGATACTCGGAGGCGAAAACATGTCCGTCATCACCACGGTCGAGCAGCTCGAAGCGCTCTATGGGCTGCCCGGCGAGACGTCGCTGGTCAAGGAACTCGACCATGTCATTCCCGAATACGCCGCCTTCATCGAGGCCTCGCCTTTTGCCGCGCTCGCGACCTGCGGGCCGGAAGGGCTGGATTGCTCGCCGCGCGGCGACCTCGCCGGCTTCGTCCGCATCCATGATCCGAAAACCCTGCTGATGCCGGACCGGCGCGGCAACAACCGTGCCGATTCGCTAAAAAACATCATTCGCGATCCGCGCGTCGGCCTGTTGTTCCTGGTCCCAGGCTGCGGCACCACGCTGCGCGTCAACGGCCGCGCCCACATCACCACGGATGCCGCGCTGTGTGCCTCGTTCAGCGTCGACGGCCGACCGGCGCGTTCGGTCACGGTCATCGATGTCGATTCGGTCTATTTCCAGTGCGCTCGCGCCGTCCATCGGTCGGAACTGTGGAACCCGGCGAGGCATGTCGACCCGAAGTCGCTGCCGACACCCGGAAAGATCCTGGAAATCACCAGCCGGAAAGGCATCGACGGCGAGGCTTACGACAGGGAATGGCCGGAGCGCGCGAAAAAGTCGATGTGGTGAGCGGGTCACGCTTCCTTGAGCACGTCTGCAATTTTGCGCATCTGCTCGCCGATCATGTCGCATTGCTCCGGCGTCGACTGGCTCATCGCTTTCTCGATCAGCGCCATATGAACCTTCAGCGCCTGCATCAGCAGTTCCGTGCCGGCTTCGGTCAGGGTCAGGCGCAGCACGCGCTTGTCCTTCTGATCGCCTTCGCGGCGCAGCAGGCCGCGTGTCTCGAGTTGCGGCAAAAGCATGGTGATGTTGGAACGGCCGACCAGCAGCCGGCGGGCGAGATCGTGCTGCGACATGCCGGGATGGCGGTAAAGATTCATCAGCACGTCGAGCTGCGCCGGCTTCAGGTCCAGCGGCGCAAGCTTCACTGCCAGCGTGCGCTCCAGGACATGGCAGGCGCGCGCCACCGCGACCCAGTTGCGAAAACGCGGGTTGTCCCAGGGCAGCTCTTGTTTAATGTTCATGTTTGAACTATTATGTTCATGCTTGAACGAATGGATGGATCGCCACTATGGCATCATTTGGATTGAAGGTCATCCGGGGCGTGTTTGCCGCCGCCGAACATGTGGCTCCCCGCCTTACCGGGCGCGCGGCATTCGAACTGTTCTGCCGCACGCCGAACGCCAAAATTCTCAGCGACGGCGAGCGACGCGCCGTCGACCGCGCCGCCGGCTTCATGGCCGAGGCTCGCCATCATCTGCTGAAGACCAAAAACGGCTGCGTCATGGTGCATGAATTCAGGCCAGAGCCGGGCAGGCGGGCCGCCGGCACGGTGCTCGTCATCCATGGCTGGCGTTCGCGCACCGAATATATGCGCACGCTGATCGAAGCCTATCGAGGCGCCGGCTACAAGGTTGTCTCGCTCGACCTGCCGGGCCACGGCCAATCGCAGGGACGCCGGCTCACATTGGTCAGCGCTGTCGAGGCCGCTCGGCTGACCGGCGAGTGGTTCGGCCCGTTCGTGGCGGTCGTCGGCCATTCCTTCGGCGGCGCCGTCGCCGCCAATGCCGTCGCCGGTTCGGTCAAGGCCATTCCGCCGCTGCCGGCCGGGCGGCTGGTGCTGATCGCGGCGCCGAGCTCACTGCCTGCGATCTTCAACGATTTCAGCCGCATGCTCAGTGTCGGCCCACGCTCGCAGGCCGCCATGGCCGACCGGGTCGAACGCATCGCCGGGCGACCGCTGCACGAATTCACCGGCGACCGTCAGCTTGCCGGCACGCCGGTGCCAACGCTGGTCATCCATGCGCCGGACGACCGCGAGGTGTCCGCCGACCATGCAAGGCTCTATGCCGGGGCCGGCGACCATGTGCGGCTGTACTGGGCCGACGGGCTCGGCCACCGCCGCATCCTCGCCGACAAGGGCGTGGTCGAGCGTGCGGTCGGCTTCGTTGCCGAACACCGGGAGCCGGTATCGCTGCATTAAACAGCGACGGCTTCGACCTGCGTGCAGAGATCGACCGCTTCGAGGAAGAGCGCTTCCTTGCAGCCGAATGCGTCGTAGGGGCTGGTCGAGTTGATTCCCATCGCCGGCGGCGTCATCGCCCGGCCTCAGTGCTATTCGCTGGAGCCGGAACGGAGCCGATTCGCTTCGGCTGCCACCGTTGTGAAACCGTTCTGCAACAGAGACGTTCTGAAATTTATGAAAGCTTAACGAAATCAGTATGAATCGGTGTAGTCGCGCCCTACATCCATGATGCGGTGGGCGAGACCGTCAAGCGATGCGGAACGGGAGCCGGCTGCAGCCGGAGCGGGTGATTCCATGAAATTCCTCGGAAACAAAGCAACCGTGATGCCGCTTGCGGCGGTCGCGGCAATGCTGGCCTTCGGCGTGCCGCAGGCAGACGCGCAAGGGTTTTTCGAGAGGCTCTTCGGCGGTGGTGTCAGGCATTCGCCGCGAGGTGATTACCCCCTGCCGCCATCAAGGCAGAGGCCGAAATACAAGCCATATGCGGCAGCGCCCGCTGCCTCTCGGATTCGCAGCCCGTCCTATTACACCTACAAGAGCGATCCGCTCGTGCGCGTCGACTTCTCGACGCTGACGGCAGCGCCGGAGCCGGCAATGCCACAGGACGCCGCATTCCAGCCATCTTCCGTCACCGGCGCGGCCTTCCGCGAAGCGATTGCCGGACTGGATGACTACGAGCTCTACGCCGAGAAGGACATCGCCAAGGCGCTCGTCGCCTATTACGCGGCCAATCCGGATTTCATCTGGGTGACGGGAGCCAATGCCAACAGCCGCGCGCAAGATGCGGTGCGGGTGCTTGGCGAGGCGACGAGCTATGGCCTCACGCCGGCCGACTATACGGTTGAAGTGCCTGCCGCCGGCGCATCGACCGGCAGCGCCGATGCGCGGCTCAAGCAGCTCGTCCGCTTCGAGATGGCGCTGTCAGCGCGCGTCTTGCGCTATGTCCGCGACGCGCACAGTGGCCGCGTCGATCCCAATCGCATTACCGGCTACTATGATTTCCCGGCCAAGCCGCTCGACATGGAAGGCGTGCTGAAAACGCTGACGCGCACCCAGCAAGTGCGCACCTATCTCGAATCACGGCATCCGCAGAACGCCGAATACCAGGCGCTGCGCGTCGAACTGGAATCACTTCAGGCCAGCGCCGACGACGAGATCGTCGTCGATCCCAAGCTGTTGCTGAAGCCGGAAGAGAGCAGCCCCGAACTGCCGAAGCTTCTGGCGAAGATCGCGCGCAATCTCGACGACGAGATGGGCGGCGCCTATGGCGAGATATTGGCCAGGCTCGCCACCAGCGAGGTCTATGATCCGGAACTGGTGCCGGTCATCAAGGCGGTTCAGAAAAAGGCTGGCATGAAGGGCGACGGCGTCATCGGTCCGCGCACCGTCGCGGCGCTGGTCGGGACGTCCAAAGCCGACAAGATTCAAAAGGTGCAGGTCGCGCTGGAAGAGTTGCGCTGGCTGCCATCCGATCTCGGCAGCCCGCGTGTCTTCATCAACCAGCCGGCGTTTACCGCGAGCTATATCGAAAATGGCGAGGAGAAGCTGAAGACCCGCGTCGTCATCGGCAAGACCACCAACCAGACTTCCTTCTTCTACGATCAACTCGAGCAGGTCGACTTCCATCCCTACTGGGGCGTGCCGCAGTCGATCCTCGTCAACGAGATGCTGCCCCGGCTGCGCAGGGATCCCGGCTATCTCGACCGCGCCGGCTACGAAGTGGTCAATGCGCGCGGCAAACGCATTCCGTCCTCCTCGGTCAATTGGGGCGCCTATGGCGCAAAAATACCTTATGGCGTGCGCCAGCTGCCGAGCGAGGCCAATGCGCTGGGCGAACTGAAGATCCTGTTCCCCAACAAGCACGCCATCTACATGCACGACACGCCGCAAAAGACGTTTTTCCAGCGTGACATGCGCGCGCTCAGCCATGGCTGCGTTCGCCTGCAGGATCCGCGCGGCATGGCGGCGGCCGTGCTCGGCACCTCGGTCGATGACATCGCGGAGAAGCTGAAGCACGGACATGCGACGGAGAAGGTAGCGCGCAGGATCCCGGTCTATGTCGCCTATTTCACCGCCTGGCCTGATATGTCCGGCAAAGTGGAATATTTCAGCGACGTCTACGACCGCGACGCGCGGCTGCAGCAGGCGCTCGATAGCACGGAAGCAGTGCGCTCGCCGGCGATCTGAGGATGCTAACGCAGGGAGAGCGGGCGCCGGAACCCGGCCGCGCCGCCATGAGCGTCGCCGAGCTGGGCACGTATTGCCTGGAGGGGCGATCTATTTGGGTTCGGCTGTCACCGGATCGTAGGTGATTTCGACCTTCGCCTTGTCGGTCGTGTAATAAGTAACGGTGTAGGCGCCGCTGTCCCAAGCGACCTCGTCGACGTAGCGAAAGTCGTCGCGTTGCTCGACCTTGGCGATTATCTCCGACAGTTTCCTGGCATTCTGCGGCGGCAACGGACTTCCGTCTGCGGCAAGGGCCGGTTCACCGAAAAAGAGAACTACGACGCCTGTCGCCAAAACAAGTCTGAACATGGCTTTCCCTCGCTTCTCGCGAAAGTAGAAACTCGCGGCCATGCAGGTTTGTTCCGGGCAGGTTTGTTCCGGGTTCCGGAATGGACACCCGCGAATTGCGCCGACGCATTGTCGTTTGCTCATGCTAACGCGTCTGCAACTCACCTTCGTCGGGGAAGAGGTGGGCCAAGGCCGTGTCGAACGTGAGTTCCAGAGCGTCACCCGGTTCAAAGACCTTGTCTTCATTGAAGGCGGCAATGAGTTCGCTGTTATCGCGAAGTGTCAGGTCGACAATCGTCTCGCTGCCCAATCGCTCGGCATGTGCCACGATGCCATGCAGCAAGCCTTTTCCAGATTGCACCGGCCGGAGGTGCTGCGGACGGACACCCAGGATGGCCTTGCCGTCTTTCCGGAAGGCGCGCCTTCTGGTCGCTACCCTGATCGGCTCCAGGGATTGGTTGCCAACCATTGCCGCTTCGCCATCGAGGGCGAGGACGTCGACGTTCAGGAAATTCATCGACGGCGCTCCGAGAAAGCCGGCTACGAATCTGTTGGCCGGCTCGTGATAGAGCTCCATCGGCGCTCCGATCTGCATGACTTGACCGTCCTTCAGCACGACGATCCTGTCAGCCAGCGTCATCGCCTCGACCTGGTCGTGGGTGACATAGATCATCGTTGTGCCCAGTTGCCTGCGCAGCCGGCCGATTTCCATGCGCATGTCCATGCGCAGTGCGGCGTCGAGGTTGGAGAGCGGCTCGTCAAACAGGAATACGGCCGGTTTCCGGGTGATTGCGCGCCCGATGGCGACGCGCTGGCGCTGGCCGCCCGAAAGCTGACTTGGCCGGCGGTCGAGCAAATGTTCCATTTGCAGGATGCGTGCGGCCTCGGCCACCTTCTGCTGCTTTTCCTGCCTGGAAGCGCCCGCGATCGTAAGGCCGAACGCGATGTTCTCGCGCACGGTCATGTGCGGAAAGATGGCATAGCTCTGGAACACCATCGCAACACCGCGTTGCTTGGGCTGCAGCTGGTTGACCACCCGGCCTCCGATCTCGAGGGTGCCTTCGGTTATGTCCTCGAGTCCGGCGATCATGCGCAGCAACGTGGACTTCCCGCAGCCCGACGGTCCAACAAAGACGACGAACTCGCCGTCGTTGATGTGGATATCGACGCCTTTGATGATTTCGACGCGACCGAAGGATTTCTTGACGCCCTTGAGTGAGACCTCAGCCACGAGCGATGGCTCCCGTTTCCTGATTCATGTGCGGCAATTCGGGGTCTCCGATCGATTGGTCGGCCTTGAGGAATGGGGCTGACCGGCCGTCCCAGATCCACTGGCGTTTGAGCGCGAGAGCCATGCAGTCAGCCCTTCACGCCGGTCGAGGCGATCGACGCGATGAAGGCGCGCTGCAGCAACAGGTAGAAGACCAGCACAGGGACGGTGATAAGGGTGAGATAAGCCATGACTTCGCCCCAGGCGACGTTGAGTTGAAAGAAGTAGCCGAGGCCGACCATGACCGGGCGATAGCCTTCCTGCTGCACCACGATCAGCGGCCAGAGATATTGGTTGTACATGACGAGGAATTTCAGGATGGCGGCAGTCGCCAGTACCGGCCCTGAAAGCGGCATGACGACGCGATAGTAGACCTGCCACCAATTCGCTCCCTCCACCCGGCTTGCGTCAATCAGTTCGCCCGGCAGCCCTTTGAAATACTGCACGAACAGGAAGATCGTAAGTCCGTCGGCGATCCACGGGATGATCTGCACCCGGTAGGTATTGAGCCAGCCCCAATGCAGCCCATCAAGCCCGATCCAGGGCAGTTTCGAGACCAGGAGCAGGAGCGGGATAGCGATGGTCTCGAAAGGGATGATCAGCGTCGCGATGACGATCGAGAGCAGGACATCGCGCCCCTTCCACCGCAGGAAAGCAAACGAGAATGCGGCCAGCGAACAGATCAGCAACGAGAGAAGGACGGTCGCCCCGGTGACCAGAACCGAGTTTAACACGAACAGGCCGACCGGCGCCCGCCGGAACGCTCCGAAATAATTGTTGAGGCTGATGTCGCCGACGGGCAGGAAGGCACGCAGGCTGGAAGTGTCCGCGAGAAGCTGACTGTCCGGCTTGAAGCTCGAGTTGATCATGAACACGAGCGGAAAGACGAAGATCAGCGCGATCAGGCACAGCACCAGATAGCGGACGAACAGCCTGAGGCCGTAATTGTCGGGATCGAAGGCCATCCTAACGCTCCCGTGTCAGCCAGCGCTGGATGAGTGAGATCGCCAGCACGATCACGAACAGGATGACCGAGATGGTCGAGCCGCCGGAGATGTCCTGCTTGCCGTAGCCGCGCTCGACCGCCTGGAAGACGAGGGTCTGGGTGCTGTCGAGCGGACCGCCATTGGTCATCACGTCGATCTGGGCGAAAAGCGCGAAGCCCTGCATGGTGATCACGACAAGCACAAGCACGGCGGTGTTGCGCAGGCCCGGCCAGGTGACATAGCGGAAGGTCTGCCATCTTGAAGCCCCCTCGATGGCGGCGGCCTCGTAGAGCGTGGGGCTGATCGTCTGCAACCCCGCCAGCCAGATGACCATGTGGAAGCCGACGGCCTGCCAGATCGACATGGCCATGACTGCGGGCAGCGCCGTCGAGGGATTGCCGAGCCAGTCGACGGGCTGGAAGAGGCCGAAGGTGAGGGCCTGGAGGATGCTGTTCAACAGCCCGTTCTGGCCGTCATAGATGAACCGCCAGAGGAGCGAGACCACGACGATGGAGACCACCACCGGCATGAAGTAGATGGTCCGGAACAGGTTGATGCCCCTGACCTTGTGGTTGATCAGCAAAGCAAGCATCAGCGCGAGGCTGCCCTGTACCGGCGCCACGACCAGGACGAACAGGAAGGTGTTTACCAGCGCCTTCATGAACACAACGTCGCTGGCGATGACGATCATGACGTTTTCGCCGGACTGCCAGCGAAACCACTCGCGCATGCCGCGATACTGAGGATAATCGTCGCTGCGGGTGATCTCACGCAGGCGGGGATACTGGATTTCGCCGGCCTCGTTTCGGACCACTTCGCCAGCATCGTCGCGCTCCGGCTCGAGGGTCACCACCGCAAGGCCCAGGAGCTGCTGATAGTTTTCCAACCCGACGAACTGGGTCGGGTTCGGTGACAGCAGCCGCTGATTTGTCAATGACAGACCGATCGCGAAGAAAAACGGCAGCACGATGAATGTGAAGATAAGTGCGAAGCCCGGCAGGACGAATGTCCAGCCCGCCCGGTTCGACAGGGTTAGCTTCGACGCCATTTGCCGTATCCGCCCAGCAAGCCACAGAGGGTGGAGTCCGCGGCTGGCGAGGACCCCGGCGCGACAGAACTAGCGGTGACCGTAGCCACCATTGCTTTCGATGTCAGCGTCGATCTCGTCGACCGCCGCGTCAAGCGTGTCGGCCACGTCGGCGCCATTGGCGATATCGGCCAGTGCCTTGGTGAAGACCTTGGCCTGGACCACGTACCCCGGGGTGACCGGGCGCACCAGGGCTTGTGCCTTGGAGAGGTCGAAAAACACCGCGAGCGGGCCGCCATCCTTGTAGTTCTTCGTCATCTGCGCCGCCGAGGGCGTCGGCGGGATCAGGCCGATGCCGTCGGAGAAGGCGGCCAGGTACTTGTCCTGCGCGGCGAACTTGATGAACTCGGCAGCGCCTTCCGGATGTTTCGACTTGGCCGACACGCCGAATTGCCAAGATCCCGCGCCGATCTTGTTGCCGGCGCCGAAATCGGGGGCTGGAAGGAAGACAACGTCATCCACGGCTTCCATCGTTGCCACCGCGCGCCAGTTGCCGTTCCACTGGAAGGCGAACTTGCCGCCGATGAAACCGGTCTGCTGATCGGCCGGGTCCTCGCTGGTGCCAGGCGCATAGCCTCCGGTAAACAGCGCTTGCCACCACTTGCCGAACGCCTGCGCAGCCTCGCCGTTCAGCGCGCCTTCCGCGGTCTTGTAGGTCGAACGGTCGACAATGTCGCCGCCGAAGCTCTGCAGGAACGGCGAGAAGGCGTAGGAATACCACTCGGCCTGGTCGTTCATGCCGAGATCAAGGGCGAATTCATACTTGCCGGAGGCCTTGGCGGCGTCGAGCGCGGCCATGAATTCCTCGCGCGACCAGGGCTTGTCGAGGGTCGGGGTGCGCAAGCCCAATTCATCCAGCGTCGATTGGCGTGCAAAAAGCGCCACCGCCGCCTCCCACAGACCGACCGAATAGACCTTGCCATCCCACACGCCTTTGGCGCCGGGCAGGAAGTCGGCGAACTCGCTCTCGTCGATCGGCAGCGGCTGCAGATAGCCGGCCCAGGCCCAATTGGGCATGACGGGCCCGTCCACATCCAGGATGTCGGGCAGGTTGCCCGCCAGGGCCGCAGCCGCGACGGAATCATTGTAGCTCTTCTCGGGGAAGCTCTCGATGGTCACCGTCCAGTCGGACTGGCTGGTGTTGAAGTCGGAAATAATCTGGTTGAGGATTCGCGACTCCACCTCATTGCCGGCGCCGTGATACCACATGGTCAACCTGGTCTGCGCCAGCGCGGGCGCACACAGACAGGTCGACGCGATCACCACACCGGCAAGGTGTTTTGTCAGGTTCATCGGTTATTCCTCCCTTTCGACTTTAAGGTCGCCGGCTGGATCCAAGGTCGAGGCCGCCAGGACAGCGGGCCGGGAAGCCAGCGCTCAGTTTCGGGTCGGCCGCTACGGCCCTTGATGGGGTCCAGCAATGTTCGCGGAAGCCGGACGCATTTGCAATTGCGCAGTTTCACCTAATCGGAGCAGGAGGTCGACGGCGATTTCCCCTCGTCAGTTCGCGGGCCACTGAGATAGCAGTTCACCTAGGACGATTTTGTCCTGCGTCAACTTTCTCCCGGCCGCGTTCAATGTGCAGCTTGAGCGATTCCAAGGGTAGACAGGGCCTTGTGATGTGTCCCCGGCTGCCTGGCGAATCGCATGAACCGGGTCTTGGCAAACCTTGCGATGAGGCGGAAGTTCGAAGCGTAGGCGGCTCCGAAGCGGACGGCACTTTGTACGGGAAGCGGGTATTGGTGGGCGATGCAGGGATTGAACCTGCGACCCCACCCGTGTGAAGGGTGTGCTCTCCCGCTGAGCTAATCGCCCGCTCGTTGCCCGAAGGCCAAGCGCGCCGCGATATAAGGGAGGCCGGCCGGGGAAGTCAAGGCGATGTGCTGGCGTTCCGACGAAGACCGAATGCAGGCCCGCCGGCAGCGGCCCGGTCGCCGTCGCGCTCAGTGCCCGGCAGCGGCAATCAGGCGTTCGGTCAGACCAACCGTCAGCGCATCGAAATGCGAGATCACCGCCGACGGTTCGAATTCGCGCACATGGCGGTCGGTGTAGCCGAAATCGACCGCCACCACGGGAATGCCGGCCGCCTTGGCCGTATCAATGTCGGTCTGCGAATCACCGACCATCAGCGCGCGGTGCGGATCGCCGCCGGCGAGCAAAATGGTTTCGGTCAGATGGCGCGGGTCGGGCTTGCGGAACGCAAACGTGTCCTGACCGCAAATCGCCGCGAAATGCTTCGCCAGGCCGAGCGCCTCGATCAGCGCCACCGAGTTGGCTTCGTATTTGTTCGTGCAGACGGCCAGGAGATAGCCAGCCGCCTCGAATCGCTCGATCGTCTCGACGACGCCGGGGTAGGGGCGCGATTTGCCCGGGATGTTATTGGTGTAATGATCGAGGAAGAGTTTTAGCAATCGGTCGTGTTCCTCCACCACCAGCGATCTCTGCTGCGCGGCGTGCGCGCGCTCGATCATCACCCGGCCGCCATGGCCGACGAAGCGCTTGAACCCGGCCTCATCGACGGCTGCGAGTTCGCTGGCGGCAAGGCTGTGGTTAAGGCTGTCGAGCAGGTCCGGCGCTGTGTCGATTAGCGTCCCGTCGAGGTCGAACACGATGATCGGTCGGGTCATGGCCTGTCCTGTGACGATTACGCTGCCTGCAGGCGATAGCCGCTGCAGCCCATCCAGGCAAGCCGTGCCGGCTCAATCCACAGGGCGTCAATCCACAGGGCAAAGTCTTTGACCGGACGGGCAAAGATGCTAGGAGCGCCGAAACAAATTTTGGGGCTAGACACACGGCATGGATGCGAGACAATTGAAGGTCGAGGCCGCGCGGGCGGCACTTGCCCATGTCAGCGATGGCATGCGGCTTGGCATCGGCACCGGCTCGACGGCCGAAGAGTTCGTTCGGCTGCTCGCCGAAAAGGTCGCCACCGGCCGTACCATTATCGGCGTGCCGACCTCGGAGCGCACCGCCACCCTCTGCAGCGAGCTTGGCGTGCCGCTTTCGACGCTGGAAGAAACGCCCGAGCTCGACCTTACCATCGACGGCGCCGACGAGATCGATCCGGAGCTGACATTGATCAAGGGCGGCGGCGGTGCGCTGCTGCGCGAAAAGATCGTGGCGGCGGCTTCCGCCCGCATGATCGTCATTGCCGACCGTTCGAAGATGGTCGAGACGCTTGGCCGTTTTCCACTGCCGATCGAGGTCAACCCGTTCGGCCTGCGTGCCACGGAAATCGCCGTCGCCGCGGCAGCCGGAAGGCTCGGCCTTTCCGGCCCCGTCACATTGAGGATGACGGGAAGCCAGCCTTTTGTTACAGACGGCGGCCATTTTATCCTTGATGCATCTTTTGGCCGCATTCCGGATACAAGAGCGCTTTCGAATGCTCTCCATGCCATTCCGGGCGTGGTCGAGCATGGTCTTTTCATCGGGCTGGCATCAGCGGCCATCATAGCCGGCGACGGCGTCCAAACCGTCCATGCCGCCCGAAAACCAAGGAGTTCTACCGATCATGACGTTGCATAACCGGGTTCGCCGTTTTTCTGCAATTCTGGCAGCTTCAGCCGTCTTTGCGTTTTCATCACCGGCGTTCTCGCAGGACGTCAGCGAAGGGCATCTGAAGGCGGCCCGCGCCGCAGTCGCGGCGATCGACGCGACGGACCCGTTCGACAACATCCTGCCGCAGGCCGCCGCCGCGCTTCAGCAGCAGCTTATCCAAAAAAACCCGGACATGCAGGAGCTGATCGGCAGAACGGTTAGCGAAAAGGCTCTGGCGCTGGCCTCGCGCCGCGCCGATCTCGAGAAGGAAGCGGCCCTGGCCTATGCCAAGGTATTTTCTGAAAAAGAGCTTACCGAAATCGCCGCTTTCTACAATTCCGATACCGGCAAGAAACTGCTCGACAGCGGCCAGGCCGTGACGCGTGAGCTGCTCAAGGCCGCCGAGATATGGCAGAATGGCCTCGCTCGCGATCTCGCCCAGCAGGTCGGCGAAACGCTGGCCGCGGCGGCAAAGGCCACAGCACCGTCAAATGCCGCGGCTCCGGCTGATGGCACGCAGCCGGAAGCACCGAAGAACTGAGCCTGTTTTCCGGCGGCGTTATCGCTGCTGGACCGGAAAGCCCGCCTCCGTTGCGCGTCCGACAGGATGCGCGGCGTCCGGGCTTTTCTTTTGCTGGTTTGCAGCCTACCTGTCTCAGACATTTTTGAAGGGCAAGGAGCCGCGCCATGGCCGTCTATGACTACGATCTTTTCGTCATCGGCGGCGGCTCCGGCGGGGTGAGGGCGGCGCGTTTGGCGGCGGCACTCGGCAAGCGCGTCGGCATTGCCGAGGAATACCGCTATGGCGGCACCTGCGTCATTCGCGGCTGCGTGCCGAAGAAGCTCTATGTCTATGCCTCGCAATTTCCCGAACATTTTGCCGACGCCGCCGGTTACGGCTGGACCGTACCGCAGGCGAGCTTCGACTGGCAGACACTGGTTGCCAATAAGGATCGCGAGATCAGCCGGCTGGAAGCCATCTACAGGAAAAATGTCCAAGGCGCCGGGGGCGAGACGTTTCAGTCACGCGCCATGCTGGTCGATCCGCATGCGGTGCATCTTCTCGGCGAGGACCGCACCGTCACCGCCGACCAGATTCTCATCGCCACCGGCGGCCGCCCGGCACCGCACCCGGCTCTGCCCGGCCATGAGCATTGTATCTTTTCCAACGAGGCCTTCGATCTCAAGGAATTGCCGAAGGCGATCATGATCGAGGGCGGCGGTTATATTGCCGTCGAATTCGCCAACATCTTTCACGGCCTCGGCGTCGACACCACGCTGGTCTATCGCGGCAAGGAGATCCTCTCCCGCTTCGACATGGATCTCAGGCGCATGCTGCACGAGACGATGGAAAAGAAGGGGATAAAAATCCTCTGCCATGCCGTATCCGAATGGGTCAGGAAGCGTCCGGACGGGCGCCTCGACGCAGTCGTCACCGGCGGCAAAGTGCTGACGGTCGATCAGGTCATGCTCGCCATCGGGCGTCTCCCCAACACCGAAAACATGGGGCTTGTGGGCGTCGGCATCGAGATGACCAGGACCGGCGCTATCCATGTCGACCAATATTCGCGCACCAGCATCGACAACATCTGGGCCATCGGCGACGTCACCAACCGCGTGCAACTGACGCCGGTGGCGATCCATGAGGCGATGTGTTTCGTCGAGACCGCCTTCAAGGACAACCCGACCGCGCCCGACCATGACACGATCGCCACCGCGGTGTTCTCGCAGCCCGAGATCGGCACGGTCGGCCTGTCGGAAGACGAGGCCATAAAGCGGTTTACCGACGTCGAGGTCTACCGCGCCAGCTTCCGGCCGATGCGCAACACGCTGTCGGGCCGCGACGAAAAGATGCTGATGAAGCTGGTGGTCGACGGCGCCTCGAAAAAGGTGCTCGGCGCCCATATCCTCGGGCCTGATGCCGGCGAGATGGCGCAGCTTCTCGGCATTCCGCTGAAGGCCGGGCTGACCAAGGATGACTTCGATCGAACGATGGCCGTGCACCCGACCGCGGCGGAAGAACTCGTCACCATGTACAAGCCGACCTACCGGGTGAGGGACGGCGAGCGCGCCTGAGGTTTTGCCCGTATCGTCACCAACGGAGCATGCACGAAGGCAATGGTGCAGCGCCACTCGAGCGCAATTTCAGATCACCAATCCGCGACAAGATTGACCGCGATAGTGCCGGCAGGGTCTTTCCAAGTTAAGATGGAGCACCGAGCGAGATTCGAGCCGAGCCAGTGAATACGATTCCAGAGGTTGTGACGCATAACTACGATCCGGAAGGCGTCTTCCTCTCGAATCTATGCGATTTGCCTCTGGCCGAAGCAGAGCAGATCCTGCAACGCATCCGGGATGCGGGCAAGCGGCCCATTAAGGCAAATTATCTCGGTAGACGGCTCACAACAGAAGCATGGCTGATCAACGAGAGGCAACAACTCCTAGGGCAAACTCGACGGAATAGACCGATCTAATTCTTTCTCGGTGATTTCGCAGATGGCCAAGACCTCTCTCGGCCATGCTCCATGGTGATGCCGCTTGCCGAGTTTCCTTCAAACGTGCTCACTTTCACCTATCCCGATAGCATGGCCAGCCTGCCTATTGCGACCCATGACGACCATCGGCCTGAGCGGCAACCATACCACGGACAGGTGTTCACGTTGCATCAGATCAAGCGAGTAGTCCAAGATTTCGGAATGCCCGGCGAGCGTTGGAGGACAGATCACCTACGGCGCTATGATCGCTTCATTGAAGTCCAGGTCTGGGACGAAAGACCTATTTTGGAATTCTTGAGTAATGCAGGGATCGCAGCAAGCTGTCCGGCCAGGGGGCAAACTGCCCCCACAGGCCGTTAGCTGCCCCTCAGAACACGTTGCGCCCGTCGCTCCTCGGATCACTGTTTACCTGATGAGGTGTATAGAGGTCGGAGCGAGCCGTTCGCCTCCACGGCCGCGCAGGATGTTCCGGATCAGTTTTGATGTCCGCGACGGTAATAGCGGGTGTACCGTCTGCCGAGCACCGCACGGCCCATTGACCATCGGGGGCAGCTATTCCCGAAGGGGCCGTCACGCTTTGCGGCGCGTGGGCAGAAAAGCTGACCCAATACGTATTGCTTGCCGCATGTCCTTGCGCCTCTACGGCGAAGGCTGGACCGGCGGTAGGGGACTCGCCGGTAGTCGAAAACAGGACGCAATCGACATCAAGCCGCTCGTATTCGATGAATATTTCCGGAAAGTGCGACTCCATCCCGAGCGCGCAGCCGAAGCGAACACCGTCAACCTCGAATGTCACTGGGATTTTCCCCGGCGAGTACATGAACGAGATTTTCGTGTTCGACAGCATACGCTCGTCATAGCGTGTCACCAGCTCCCCATGATCAGAGAAGACATACAGGCTGTTATGTGGTCGGTGCGGCAGGGTGAGTTGATGCACCGAACCGAAAATCGTCCACAGCTCAAGCTCTCGCGCAAGCTTCCTAGTGGCGTCCAGTTCCTCTCGCAGAGCAGCCCATTCGAACCTGTCCCAGTCGGAAGGGCCGATCTCTTTGGGTCCGTTAACGGACATAATACGCTTGTTGGGTGAGCAGGTTGCGCCCTCTGGAAAATGCAGAAGTCGCGCCCCGGCTTTATGTGCCTCACGCATCAAGCGCCGCATTTCTAGCCCGCTAGCCCGAAGCCGGGAGATGTCGCGAGGATCATTATAGAAGGTAGTTTGCGCTACGGCCAACCGCACTGATTTAGGCTCAGAGTGATCCGGTGATGTCTGGCGAATGTGCTTGAGAGCGGCTGTGTAAGATTCGCCCGTTTTGGCTGCGCGAGCACGTACGCGACGTTTAAGATTTCCATTTTGCGTCATTGTCAGGCCTTTCACGTCCCGGACGCAAGTTCCCCAGCAACCACGCCCGAAACGGTCGGACCAAGACAGCGACCCGAGACTGAAGTCCCTTTGCCTCCGTTAAAGACCATGCTGGGGAAGGTCTTGGGAGGTTAGGCGTAGGTCACGCCAAACCAAGAATGGCGATAAGACCTCGATTCGTCAACTTTGTCGCAAATATCCGAATTTCGGGCGAAAAAAGGACTGTGCTCGCCAATACCTCGCGTCTTACCGATCGCTAGGAAGATCGAAGACCAGCAATCCAGGTTCGCCCAAGGGCAGTTGCGCGGCGACCTGGCCCGTCGGATCAAGGACCGCCGTAGGACCAAAGGAAACTCGCCCCTGGCGCTCACCAGTCACGTCGGCCGAGACGAGCCAAAGGCCCGTCTCCCGGCATCTGTCACCCCGCACGGCGTTGTGCAAATCCTTGTACGCCTCCGCTGTCCTTCGGCTGAGCATGTTATTGGTGGGGCACACAATCAGGGATGCGCCAAGGTCCGCGATCTTCTGCACCGCCTCCGGGAAATTCGTGTCGTAGCAAATGTTAATTCCGAAACGCAGACCATCGACCTCGAAGACATCGCTATCGTTCCAGCGTCGAAAACTTGTTCGCCACGGAGCAGATGCTTCTTTCGATACCGACCAATGAGCGTACCCCGATCTACCACGATCGCGGTGTTGAACAGTCGCCCATCCTCAACCTCGATCAGGCCCATGACGATCATTGGTCCCGTTTTCGGGAATCGCTTCATAACGGCCTCGAACTCAGGTGATGTACGGTCGAGGGCATTGCGCCGTGCCGATTGCTCGCCGGTTAGATACCCCTGAAGAAAGCCCTCCGGCAAACACAACAACACCGCGCCTTCGGCTTTCGCGCGAGCCGCGACGATCGCCAGACAGTCCAGTGCTGCGTCAATGTCCTCCAAAAATTCAGGGGTCTGGGCAGCAGCGATCCTGACGGTCTTCATAGTAGCTTCCGAGCGACGCAAAACCGCTGCACACCCTCGGGTCAGGCCCGAGGGCATGCTTTTGCGCGACATGCATTATTTCTGCCTGATGCGGCGAGGGAAGCGCAGCCATCTTTCCTCGACCGGCCTTGTTTCCTCGACTGGCCTGGGGTGCGCGAGGATGGTGGTGAGCTCGACCGGCAGGCTCGGCGCCAGCGGCTTTTTGGTCGCGACGCCGTCCGCGATGGCAACGATGCTGTGGTAGAATTCGGCGCCTGAAAGCGACCTTGGCGGCACGGCCTCGTGCATGATCGAGATCACCGTGACATCTGGACAATTGTCCTTGATCGCTTGATGGAAGGCAATCTTCCCTTCCGGATCGAGCGCCCCGGTCGCTTCGTCGAGGAACAGCAGCCCCGGCTGCTGCAGCACGATACGAGCGACAACCAGCTTCTGTTTCTGGCCGCCCGAAAGCACCTGGTCCCAGCTCATTCCGTCACGGCTTTCATCGGCCATGTGTTCGATGAAATCGCCAAGGCCGGCTTTGTGCAGAGCCGATGCAACCTGCGTGTCGGTGTGATCGCGCTCTGAACCGG
Source organism: Mesorhizobium sp. WSM4844 (assembly GCF_055811775.1). Taxonomy (NCBI): domain Bacteria; kingdom Pseudomonadati; phylum Pseudomonadota; class Alphaproteobacteria; order Hyphomicrobiales; family Phyllobacteriaceae; genus Mesorhizobium; species Mesorhizobium sp. WSM4844. The sequence continues at coordinate 89,504 of NZ_JBVVQB010000011.1, read as the reverse complement.
GCAGGCAGACCAGTTGCTTCAGCGAGACCTGCTGCAGCTTGACCTCCTGGGCGGCATAGAAACTTTCGACCCCTTCCGGAAAGACGATGGAGCCGCGGCCATAGGGCCACAGGCCGTTGATCGCCTTGATCAGCGATGTCTTGCCGCAGCCGGATTCGCCCTTCAGGAACGTCCACTCGCCACGCCGGAAGCGCAAATTCGCGGCACTCAGGAAGGGCGTGGCGTCCTCGCCCTGATGGGTCAGCTCGAGTTTCTGGATGGTCAGGCCGAAAACCGGGTTCTGACGGTCGTAGCGGAAATCGGAACAGCCGGTGAGACTATAGAATTCCTGCGGGTGTTGGACGTTTTCGATCGCGTTGGCGAGTTCGGTCACCCGTTGGCTGTTGGCGCGCAGCGCCGCAATGGAAGGCATGACATGGATGAACCACGAACATTGATTGATGAGCGAGTTGACCATCTCGGAGCCGGTTATGTAGCCCTTGAGGTCGAAACGGTTGTGGATATAGGGCACCAGGCCCGGCGCATAGGCGACAATGCGGGCGCCGATGAAAGTGTAGACCAGCTCGAAAGAACGATAGCTGGTGTTGACGATGTTCAGCCTTGCCCAGGTGCGGTCGATGTCGACATAAAGCCGTTCGTGCATCGTCTTTTGCACATTCTCGCCCTGGGAGGCGGCGACATGGAAACTGCGGCGCAGGAACGTGGTCAGCTCGCCGCGATAACTGCCTTCGGATTGCTGCATCCGGATGTTGATCCGTTCCAGCAACCTGCCGAGCTTCACCGCGATCCAGGTGTTCAGCGGCACGTAAATGGCGACCGCCAGGAAAGCCAAGACCGCGCTGCCATAGCTGCCGAGGAACTCCAGCCCTTTCACCTCTGCCGAGGTTTCAAGCAGTTTCCGGCCGACGAAATAAAGCGATGTGGCGACAGCCATCACCCCGATGGCGAGGCCGATGGCTCCGCCGGTCATGTCCTTGATCGATTCCTGGACACGCTGGTCGATGTTGTCGGGGGCAGCAGCGCCGGAGGAACCGTGCTGAGCATGGAAATGCGTGTGATTGGTGTCGAGAAGCGCTGCGTTGAAACGGCTGTCCAGCCAAGCGCGCCATTTGCGATGCAGCGTCGCGGAAACAAAAGTGCGGATGCCGGTAAAGCCCGCGTCCTTGAGCACGACCAGAAGGATGAGCACGCCGGCGTTGGTGAGCAGCGATGCGAGCGGCGTGGTGTTCGCGGCGTCGTGGTAGAAGGCAATCGAGTTGACCAGTTCTCCGGATGCTTCTGCGAACCAGACGCCAGCCTTGCTGGAGAGCGCGGTAAACAGGGCGATGACCAGCGTCAGCGTCCAGGCCTCCACCCAGCGGTCCGAGAACCAGTAGGCCCGCATCAGTCCCCAGAAGCTGCGCATCGAGGAAACTGGTGTCAGGAGCGGCGGCCTTGCGGCACCGCGGAGCCATTTTTCCGATATTGAATGTCGCTCTGGTCTACCGACCCGAATCACAATCCCGCCCAAACCTCTTTTAGTTTTATTACAGACAGTAACACCAATTGATCATTTTCAATTATCTTTTCTCGGGCTTGTGGAGGATTGAACCCCTGGCCGTTGCCATTAAGCAACAGCGGCAACGCGATGCGATGCTGCTCTCGACGCAGATTATCTCTATCATTTCAAGAAGTTGCTGGTTCACGTATGCAAGCGTCAGCATCTTCCCCAAGGGAAAGCTTTTGCACAGTTTTGTGAGGCAAGAGCGTGGTCGATCGGCCGATTTTTAAGCTGCGGAAGACGAATCGACGCAAAGATACGCCGTCATCCTTGTTGCCTTATCGACCTGGCAGCAGCCGGAAAGTGACCGGAGGGGCGTTGGCCCGGAGGGCGTTGGCTGCTGTGGCAATGTCGCCAAAGGCGCCTAGGGAAGGACGTCCATCAGGTCGCTTTCTCCAACTCGCCCCGCGCCTTCGCCGCCGCAACCTGGCGAATGGCGTCGCTGAGCGTGTCAACGTCTTGCGCGCCCATCACCGCATACTTGCCCTCAAGCAGAAAGCACGGCACGCCCGTGATACCCATGCGCGAAGCAGTGGCGATTTCGGTGCGCACCGCCTCGACATCGGCGTCCGTCGGCAAAAGCGTCTCGACGACGGACGCATCCATGCCGGCCTCGCGGGCGGCGTTGATCAGCACGACATGATCGCCGAGATTGGCGCCTTCCTCGAAATTCAACTGGAACAGACGTCGCACCAGCCGGTTCTGCATGACCTCGCCGGCGGCACCAGCCCAGCGGATGACGCGGTGCGCGTCCAGCGTGTTGGGCGCAACCTTGATGGCGGCGAAGGCGAAGTTGATGCCCTCGGCCTCCCCCAATGGCTCGATGCGGGCGTGGATCTCGCGAATGCGTTCGTCGCTGCCGAACTTCGCCATCATGTATCCGCGGCGATCCTTGCCTTCGGGCGGGATGGTTGGGTCGAGCTGGAACGGCCGCCAGCGAATATGCACCTCGACCTCGTTTGCCGCGGCGATCGCCTTGTCGAGCCGCTTCTGGCCGATGAAGCACCAGGGGCAGACGACGTCGGATACCACATCGACGGTAATCGACTTCTCGTCGCTCATGTTGATCTCCTGTTCCGAAGTGGTCACTTCGGCTTGCGCCACCATGTCGGCAGTCGATAACCGGATATGGGGGTCTTTCGCGGATGCTCCAGATAGCTCCAGTAGGCGAGCCATTGCTGCGTGTTGTGCTGCATCGGAACCATGTAGTGGCCGGAGATCAACAACCTGTCGAGGACCCGGACGGCGGCAACATAATCTTCGCGGCTGCGGGCGTCGACCATCGCCTCAAGTGCTGCATCTATCGCCGGATCGGCGACGCCGGCAAGGTTGAACGACCCTTCGGCATTGGCGGCAGCTGATCCCCAGCGCCCGAACTGCTCGATGCCCGGCGACAGCGAGTTCTCGAAACCGCTGGCGCCGATCAGCACCTCGAAATTGAAACGTTGCTTGCGTGACTGGATCTGGTCGCCGTCAAGGCTGCGGATGGTGACATCGATGCCGATCTTCGCAAGCGTGCGCTGGTAGATGGCGGCAAGGCGCTCTTCGTTCTGGGAGGCGGTCAGGATCTCCAAGCCGAAGGGTTTCCCCTCGGGATCGAGCATCACTCCATCGTGCAGGGCATAGCCCGCGCCCTTGAATATGTCGAAGGCAGCTTTCAGCACCCTGCGGTCCTGGCCCGAGCCGTCGGTGACAGGTGGCCGCCAGGTGCCGTCCATGACATCGGCCGGCACACGACCCGGGTAGGGTGCCAGGAGCGCCTTTTCCCTGTCGTCGGCCGGATGGCCGAGTGCCGACAGCTCGGAATTCTGCCAATAGCTCATGGTGCGCATGTACTTGCCGCCAAACAGGTTCTTGTTGGCCCATTCGAAGTCGTAGAGCATGCCGAGTGCGCGTCGAACCACCGGATTGGAGAACTTCTGCAGCCGCGTGTTGAACAGGAACCCCGTCACCACTGGCGGGATGCCGGTGTCGAAATTTTCGGCGATCACGTCGCCCTTGTGGAAGGCCGGGAAGTCGAGATCGCGCTCGCGCTTGACCGGATCGCTGTCGTCAGCGATAGCGCAGATGCCTTTCTTGAAAGCTTCCAGCTTGGCGTTGGCGTTGAGGAAATATTCGATGGTGATCTGGTCGTAATTGTCGAAACCGCGCTTGGCGGGGATGTCCTTGCCCCAATAATTCGGGTTGCGCTTGAACACGATGCGCTGGCCAGGCGCCACGTGCGCCACGGTGTAGGGGCCGCTGCCGATCACAGGTTTCAGCGTGGTCCTGTCGAAGGTCGCCTTGTCGAAAGCGTGCTTCGGCACGATCGGCGTCATCGCGATAACCAACGGAGTCTCGCGATTAGCCTTGTCGTTGAATGTAAAGCGCACGCTGCGGTCGCCGGTCTTTTCCAGTTTGGCGACCATGCTCATGCGGGCGCTGTAGGGTGGCCGGCCTTTCTCGGTAAAGACCTCGTAGGTGAACAGCACGTCTTCCGCAGTCACCGGTTGGCCATCAGACCATTTGGCCCTCGGATCGAGGTGGAATTCGATGCTCTTGCGCTCCGGATCCATGTCGGCAGTGTCGGCAAGCAGGCCGTAAAGACTGAAGGCCTCATCGTCATTGCGCTGCATCAACGGCTCGAAGACGAGATTGCCGAAAATCCTGTCGATCATGCCGCGTGCCGTCGTGCGCAGGCTTTTCAGGATGAAAGGGTTGAGATTGTCGAAGCTGCCAACGACGCAATAGGTTATGCTGCCGCCCTTCGGCGCATCGGGATTGACGTAGTTGAAATGCGCATAGTCGGCCGGCAGCGCCGGCTCGCCCTGCATGGCGATCGCGTGTTTCGGCTCCGACAAGGCCGGCTGGGGCGAAAGGGTGATAATCGCGGCGATCAGCCAAACAAGAACGCGGCCCATGACCGTCTCCTTACCGGGTCGGCTTGATGATTCGGAGCGCACCCTAACATGAGCCGACCGCCTCCCGGTCAATCGCGAGCTCAGAATTGCTGACATCAGGCTGGATTCGGCACCGCTTGCAGTGTAACACGCCGTTCGAAGTCATTCTGTTGCCTCATTTCGGCAACAGTTAGCTGGACCACACGGCGCGAAGAAGCCGGTCCCGGGATCATTTGAGAGGAAGTGCACGATATGACGAGCCTGAACAGCAACGCGTACTGCCTGTCGGTCATGGCCGCTGGCGTGGTCGGCTTTTTGGGCGCACAGCTTCCCGCTGCTCTTGCGCAGCAGCAACAGCAGATTCCGCAGGGCTGGTTCAAAGCCTGCACCAAGCAGGAAGACGTCGACATCTGCAATGTCCAGAACATCACCACTGCCGGCAACGGCCAGCTCGTCACCGGCGTCAGCCTGATCGAATTGAAGGGCAAGGTAAACCGCAAGGTGTTCCAGGTGACGGTTCCGAGCGGTCGCCTGATTCCTCCCGGCATTGGCCTCCAGATCGACACCGCGAAGGCGCAGAAGCTCGACTATGTGATCTGCTTCCCCGACCGCTGCGTGGCGGAAGTGCCGCTGACCGACCAGCTCATCAATTCCTTCAAGAAGGGTTCGAACCTGACGCTGACCTCAGTCAATTTCCAGAACCAGCCGAACCCTATCAAGGTCGCTCTGACCGGCTTCAGCGGCGCCTTCGACGGGCCGCCGCTGCAGCAGTCGGACATCGAGGATCGGCAGAAGAAGCTTCAGGATTTCGTTGCCAAGAACAACCAGGACTTCGCAAAGAAGCTCAAGGAAGAGCAGGACAAGGCGAAGACCGCCAACTGATCGCCCCCCTGGCGCGACTTGGCGACCAAGACGATTTCTTAAACCAACAAAAAAGCGGGGCCATGCCCCGCTTTTTTGTTCCGGCCGGCCATTTCTTGATCCCATCAGGCCCGCGATCAGTCAGGTCCCCGCGCTTTTCGTCAGCTCAATGTCTTGACTGGCGTCTCGGCTCGTAGCGCCCGTCCGGCCGCTTGTCGAACATCTCGCCGATCTCCGGATGCCGCACCGGTTCGCCAGACCGGTCCTCGAGCAGGTTCTGCTCAGACACATAGGCGATGTATTCCGTTTCCGAATTCTCGGCGAGCAAGTGGTAGAAGGGCTGGTCCTTGCGCGGCCGCACATCCGCCGGGATCGCCTCGTACCATTCGTCGGTGTTGGCGAATTGCGGGTCGACATCGAAAATGATGCCGCGGAACGGAAACAGCCGGTGGCGGACCACCTGTCCGATCGAGAATTTGGCTGTTTTCATCATGTACTCACCACTAAATCCTAGAGTGCCGCGTCCCTGGAATGCGCAAAGACTCCCTAAGACCTTGAATTTACGCGTTACGCTTCAAAAAATCGAGCCCGACTTATGGCTGATACCTGACCTATTTGACGCAGACGCCGCATGATTTCAATGCCGAACGCTTGACGCCCCGCCAAGCTACGGGCCAGCCCGCCCTGTGCTAGCGCCGGATCTGTTTCCTTAAGCCGCCGGCGAGCGCTGCAAAACCACTGCCGGGCCGCAGCCCCTCGCGCATGAAAAAGGCGCGGAGCGGCGCGAATCCGCCGAGCACGCCAAGGCCAGCACTGCGCGCCATCTGTGCCGGCAGCATCTGCGAGAGCAGCGATTTGTTGAGCAGGTTGACCGCATTGCTGCGCGCCAGGATGTCGGGCCGGCGCTTGAAATCATAGGCTGCGAGGGCCTTGACGGCGCCCGGATCATCCCTGTTTTTGCAAGCAATTCCAACCAGATCATCGATATCCCTGATACCAAGGTTGAGACCTTGCGCGCCGATCGGCGGAAACACATGGGCGGCTTCGCTGACAAGTGCCACCCGGTTGCGCGCGAAGCACCGCGGCGTCACGCCGGAAAGCTGGTAGACCTGCCGCCCGGGTTCGACGGAAACCCGGCCCAGCATCGATTGCATCCGCTGTTCGACCCGCATCGAAAGCGCCGCGTCGTCCAGTGCGGCGAGTTCCTTCGCCGTTTCCGGCTCTACCACCCAGACAAGGCTCGACCGATTGCCGGGCAGGGGAACCTGGGTGAACGGGCCGGTCTCGGTGTGGAACTCGGTCGAAGTGAACGCGTGGTCGCTGCGGTGGCCGAAATTGAGAACCAATGCCGCCTGCGGATAGGACCGCGCCGACGTCGAGATGCCGGCAGCCTCGCGGGCCGGCGACAGACGGCCATCGGCAGCGACGGCCAGCGATGCCGTGATCTCGCTGCCGTCAGACAGCATCGCCTGCGCATGGTCGCCCTCGAGGCGCCAGGTCTCTACCATCGCTTTTCGCCATTCGATGCCGGAATGGGCGGCAACAACACGGGCAAGTGCGGGATTGAGCGCACTGTTGGGTAAATTCAGTCCGAACTGCTCCTCGCCGATTTCGCTGGCGCGGAAAATGACCACCGGGCTGCGGATCAGCCGGCTGGTTGCATCGACGATGCGCATCACCTTCAGCGGTGCGCCCTGGGACCTCACCGCATCGAGCACGCCCAACCGTTCGAGGATCTTCAGGGCCGGGTCCATCAAGGCCGTCGTGCGGCCGTCCTGGCCATTTGCCTCGGGACCGACGAGCGTCACGGGAAAGCCGGCGTCTGCGAAACCAAGCGCTGCAATCAGCCCTGCCGGGCCACTGCCGGCAACCAGTATCCGTGCTGTTTCCCGACGGTCCAATTCGGCTTCCCGGTTGCGATGCGAGGCGGTCGGTCCGACCTGATGAGCATATAGATCAGATCATGCGGCTTGATCAACGCGGCGATTCGGCCCATTCGATTGCCATGACCGCCGAAGACCATGATTTCAGTCATCTCGACCGTTTCGGCCGCGCCGCGGCGAGCGTCTCGCGCAATCCTCGACTGGCGGTGAACATCGTTTTGGGCGCAGCCGTCGTCCTGGCATGGCTGCTGCTTGGCGCCATGGCCAAACGTGGCGCCGAAAGCCGGGTTCCGGGCATCGATGCACCCGGCGACACGATGCTCAGGTACCTGCCGGGGCTGCCGCTGCCGGATCTTCTCGAGCGCTTCTTCAGTCTTTGTCTTGCACCTGCGCCGCTCGACGGGGGCGTCGGCGCGCAGGCCGGAGCGCTCATCGTCATGTGGTTCCTGATGGCGGTCGCCACCATGCTGCCTTCGGCGGGGCCGATGATCCGCACCTATTGCGAGATTGCCGATACCGCGCGGATCAAGGGCGAAGCGGTCGGCCATCCGCTGATCCTGGTCGCCGGTTACCTCAGCGTTTGGTTGGCTGCGTCGGCAGTGTTTGCGGCGCTGACGCTCATCGTTCACGCCTTCGCCTCCTCTGTGCAGATGCTCGATCCGGTGGTCGGAGCGACAGGAGCGGCTGCGCTTCTGGTTGCTGGCCTCTACCAGTTCAGCGGCCTGAAGGAAGCCTGCCTGACAAAATGCAAAAGCCCGTTCTCGATCCTGTTTTCGAACTGGAGCGCGAGGCCCGGCCGCATTTTCCGGCTCGGCATCGAGCAGGGTGTCTGGTGCCTCGGCTGCTGCTGGGCGCTGATGCTGGTGATGTTCGCCGTCGGTGTGATGAACGTGTTCTGGTTGGCGTTGATCGGCCTCTTCACCCTGATCGAAAAACAGACGGCGGGCAGGCTGCCAACCCGGATCGCCGGTGCGATACTGCTTGTCTGGGCAACCGCCCTGCTAGTAGTCTCGGCATAGGGAGAGAATTCTATGGCGGATCAAGGCTGGGCAATGAAAGGAGAGTTGGTGCTCTCCTGCAATTGCACGGTTTTTTGTCCTTGCGTGCTGTCTCTCGGCAGTCATCCGCCGACCGAGGGCTATTGCCAGACCTGGGCGGGGTTCCGCATCGATGCCGGCCATTTCGGCGAGGTCGAGCTGTCCGGCCTCAATCTTGGGCTGGTCATGGAAATCCCCGGCTATATGAGCCGCGGCAACTGGACCGCCGGACTGTTCATCGACAAGCGCGCCTCAGTCTACGCGGTAAAGGCGCTGACCAGGATTTTCACCGGCAAGGCTGGCGGGACCACCTCGCTGCTCTCCATCCTGGTCGGAAAGTTCCTCGGCGTCGAGCAGGCGCCGATCACCTATGAGACGCGCGACAGGACGCGGATCTTCCAGATCCCGAAGATCATCGATGGAGCGGTGACGCCGATTTCCGGCAAGGACCGCGACAAGGATACGGTGATCAGCAATTCGGAGTACTGGATCGCACCGGAAATCATCGTCGCCAGGTCCGACAAGAGCAAGATGCGGGCCTTCGGCCGCAACTGGAATTTTGCCGGCCGCTCGGCCGAAATCTGCAAGCTGGACTGGCGGGGCCCGTGAGCAAAAAAACAACGGCCAGAAAAATTACGGCCGGAAAAATCACGGCCAGGAAAATCGCCGACAAGATTCCGAGGCCGAAGAAGAAAGTCACATGGCCGCAGGCGCGCGCATTTTCGGTCCATCTGCTGACCGCATCGGGCTCGTTCCTGGCGTTCCTGTCGCTGGTTGCGGCGAGCGAGCAGCGCTGGACGGCGATGTTCTGGTGGCTGGGGCTGGCGCTGTTCGTCGATGGCATCGACGGGCCGATCGCCAGGAAGCTCGAGGTCAAGGAAATCCTGCCGACGTGGTCGGGCGAACTCCTCGACAACATCATCGATTACGTCACCTATGTGCTGATACCGGCCTTCGCGCTTTACCAGCGCGGCTTCATGGGTGAGGGCCTGTCGTTCCTGTCGGCGGCGATCATCGTCGTGTCGAGCGCGATCTACTATGCCGACACCGGGATGAAGACCAAGGAAAATTTCTTCAAGGGGTTTCCCGTGGTCTGGAACATGGTGGTGTTCACGCTGTTCGTCATCGAGCCGGGACAATGGGTTTCCTTCGCCGTGGTCGTGGTGGCCGGCATCCTGACCTTTGTGCCGATCAATTTCATCCACCCGGTGCGGGTGGCGCGGCTGCGGCCGATCAACCTTGGCATGACGCTGCTATGGTGCGCTTTCGGAGCGCTGGCGCTGGCGCAGGCAGCTCTTGCCGCCTTCTACGACCAGATCGGCGTCCTGGGCGAGCAGGTGAGTGTCTTCACCAAGATCGGCATCACGGTCACCGGACTTTACCTCGCATGTATCGGCGGTATCATGCAGCTCTTTCCAACGCTCGGCGCCAAGAAAACCTGATCCCATAGAGTCTGGTCCCAAGAGAGCCTCATCAATGTCCAAAGCAATACGCATCCACGCCCATGGCGGTCCGGAGGTCCTGACCTATGAGGACGCCGATCCGGGCCAACCCGGCTCGGGGCAAATCCTGGTCAGGCACACGGCGATCGGCCTCAATTTCATCGACGTCTATCATCGCTCCGGCCTTTACCCGCCGCCAGGCGGTTTCCCGCTGATACCCGGCAGCGAGGCGGCCGGGGTGGTCGTGGAAGTGGGCGCGGATATCGACTGGCTGAAGCCGGGCGATCGCATCGCCTACGCCGTGACGACTGGCGCCTATGCCGAGCAGCGCGTGATCGCGGCCGATCGCGTCGTCAAGGTGCCGGACGGTATCAGCGACGAACAGGCGGCCGCCATGATGCTGAAAGGGATGACGGCGGAATATCTGCTGCGCCGTACCTTCAAGGTGAAGGCGGGCGACACGATCCTGTTTCACGCGGCGGCCGGCGGTGTCGGGCTGATCCTCGGCCAATGGGCCAAGCATCTTGGCGCAACCGTGATCGGCACCGCCAGCTCCGCCGACAAGATCGAGCTCGCCAGGGCGCATGGCTTCGACCACGTCATCAACTACCGCGAGCAGGACTTCGTCGCCGGCGTCCTCGCCATCACCGGCGGCAAGAAGTGCGACGTCGTCTATGATTCGGTCGGCAACGACACCTTTCCGGCCTCGCTCGACTGCCTGAAGCCGCTCGGCATGTTCGCCAGCTTCGGTCAATCGTCGGGACCGGTCCCGCCGTTCAGCATGTCATTGCTGGCGCAGAAAGGTTCGCTGTTTGCAACCCGTCCGACGCTGTTCGTCTACAACGCCAGGCGCGAAGACCTGGAGGCGTCCGCCGCCGCGCTGTTCGAAATCGTGCTCAGCGGCGCGGTCAAGATCAAGATCAATCAGCGTTACGCGCTCCAGGATGCCGGCAGGGCGCATTCCGACCTCGAAGGCCGCAGGACGACCGGGACAACCATTCTTGTCCCCTGAGCCTTGCCATCGCTTTGAGCGACGTGCGTCCACTTGGGCGCACAAAAGCACGCTCTGACATTTTGAATCCACGCATCGTGCTTTCCGAAAATCGATTTCGATTTTCGGGCCGATGCGTTAGGTTTCCGCTGAAATTCTTGAAGCTCTTTCAAGACGGGTGCCGCTTTGCGACGACAGCAGGCCGCGCATACCATGCCTGCGGGAACACAGAACATATCTGGCAAACCAGATGGGAGGCACTGTGAGTGCAAATCAGGACGACGCCAACCTGCTTGAGGTTCGTGGCCTTACCAAAACGTTCGGCACACTGACAGCGTGCGACGATATCGATCTCACCGTCGCAAAAGGCGAAATCCATGCGTTGCTCGGCGAGAACGGCGCCGGCAAGTCGACGCTCGTCAAAATGCTGTTCGGAACGCTGGAGCCCAATTCGGGCGAGATTTTCTGGAACGGCCAGGCGGTCACGATCACCAATCCCGGCTTTGCGAAGAAGCTTGGCATCGGCATGGTGTTCCAGCATTTTTCGCTGTTCGAGGCACTGACTGCGGCCGAGAACATCGCGCTGTCGCTGGACGACGGTTCGCCGATCAGCACGATTGCCGCGAAGGCGAGGGCGCTTTCCTATAGCTACGGCCTGCCGCTCGATCCGCAATCGCTGGTCGGCGACCTCTCGGTCGGTGAGCGCCAGCGTATCGAGATCATCCGCTGTCTGCTGCAGACGCCGCAACTCATCATCCTCGACGAGCCGACCTCGGTGCTGACGCCGCAGGAAGCCGACAAGCTGTTCGAGACGCTCGAACGGCTGCGCTCGGAAGGAAAGTCCATCCTCTACATTTCGCACCGGCTGGAAGAGGTCAAGCGTATCTGCGACCGCGCCACCGTGCTGCGCCACGGCAAGGTGGTTGGCCATTGCAATCCGCGCAAGGAAACCGCGGCATCGCTGGCCCGCATGATGGTCGGCAACGACGTGCAGGCCGTGGTGCGCGCGCCGGCCCAGGGTATCGAGACCGCGCAGCCGCTGCTTGAAATCCGCGCGCTCAGCCGCAAGCCGGCAACGCCGTTCTCGATCCCGCTCAGAAACATCAACCTGACCGTACGCGCCGGCGAAGTGATCGGAATTGCAGGCGTCGCCGGCAACGGCCAGGGCGAGTTCTTCGAATCCGTTTCCGGCGAGGTGCCGCAGCAGGATGCCGCCTCGGTACGCATCCGCGGCAAGGACGCCGGCGGCCTCAGCATCACCGGCAGGCGGCTGATGGGCGCTGCCTTCGTGCCGGAAGAGCGGCTCGGCCACGGTGCAGCACCGCGCATGAAGCTTTCGGAAAACCTGCTGCTGTCGCGCCATGCCACGGACGGCAAGGTGTTTGTCGGCGCCGGCGGAATGGTCAAAAGCGATGCGATCTATGCCGCTGCCCAACGCATCATCAAGGCGATGGATGTGCGCAAGAGCGCTGCGGACCCGGAGGCGGCAGCGCTTTCAGGCGGCAATCTGCAGAAATTCATCGTCGGCCGCGAACTCGACCGCAGGCCAAGCGTCATGGTCGTCAATCAGCCGACGTGGGGCGTCGACGCCGGTGCGGCCGCCCATATCAGGCAGACGCTGATCGAATTGGCGCGCAGCGGCTCGGCAGTGCTGGTCATCAGCCAGGATCTCGACGAATTGTTCGAGATATCCGACGCGATCGCGGTGATGCACAATGGCGAATTGTCGAAGCCGTTGCCGATCGCCGAGGCCACGTTCGAAAAGATCGGACTGCTAATGGGCGGGGCCGAGCCGGGCCACGCCGAACACGCTCTGGAGACGTCATGATGCGCCTCGAACTCGTCAAACGGCCGCAGCGCTCGATGCTGTTCTCGGCGCTGTCGCCCTTCATTGCATTCGTGCTGACGATCATTGCCGGCGCCATCCTGTTCGCGCTGCTTGGCGTCAATCCCTTGAAGGCTTTCCAGATCTACTTCCTCGAGCCTGTCAGTCAGGTCTGGCAGCTGCATGAGCTGGCGATCAAGGCGGCACCGCTCATCCTGATCGGGGTCGGCCTGTCGGTTTGCTACAGAGCCAACATCTGGAACATCGGCGCGGAAGGCCAGTTCATCCTGGGCGGCATCGTCGGCTCGAGCGTTCCGGTGCTGTTTCCACAGTTTGAAGGGCCTCTGGTGCTGCCGCTGATGCTGCTGTTCGGCATGGTCGGCGGTGCCGCCTACGCCGCCATTCCCGCCCTGCTCAAGGCGCGCTTCAACACCAACGAGATCCTGACCAGCCTGATGCTGGTCTATGTCGCGCAGCTGTTCCTCGACTGGCTGGTGCGCGGGCCGTGGCGCGATCCGAAGGGTTTCAATTTCCCGCAGACGATACAGTTCAACGACTCGGCGATATTGCCGGAACTGATGCCGGCCTCCGGCCGTGCCAATTGGGGTTTCGTGTTCGCGCTGGTCGCGGCGGTGCTGGTCTGGATGCTGATGAGCCGCATGCTGAAAGGCTTTGAGGTCCGCGTGCTCGGCGCAAGCCCCAGGGCAGGGCGCTTCGCCGGCTTCGGCATCAACCGGATGGTGTTCTTCGCCTTCATGCTGTCGGGGGCACTGGCTGGACTTGCCGGCATCTCCGAAGTCTCCGGCGCCATCGGCCAGCTGCAGCCGGTGATTTCGCCCGGCTACGGCTTTGCCGCCATCATCGTGGCGTTCCTCGGCCGGCTCAATCCATTAGGCATTGTCGCGGCGGGCCTGGTGCTGGCGCTGACCTATCTTGGCGGCGAGGCGGTACAAAGCGCGCTCGGCATCTCCGACAAGGTGGCGCGCGTGTTCCAGGGCATGCTCCTGTTCTTCGTGCTCGGCTGCGACACGCTCATTCACTACCGCATTCGTCTGATCGGCCTGGCTGCGCCGACGCTTGAAGCCGCGCCGAAGCTGGAGGAGGCCCGCTGATGGACATCACCGTCAACATTCTTTTGACCATCGCAACCGCGGCGACGCCTTTGCTGATCGCGGCGATCGGCGAGCTAGTGGTCGAACGTTCCGGCGTGCTCAATCTCGGCGTCGAAGGCATGATGATCATGGGGGCGGTCGGCGGTTTCGGCGCCGGCTATCTCACCGGATCGCCATGGATCGGGTTGTTGGCGGCGATTGCCCTGGGTGCGGTGTTTTCACTGCTGTTCGCCGTCATGACCTTGTCGCTGGCCACGAACCAGGTGGCGACCGGCCTGTCGCTGACACTGCTCGGCCTAGGGCTTTCCGGCATGATGGGCACCAGCTTTGTCGGCCAGCCCGGCGCGAGGCTGCCAAACCTTGACATTCCCGGCCTGACGGCGATGCCCGTCATCGGCAGATTGCTGTTCGGCCAGGACCCGATCTTCTACATCTCGATTGCATTGACCGCCGCCGTCATGTGGTTCCTGTTCAAGACCCGCACCGGGCTGACGCTGCGCTCGATCGGCGACAGCCACACATCGGCCCATGCGCTTGGCATCGAGGTCATCCGCTACCGCTACCTGGCGGTGATCTTCGGCGGCGCCTGTGCGGGCCTTGCCGGAGGGCACCTGTCGCTGGTCTATACGCCGCAATGGGTGGAGAACATGACCGCCGGACGCGGCTGGATCGCGCTGGCGCTGGTCGTGTTCGCATCATGGCGGCCATGGCGGGTGCTGGCGGGCGCCTATATCTTCGGCGCGGTCTGGATCGGCCAGCTTCATGCACAGGCTTTTGGCATTCCGGTTCCCTCGCAACTGCTTTCTTCGTTGCCCTATCTGGCAACCATCGTGGTTCTCGTTCTAATCTCGCGCAACAAGCGTTTGACGATGATGAACACACCGGCTTCCTTGGGGCAGCCATTCGTTCCGGATCGCTGACGATAAAAAGACAAACGGGAAGCTCCAAGGCTTAACTCAGAGAGGTAACACGATGAAAAAACTGCTTATTGCGCTGATGACCGCGGCGGCGGCATTGTCGCTGGCGGCGACCGCCGAAGCGCAGGAAAAGCTGAAAGCCTGTTGGGTCTATACCGGACCGATTGGCGATTTCGGCTATTCGTACCAGCATGACCAGGGCCGCCTGGACGTGGAGAAGGCGCTCGGCGACAAGGTCGAAACCGCTTATCTGGAGAACGTCTCCGAGGGTCCCGATGCCGATCGTGCCTTCGAGCGCCTGGCGCGCGAAGGATGCAAGATCATTTTCGGCACGTCCTTCGGCTTCATGGACCCCGAAGTAAAGGTCGCCAAAAAATTCCCCGACGTGATGTTCGAACACGCGACCGGCTACAAGACATCAGAAAACCTCGGCATCTACAACGCACGCTTCTACGAAGGCCGCTACATCCTCGGCCAGATCGCCGCCAAGCAATCGAAGTCGGGCGTCGCCGGCTACATCGTTTCGTTCCCGATTCCCGAGGTGGTGATGGGTATCAATTCCTTCATGCTCGGCGCCCAGTCGATCAAGCCGGATTTCAAGGCGAAGATCGTCTGGATCAATTCATGGTTCGATCCGGGCAAGGAAGCCGATGCCGCCAAGGCTCTGTTCGACCAGGGTGCCGACATCATCGTCCAGCACACCGACTCGACCGCTGCCCTGCAAGTCGCCGAAGAGCGCGGACTGCAGGGCTTCGGCCAGTCTTCTGACATGATCAAGTTCGCCCCCAAGGCGCAGTTGACCTCGATCGTCGACGATTGGGGCCCGTACTATATCGGCCGGGTGAAGGCCGCGCTCGACGGCACATGGAAACCCGGCAATGTCTGGCTGGGCATCAAGGACGGCGCCGTTAAAATGGCCCCTTACACCAACATGCCCGACGACGTGAAGGCGATGGCGGAAGCCACCGAGAAGAAGATCGTCGAAGGATGGAACCCGTTCACCGGCCCGATCGCCAAGCAGGACGGCACGCCGTGGCTGAAGGAAGGCGAAGTCGCCGACGACCCGACGCTGCTCGGCATGAACTTCTACGTCAAGGGCGTCGACGACAAGCTGCCGCAGTAAGCGCAAGCCTTGGCTCGGCCGGCTTTCGCCGGAACAGGAGAGGGTGCCTTTGGGCGCCCTCTCTTCATCTGCAGAGCTTAACCTGCCCGGCTGCGAATCCCACTCGCGAAAGTTGAGCGGGCGACTATCGTGTGAACGCCCGTAGGCAGCCGGATACGATCCGATGTGGGAGCGAGCGCCGGGCGCCCATCCGTCGTGATCTGCCATATCTCGACGGCGCCGCCAAGCGGCGCTTCCTCATTGCGGTAACGGTTCACGCCAACGAAGAGCTTTTGTCCCGTGCGATCAAAAGCGAGACCTTGCGGCAGCACGCCTGCGAGCGGCCATTCGCCGTGCGGCGATAGCCCGCCTGTTTCAGCGTCCAGCTGATAGAGGCTGAGCGACGCGTGCTCCGTCCAGTCGCGCGAGCCATCTGGCTTACCGGTGCCGCGAAGATTGGACGTGACAAGAAAGCGGCCGTCGGGGCTGAAGGCGATCGTCTCGGCGCCCCAGCCGCCAAGCGCGATGTGAGGCACGGTGTGCCTTGCTGCGTCGCCCGTCGTCCCGACATCGGCAAGCCGGACCGTGGTGAGAATGCCCTCCTGAACGCCATAGAAACCAGCCGTATCGATTCCCCATTGAACATCGGAGGTGATGTAGTAGCGGCCGTCCGGCGAAAAACGGCCGACAAAGGGGAACTTGTTCGTCTGGATGCGATTGCCCCAGGGACGAATAGCAGAAACCGTTCCGTCCTCTCCGCGCAGCACCTCGTAGAAGGCAACCTGACCACGGTCGACGAGATTGACCCCGACATAGCGGCCGCTTGGATGCCACTGCACCCAGGTCGCCTTCAATGGAATGAAACCCGTTGACGGCTCAAGACCGAGGCCGAAGCTGGAAGCTTGGCCGAACCGACCCTCCCTGACCGGAACGAAAGTGAGTTCGTGTTCGGCGTCGGCAGTAATTGCGGCGATGAGATCGCCAGCAGGATTGAGATGGATCGCCTGCGGCTGGATTCCGATCCGCACGCTGTCGACCACCGCCGAGTGGCCGCCATCGAACTGGATCGATCGGATCGTGTCGCCTTGCTGCAACTCGTCAAGGCGGGTCGCCCGTTCGGAGCGTTGACGGAAGGTTTCGGCGACGAAAACGAACTGGCCATCCAGGGAGACGTCTAGTGCTCCGGGCGGCCCATACGTCGAATTCGAAACCTCCGTCATCGCGCCAGAGCGAGACCGCTCTGTCGGCGAGGTGATGATGGACAGCGTATCCTGATAGTGAGGATCTGGAGGCCCGAGCTCGCCTGTCTCGTAGACGGTCGGCACCATATCGACATCCGACAACGCGAAGACGGTCGCTCTGCGACTTTCGGCCGGCTGAGCGCTTGAGAGGTTCGGCATCAGGAATAGAACAACAGCAGCGAGAGAACAGCGTCGCATCGATGTCTCCATTTCGATTGATTGCGCCTATTTTCGGGGTTCGCTTTCAGTCGTCAAATCGATATTTGATATCTCAATATTCCTCTCAGTAATAAGAACTCGGAGGTCCAGCATGAATCTGGCTTCGATCGATCTGAACCTGCTTGTCGCCTTCGGCGCTCTGCTCAGTGAAGGCAGCGTGAGCGGGGCGGCAGCCCGTATCGGGCTGAGCCAGCCAGCGATGAGCAAGCGCCTCGCCCATCTGCGTCGGCTCTTCGCCGACGATCTCTTCGTCCGTCATGCCGATGGCGTGCGGCCGACCGAAAAGGCGCTCGACCTCGCCGATCCGATCCGGGCCGCGCTACGCCAGATCCAGGATGCGCTGGGTGGGTTCGGCCAGTTCTCGCCGGAGCGATCGGGTCGCATCTTCAGGATCGCGACCACCGATCACATCGCGGCGACTTTAATGCCCAGACTGATGCCGGCGCTCCGTTCAGCGGCGCCGAGAATTTCGATCGTCCTGCGCAGCCTACACCGACAGGAAATCGTCGATTGTCTCGAGAAGGGCTCGATAGACCTTGCGATCACCATCCTGCCCGATGCGCCGACGACGATCAAACGTGCATCACTCTTCCACGTGAACTGGCTATCGATCGTCTCGGCCGAGCATCCTGAGATCCGCGACGCGATGACGCTCGAAATCTTTCTTAAGTATCCGCACTTGCTGGTCACTCATGTCGGCGATCTGAAGGGCTACATTGATCGCCTTCTGGACGACCGCGGCCTGAAGCGGACCGTTGCAATGAGCCTGCCGTATGCGCTCGCAGTGCCGGCAATCATCGCCCAGACGGACATGATCTGCACCTTGTCGGCAAACGTGATCCGGCTGACGAATTGGCCGCGCGTGCGCTCTTTTCCGCTGCCCTTCGACTACTTCGGTTATCAGGAAACTCTGCTATGGCATCGGAGGAATGACAGCGACCCCGGTCACGCCTGGCTTAGGCGAATGCTTGTCCGTGCAAGCGAAGCAGTCACGTCCTAGAGCTCTTTGCGTTTTCGTCGAACCATCGCGCTTTAACTCTTAATTCTAATGCATTTTGTCGGACGCCAAACGAAGACGTTTGGCTGCAAAATGCTCTAGCAGAAGAGGTCTTCACCCGGCCGGCGATCAGACCGCCGAGCCGTAGAGATCGTAGGCGTCGGCACGGTCGATCTTGACGGTGACGATGTCGCCGGCACGCAACGGGCGCCGCGACTGGATATGCACCGAGCCGTCGATTTCGGGTGCGTCGTATTTGGTGCGGCCCTTCGCCGAAGTGCCATGCGCCTCGTCGATCAGCACTGGCAGACGCTTGCCGACCTTCCTGGCGAGTTGCGTCGCCGAGATCTTCTGCTGGCGCTGCATGAAACGGTGCCAGCGCGCCTCCTTGATTTCCTGCGGAACCTGTTCGAGGCCGAGGTCGTTGGAGCGGACGCCCCTGACCGGCTCGTATTTGAAGCAGCCGGCGCGGTCGATCCTGGCTTCGTCCAGCCAGTCGAGCAGCATCTCGAAATCGTCGTCCGTCTCGCCGGGGAAGCCGACGATGAAGGTGGAGCGGATCGCCAGATCCGGACAGATTTCGCGCCAGCCGCGAATACGGTCGAGCGTCTTTTCGCCATGGGCGGGCCGGCGCATGTTCTTCAGCACTCGCGGCGAGGCGTGCTGGAACGGGATGTCCAGATAGGGAAGGATCTTTCCTTCGGCCATCAGCGGGATGACATCGGCGACATGCGGGTAGGGGTAGACATAGTGCATGCGTACCCAGACGCCGAGCTTGCCGAGTTCCTCCGACAGATCGAGGAATTTGGCCCGCACTTCGCGATCGCCGAACATGCTGGTCTGGTATTTGATGTCGATGCCGTAGGCGCTGGTGTCCTGCGAGATGACCAGGATTTCCTTGACGCCGGCCTTGGCCAGTTTCTCGGCCTCGCGCAGCACGTCGGCCGCCGGCCGCGAGACGAGATCGCCGCGCAGCGCCGGGATGATGCAGAAGGTGCAGCGGTTGTTGCAGCCCTCCGAAATCTTGAGATAGGCATAGTGGCGCGGCGTGAGCTTGACGCCTTGCGGCGGCAAAAGGTCGACATAGGGATCGTGGCTCGGGGGCGCGGCCTCATGCACCGCAGCCATCACGCTCTCGTAGGCCTGCGGACCGGTGATGGCGAGAACGTTGGGATGTTTTTCGCGGATGACGTCCGGTTCGGCGCCGAGACAGCCGGTGACGATGACCCTGCCGTTCTCCGAAAGGGCGGAGCCGATGGCATTGAGCGATTCATCGCGAGCCGAATCGAGAAAGCCGCAGGTGTTGACGACGACCAGATCGGCGCCGTCATGCTTGCGCGCGATCTCATAGCCCTCGGCGCGCAGGCGCGTGATGATGCGCTCCGAGTCCACGAGGGCTTTGGGGCATCCAAGGCTGACGAAACTGACGCGAGGGGCAGACATTTGCGGTTTCCAATGGACGCGGGCCGGAAACCCTTAGGCCCGGCCCGGAAGTCTCGATGCATGTTGATCTTTTGAACTTTCGCAGAAGCTCAATTCGCACGGCGCAATAACATAGTTCCGCAATCAGGCAAACTGAGGAATGGCTTGGCGCCTCGGGCGGGCCTGCACTGCTAAGACCGGCACTGCTCAGGTTTCAATGACCGCCCGGCCCGAACCAGGGCGCCAGGAACGCAAACTGTTCGGGCCACTGCTGCACAGCACCATCCAGAAGCATCTTCACGGCGACATAGAAAATGATCACCAGGCCGATATAGGCGATCCAGCGGTACTTATGCAGGAGGCGAGCGACAAACGAAGCGGCGAAGCCCATCAGCGCAATCGACAGCGCCAAGCCGATGATCAGGACCGTCGGATGGTCCATCGCCGCGCCGGCGACTGCAAGGACGTTGTCGAGAGACATCGAAACGTCGGCAATGACGATCTGCCAGGCTGCCTGAGCGAAGGTCTTGCGCGGCCCCTTGCCGCCAATCGTCCCGCTTTTGTCGTAATCGACATTCGACAACGCTTCCGTCGCGTCATGTTCCTGCTCGTAGCTGACACGCAACTCGCGCCACATCTTCCAGCACACCCAAAGCAGCAGCAGGCCGCCGGCTATGAGGAGAATGGGGCCGATGGTGAGAAGCCACTGGGTGATCAGGGCGAAGAAGATGCGAAGCACGGTGGCCGCCGCAATGCCGACGAGAATCGCCTTCTTGCGCTGATCCGACGGCAGGCCCGCCGCAGCAAGGCCGATGACGATGGCATTGTCGCCGGCAAGCACAAGGTCGATGGCAATGACCTGGAGCAGGGCCGCGAGGCCGGCGGCGGTAAAAATTTCCATCAGCTGGAATTTCCTTGCTTGGTCGCCAATCGTTCGTGCCCGGACGCCCTAACGTGTATGGTTCCCGTGCGTCAAGGCTCCATGGCGATAAAGACGGCAAACTGCCTATCGCGGGCGACATCGCCAGCAGCCGGTGAAAGCTGCCAATCGAACGACGCCCCGGTCGTCAGGACGCATTGCACCGCAGACGCCCGCTCACAGTGCAGGGGTGCGCGTGGTTGCCAACGGGACCGGCGCGGAGGTCATGTTCGTGCTGTTGAGGACGCCGGACATGGCGGAGGAGATATTCGCTGCCGACGCCGAGGCCGTGCAGCGCGACCTCAACAGCCTGAAGGCAATGCTCGAACGCTGAGCTTCCAAAAACCGCGAAAGGAGAAGATCATGGCCAAATCCAGCAACGACAAGCGCATCGATTATGTCGAGTTTTCCGTCGGCGACATCGCGCGCTCGCGCGACTTCTATGGAAAGGCCTTCGGCTGGTCCTTCAAGGACTACGGGCCGAGCTATTGCGAGTTCAAAGACGGCCGCCTGACCGGCGGCTTCGCTCTGGGCGGCCAGGGCAAGGCGGCAGGCGGGCCGCTGGTGATCCTTTATGCTGACAAGCTCGACGAGACCCAGCGCCATGTCGAGGAAGCCGGCGGAAAGATCGTCAAGCCCGCCTATTCCTTCCCGGGCGGCCGCCGCTTCCACTTCTCCGATCCCGACGGCTACGAGCTGGCGGTATGGTCGGATAAGTGAAGAGGTGAGGGGGCGCCGAGCCGGGCCCGGCGCCTCTATCGAATGGTGTGGGGCCGAATGGTTTAGGCGAGCCCATCGGACTTAATGCCCCTCTTGGCGTCAGCCGCGGAGATTGAACACTGGCCGGGCGGGCCACGATCCGATTGCGCGGCTGGGGTCTCCGCGCTGAACCGCTTTGGAGATACCTGCCGCTGCTGTTGTAACAAATCATTTTCGCATCGTATAAGGCTGGCCTGAGGACCATCGCATACCGCACGGCGCATGACGGAACCGACACGAACGACAATACGGCAAAGGCTGTATGCTTTTTTGATTGCAGGCCTGGGCGGGCTGGCCGCATCGGCAATCTCGTTTTCAATGACGCTCTACGAAGCTGCCCATCCGCCAAAGGTGCCGGTTGTGCAGGCAGGCCAGCAAATCGATGCCGGTCGCTGGTTTGTGACCTTGCGAACGGCACGTGTCGGAACCGTGCCGCCGACAGGCGTTCCCCCATCGCGGCCCGTGCAGCTCGTGATGGTGGACATGGATGTGGTGAACCGTTCCGCCACCCCCAACAACGTGCTCCATCGCGTCGTCACGCTCAGCGCGCCGGCGCAAAAGCTGCCGATGCCAACGGTTTATCTCGAGCGTGACAAGTATCTGGCGGGATACTTCAATCCCAACATGCCGGAACGCCTGACCATGGCCTGGGAGTGGCCGGCCGGTGTGCCCGTGCCCGACAAGGTGACGATCACCGTCACCGGCCAGATCTACAAGCTGCGCGACAATGTCTACGGCGCAAGCGGGTGGTTCGACCGTGATCCGGTTGCGACGGTCGATCTGCCGGTGGAGAAGGCGCCATGATGCGCATGGTGCGTTCGGCGCTGGCGCTGCTGTTGGCTGCCGCCGTGCTCTACGGCATGCAGCATACGCGTCCGCTGTACAGCGACATTACATCGCCGATAGTCGCTTCGGGCGGCATGAACAAGCGTGTGGAGGCCCGCGCCTTCGCGCTTTCGCTGGACAGCGCCAGGGTGGCGCGTGTTCTCAACGTCGAGACCTTCGGCAAGTCAAAGACCTACACGAGTTCCGGCGTATGGGTTGTGGTCGAAGGCGAGGCCGAAGCGAAATTCAAGTCCCTGGGTCTCACATCGGGCGAGTGGCTGAGCCGCAGCGGCATCCGTTATGTCCTGACCGACCGCTTGTGGGCGACGATCGAAATGATGCCGGGCGATGTCTACCAGCCCGGGCTGCCACGCCGGGTGCTTCTGGTGTTCGAAGTGCCGGAGGATGCCGTCGCCGGCGGGACCGTCGTGGTCGCACCCACAAAATTGCTGCCGCTCGACGACGAGATCCGCATCGCCACGACTATTTCCGGCAAGGACATCGAGCCGGCGATCACCATACGCCGCAACGAAGAAAGGCCGCCATGGACAGTTCTCCCGCAAAGGTGAGGTCAACGCGGCGAGGCTACTGGCTGAGCATGATGGCGCTGGTGGTCGCACTGCCTGCCGCGCTGGCCGTGCAGACGTGGGGAAGCATCAAGGACTGGCGCTCCCAACATGTGCGCCAGCCGCTATCTGCGAGCCTGGGACAGCCGATCGATTATGCCGGCGCCAGCTGGACCGTGACACGCTTCACCAGACTGGCAGGCAGCGCGGGAAGCGCCGTCGTGCTTGCCGAATTCGAAGCTCTCGCTGCCGACCCGAAAGCGCTCGGCTCGGTACCTTGCGAGGTGCGGCTTTTCGATGGCAGCGGTCGCGAATGGCGGCCAACCCTGTTTGCCGATCCGGTGGTCAGGAAACAGTATCCGGAGGCCGAGCAACGGTCCCTGTGCGGCGGCATGGCATTCGCGGCGACGGAGCCCGGCAAACCGGCACGGATGGCTGCCAGTTTTTCGATCCCACCTGCGGCGAGCGGCCTCAGGCTGTCGATCGCCCTCTACTCGGCGCTGCCGAGTTATCTCAGCGTCGGCGAGCCGCGGACCTGACGCCATTGTCTGCGCCAGCCATGGCGACCGCGGCCTCGAGCACGGCTGCAAGCAGCGCGACCCGGACCGCGTCGAGCAGGATTCCGCCGTCGAGTTCGCTTGGGCTGCCGATGAACAGGCTGATGGCATCGGCGAAGATCTGCCAGGTCGCGAGATCGTGCGCTCCGATCAGCCTCGTCAGTCCATACCATGTCCAGGCGCCGGCCCAGGAGATGGCCTGATAGGCAATGACGAAGGTGACAAGCGTGGCCAAGCCGGCACTGAGCGTCAGCTTGACGCAAGTCCACACCGGCGAATAGCGGCTGCGGTAACCGCCAACGAAGTGAGACGCGAAATCCTTCAGCCACTTCTGCCAGGAGGTCGCTTGGGATGGCGCAGGACCGGAAGCGGCCGGCGCGGAAAGCTCATAGCCGTTGATGATCGCTGCCATCACCAGCCAGACAATCGGCAGCAACGCGAAAAAGAATAAATTCTGAAGCTGCTCGCCGAAGGGAAGCGGCCGGAACTCCACGGGAACGAACTGGCCGGCCGCGGCCGCCTGACTTATCGGCGCAAGCAAATCGAGGCTGAGTTGTTGCAAAGCGGCGCCTGCGCCAAGCCAGCGGATGAACTGGTCCTTCCATACGCCGAGCGCATAAAGGCCGATGAAGACCCAGGTTGCGTCCGTCGCCACGATCAGCAGCCGCCAGTAGGGGTGAGACGCGCGCGCATCCAGTCGCTTGGCGGCAAAACGCACCAGCCAGCATATGACGATCGACAGTGCCACGCCGCTTGACTGAAGAATGGCGAAGATGTCGACGCTCTTGCCGAAATCGGCCTGGGCGAGCGCCATGCGCGAATATTCGCGAACCGTATCGCCAAGAAAACCCCAGGCGGCATAATAGGCAAAGAACGGCAGGATCGCAGCGGCGGTAATCGCCAGGACCGGCTCGCGCTTTGTTTCGTGCACTGCCTTTTTGGCTTTTTGCCTCAGCGCCGCCACCGCCGGCATATGCGGCCGGAGCACCACGAACATGATGACCAGCACCGTCAGCTTGGCGAGGACCACCAGCGACAGCATGACCATTCCGCCCAGCGGGAATTGCAGGCCGATCGTCACGGCGCCCTGAAGCAGCAGACCACGAGCGATCATGCCCAGGCAGCCGACAAGCAATAGCTGCGGCCAGCACTGGACAAGCAACCGCGCGGTTAATGCAAGCGGCCGAAAAATGTCCTCAATTGCCGTGGTCAAATTCAAACCACCTGGAGTTGAATACGATCGGAGGCGCCCTTGCAGGCGATGAGCTGCGGTTCAACCATGGCGTTCGGCCTCCGTCAAATAAGTTCATGGCGCAGACATGCTCGGCCAAGTTGTTTCCGGGCGATCGGGGTCCCCGTCATCTTCCAAATCAATTCACCAGTTCGCCAAAACCCTTTGGAATCACAGGGAAGTCGAACCTGGCTCTTAACCGCATAAGCAGCGTTGAGTTATTGCCATGCCCCATGCGCAGTCAATAGCTTGTGCTTTTCGAAGATCGCCAGTTTCTGCGGATAAGTGATCCGCACCTTGGCGTTGCACCCGTCGCATCTGAAGTGGGCGATCGTTTTCAGCGCAGAGCCCTTCCTTACCGCCGGATGCGAGCAAGCCGGACAAGCAAATGTGAGGGCAACATCAGACAGGTCTTCGGCCAAACCCATTTCCATCTCCTTCGCAAGCGCTGTGGCTACACTCTGGCGAGACTCAAAAGGCAATTACGATGCCAATCCGGCTGTGCCAAAGCGGGACAAGAACGATTCGTCAGGGAAAGCCGCCAAGCTAGCGCGCCTGTTCTGCGCCCTTTGGACGACGAAGCGACCTGACCTCCTCCAGCAGTTCGCGCTCACTGGTCGTAATGTTTCGGAAGATTGCGACAATCATCACCGCCAAGGCTTCGGCATCCCGGCTCAAAGGGGCGATGTGTTCATCTGCGCAAACCTGATCGTACACGCGTTCACAAATAGCCAGATCGTGAGGGCTGAGGCGGGTGCGATTGAAACGCCGGTGCGGCATTTGCGAACCTTCGAGGCTCGCTGCCCGTGCAAAAGAAGCGGGCCTTCGCAACAAACGCGAACCGTTGAGTGGTTGTTCCCGGCTACAAGCTTTTGTTACACCGACCAACGGGCAGGATCCGCGTCTCGGCTCCATGCGATTACGCCAAAGTGGCCATCGTGGGATGGCGTATAAATTCGTCTGTGGTCGTCATTTGACGACTGTTCAAAGCGGTAACCGTTGAGCATTCTCAGCGCCAAGCGCGGGGCCGGAGATGTTTTTCAAACAGAATCCACAGAATCCAATGGATCATATAGCGGACGATCCCATTATCCGCTGCGATATCGCAGATCGGGTATTAAAGGCCGCCGAGAGCGATGGAAATCTCCCGATTGCGTGGCGCGTGTACAGATCGCCGCAAGTTGCAGAAAAAACCTGTCTAACCCGCGCGTCTCTTGGCCCAATGCATGTTGCGCCAAAGCATGCCCTCGGGCCTGACACGAGGCTCCGCAACCGAGCGGCCGGCGCCGCTTGGGGGCGTTGGGGTAAGGACGCTTGACGGCGCCGGCCAGGCGGATTGGGGGGTCCGCCGCCGCTGGATAGTACCGATCTTGGCAAATCAAGTAATTCCGTTATCGCGGAATATCAGCAGCCGGTCGACAACGCTCAGTCCTTTGAATCGTCATCGCCTTGCACAGAGCCATCGTTTTCATCTGCCAGGCTTTCAAACCCGGCCAGCTGCCGTCGGCCACTTCTTTGGCGAGGCCTACCAGGGCGTCGACCTCTTGCATCTGGTCCACATGACCGCCATTGGCGACGTGTTTGCGGATCCTCTTCAGTTGGTCAGAGGTTCGTCGCAACGTTTGCGCGATTGACAGCTTCTTGGCCACGCCTGCATCTCCTGCATCCCAACCAACCATCCAGACGAGCAAGCGTTCCGGCGGGAAAGCTTTTGCGACAAAAGTCGATACTCCATCGACCGGCTCGATCCAGCCCCTCTCAACTGCGAACAGGCTGTCCCGGCATCAAAAGGTGCGCCGCAATGGGTCAACACGTCTGGCACCGCAATTGCTTGGGCATCAATGGGGGGCGAGTGGGGGGCCCGCCGCTTCGCAAATGGAGCGGCGGGGCTTTTTTTGCGTTTTCGGCCATTATCCTTCATTGGCAAGTGCTCAATGATGCAGCACCTCGCCAAAGATGATGCCGCTGATGTGCTTGTTGGTTCTAATCCTGAAAGTCCGCGCCTTCCATTGAGCAAGTTCGAGTGGCCCGGCAGCTCTATTGGGGGACTGTCAGCAGGCCGCCGGGCCAAGACCGCCAGCGTGCTTAAGAGGAGGCGCTGTGCTGGCTGAGCAAAACCTGCGCTCAAGTCAACGCAATAGCATCATTCGAACGAACACTTCCGTCCATCCAGATCTCGTTGTTTTTGATGCCGCTTCGCCGCCGGGCAGGTGAGGGGCGGGCGCCGCTGACTTCTTAGTCGCCTGCGATGCCAAGGCCCGCTTTCCTTAGCGAGCCGAGGAAAAACTCGACATCTTGCGAACGGGCCAACCGCGCCGAAACCACCTGGCGCATGTTCTTCACCAAATCAGGTTGATTTTGGTTCAGCCATGCGACCTCGCGATCAGCCGCGATTTTGTATCCTCCCTCGCCGAAAACGGCGGCGGCAAGCAGATGATAGATCGGATTCGACGGAAATGGCGATTTGTTGATCCACATAGCTGCCTGCGTATAATCCCCGCTGAAATACGAGCAGAGAGCCAGATCCACGTCATAGTAGCCTGATCCCGGGTTCTTCTGACGCGCCTCCGCTATCAACTGGCAACCGTCATGCCAATTTCCAGAAACCGCCAGGCGCTCTCCATATTCACCCATAAACTCGGTGTCGTTCGGGTTGATGGTTAAAGTCTGCTTGCCCACTTTCAATGCGGCATCGATCTCCTTGTGGAAATAAAGCGCAACCATTTCGGCCTGGCGTCCCCGGACGTTGACAGGATCAAGCCCCACAGATCGCCTTGCCGCCGCCAAGGCGCGATCGAGCGCAGCGGCGGACTCTTCGGGGTCGGCTGAAAACTCGAATCGGTAGTCATCTATGTAGATTAGCGAGAGAAGACCCCAGGCGGTGGCGTAGGTCGGAAAGCGATCCACTGCCTTCTCAAGGCACCCGCGTACCGATGACCGGCTTTCTGCATCGACACCGACCCGATATGCGTAGAAAGAAAGCGTGCAAGAGTAGGCGGCCCAATCGTCGGGCGGATTGACGACGTGGAGATTGGCGTCTGCCTGAAAGATGACGCCATATGCCTGGGCCAGGCTCGATGACACATTACGCGCGATGTCCGTCTGGACTTCCACAAGCTGCGCCACCTTCAGCCCGCCATCATAGCTTTCTGCCCACAGAACCGAGTTGTCCGCCCGGTTGAGCAGCCGGACCCGAAGCCGGAAGGCATCGGTCGACAGGTTCACGCTTCCGGCCAGGACAAATCTTGCCGGCGAGATCGATGGATCCTCCCCCTTTGCGGCCGACTCCACGACCACGATATCCTTGAATTTGGAAAGCTGGCTGACGACTTCCTGCCTCAATCCGCTCGCAATCGCCCTGGAGGCTTCCGTTCCTGAAAGGTCGTCAAACGTCTCGACCAGCAGTCGCGGGATCTCAGGCGAAGTCGGGCGAACGTCGCTCCTCGCCAATCCCAATGCCAGAACAGCCAATGCCGCGACGATTGCCGCAAGAGCCACCGTCAGCCATGATGCCTTCATCCATCGAGCAGGGGGCGAGACTTTCTCTGCTCGGTCGACAGGCAAGTCCGGCTCAATGGTCTCGAGGGGCGATCGCACCGAGAACGTTGGAACGTAACCGCCTTTCGGGATCGTGATGAGAATAGGATCGTCGTGTCCGGCAGTCAGGTAGTATCGTTCGAGCCCGCGCCGGAGGTGGCCAGCCTCGATCCGGACAATCGGATCCGTCTGCGGGTCGAAGGACATGTCACGGCCGAACACTTCGACTGCGATCGAATAGGCCTTGATACGATCACCGCGACCCGCCAGCGTCTCCTCCACCACATGGCTGAGGAAGCGGCGCTCGCGACCGGTTGCATCGAAGTCCGCGCTGTTGAGGATCAGGGCAAGCTGGGCACGACAATCCTCTGGGGCGAGCCCATGCTCCCTCCCTATGGCTGGTTCCGCCCGGATCACCTTGGTTCCCTCACCTGACGTTCTGGGGGTGACCACTCCCAGTTATATTTCTTTTGTCGCCGGTTACCCTCGCTGCGCAATTTATAACCGCGAGCCTGTTCTTGCAATACTCCCAGTAGTCTGAACGGATAACGCTGGGACGACGGCGACGGTTCGCGCAATGCACCGGCGGATGACAACGGATCAAAGAGTTAGGCGGCCTCGCCGGCAGCGCAATTTGAATTTGCGATTTTAGGCTTGGTGCCGACCGCTATGGATGTTCAGAAATTACCCTGTCGCCCACGTAACTTACATTCCGCAGCCGCCTGCCTGCGATAGGCTACGGTGGTTTCGGAAAAACACGAATTTGCGCCATGAGGATGGACGACGAACCGGCTGATAGACAAAGAGCGGTCTCGGCGGCGGTTCGTCGGTTCCCGCAATTTGAATTGGCGATCCATCGGCTGTTGGGCCGAAGTGAGGGCTTTCAGGATATGTGCGAGGAACTTGCAGAAGCGGAGCTGGCACTCTTGAGGATCGACAAGGTCCCGCCGGCATTGCGCGAGTCCAGACGAGCCGAATGGCAGGAACTGGTGGATCGGTTGGTTGGGGAGGTCGGAGCCGTGCTGCGCGCGGATGCCGCCCGGAAACCGCACGTCATTCCTTGGCCGCCACGCCAGAATTAAGCGGAGGCTGGCTTGGAATTTCTGTCTGGCAATCGACCTCCACAAATTATAGCAGCCGTGCTCCCGGCCCTGCTTGTCGTCACGGTAAGCCCCGATAGCGGACCCGACGGGCTCGATTGCACACGGGACTGCTGTTCCCGAAGTAGGCCCGGCACTGTTCGTCCGTGACAGCAACAAAATGAACCGCTGTCGACATGAGAGACGATCGGAAACCGATATCCATTAGCTGAGCGGCGCGAATAGATATATGTTGTCGCTGCGGGCGCGATCGCATCGGACATGAAGTAAAAGACGGAATTAGAGGGGACTTCGATATGGGAATCATCCGAGCTCTCGTATTGGCTTCGGCGGGAACAGCGGCAGCGCTGTTTGCGGTGCCGGCGATCGCTGCGGACGCTGCGACGCAACTTCCTGAAGCCGCCCCCGTGCCTGCTGAAGCCGCGCCGGCCTGGACCTTCGCCGCAAAACCCTATTTCTGGATGGCAGGCATGAAGGGCAGGGTCGGCGTCAGGGGCCTGTCGCCGGTAGATATCGACGTCGATTTCGGCCAGATCTTTGACCACATCGATTGGTCTCCCCCGCCGGTCATGCTTGCCGGTGAGGCGCGCAATGGCCGCTACGCTCTGTTCACCGACTTCATATACCTGGGACTCGAGGCCGATGGCACGTCGCCCGGCCCGTTGGCTCTTTTCTCGGCCGAAGCGAACATGGACACGGTGGTGTGGACCTTCGGCGGCTCCTATCGGGTCTTCGATAATGGCACCGCGACCCTGGACGTTCTGGCCGGCGGGCGGCTCTGGCACCTCGATGCGGATCTGACCGTTACTGGCCCTCTCGCCGTAAGAGAGGCCAGCGGCAGCAAGACCTGGGTCGACCCGATTATTGGCGTGGCCGGCGACGTTGCTCTCGGCAACGGATTCGGACTCCATGGCGAGGCGGATGTCGGTGGCTTCGGCCTTGGCGCCGACATCGATTGGCAAGTGCAGGGCACGCTTCAATACCGGTACAGTGATTGGGTCACGCTGGAAGCGGGCTATCGCTACCTTGCCGTAGACTACGACGACGACCGATTTGTGTTTGACATAGCAATGCAGGGACCAATCATCGGCGCCAGATTTCGGTTCTGATTGGATCTGAGCCTGGATGACTTCGAACGGGAGAAGAGTTTGGGGAACAGTTTCGTGAGCCCGTCCAAAGTCAGGCGTGTCAGCAATTTTTTGTTGGCATCGGCGTTGGTTGGCCTGCTGTGGGGGTGCGCGTCCCGTCCGACGAATGTGCTGCTGCCCGTGGCCGATACCTCGCCGTCCTCCAGCAAGGTGGAGATGCTGGTCACAACGACACGCAGTCGTTCCTCCAATCCGGCACAAATGTTTACGGGCGAGCGCGGACTGGCTCCCTCGTTCGCGGAGATTACGGTGTCGATCCCTCCGCCATCGGTCCGAAAGGTTGGAGAGGTCGCATGGCCCAAGAAGCTGCCGTCAAACCCGGCGACTGATTTCGCCGTCGTACAGGCCCAGGAATTGACGATCGAGACAGCAAAGGGGTGGCTTAGCGCCTCTGTCAGGAAGAGCCCGGATCACAGTGTCCTCGTCTTTATTCACGGATTCAACAATCGCTTTGAAGACGCGGTCTATCGCTTTGCGCAGATCGCAAAGGACACGGACACGCAGAGCGTCCCGATCCTGGTCACCTGGCCCTCCCGAGGCAGTGCGCTGGCGTATGGCTACGATCGTGAAAGCACCAACTACACGCGAAATGCGCTTGAACTGCTGTTCCAATACCTTGCACGCGATCCCCAGATAAAGGAAGTTTCGATCCTCGCCCATTCGATGGGCAACTGGCTTGCGCTGGAAGGCTTGCGCCAGATGGCCATCCGCAATGGCGGCCTTCCGAAAAAGTTCAAGAACGTCATGCTGGCCGCGCCAGACGTCGACGTCGATGTGTTTCGCACTCAGATTGCCGACATGGGCAAACAGCACCCGCAGTTCACCCTCTTTGTCTCGCAGGACGATCGGGCGCTCAAAGTTTCGCGGCGGGTCTGGGGCGATATCCCTCGACTCGGATCGATCGATCCGGAACAAGCTCCATACAAGGAAGAACTCGCCAGCAACAACATAACCGTCATCGATCTGACGAAAATCAAATCCGGAGATCGTTTGCATCACGGCAAGTTCGCGTCGTCACCGCAGATCGTGCAACTGATCGGGGCGCGTATGGCCGGCGGCCAGACGTTGACCGACAACAGGATAGGCCTCGGCGACACGATCATTCACGCAACGACCGGTGTGGCGGCAGCGGCGGGCAGCGCGGCAGGGTTGGTGATTGCCGCACCCGTTGCAGCCGTCGATCAAAACAGCAGAGAAAATTTGGGCAACCACATCGGCGCCTTGACGGGTTCCCAGGCCAGCCAGAAATCGAGAGCTGGCAAGGAATGTGTTGGCTCCGCCACAAAAGATTGCAAGAGGTAGCCCCTCGGTTGGCCTGCGCGGGGTAATTTCGAGGTTCTCCGGCTCTAAGTGGCTCGGCAAACCTAGCGGCCGCTGCGCGGCCAAGGAGATGATCGGCTCGCAATCGATGCTCACAGAAAATTTCGGCACGACTCCTCACACGCTCAGCAGCGGCTTTGTTGTTGCCCTGTTACGTGCTTGCCCACGTAAATTACATTCCGCCCCGGATCTTTGGGGCCTACCATCCATGCAGGAGCGAAAGAAGTAGTCTTCGGAGTATCACACTCGAATGGCTCTGATGCGAGATGCTGTCGTCTTGGACCGAACCATGGATGCGACAGCAGGGGCGCAGGAAAGCGTATGATATTGCTCAGGGAGCCTCTGCTGCATTTTGCCGTCATCGGTGCGATCCTGTTTGGCGGCTATTCCTGGCTGAACGACAGGCGTATCGAAGCCACAGCCGCCGAGCCGATCCGGATCGGTGAAGGCGACGTGCGCTGGCTCAAGCAGACCTGGTCGAGCCAATGGCTGCGTGAGCCAACCGCCGATGAGCTCAAGGGTCTTGTCGACGATCTGCTGAATGAGAAAGTGATGGCGCGCGAAGCGCAGGAGATGGGCCTTGAGCAGGACGACACCATCATCCGCCGCCGCCTGGCGCAAAAGCTGAAATTCCTTGTCGAGGACACGGCCCAGCTTACCGAGCCGACCGAAGCGGAACTGCGGCAGTTCCATGCCGCCAACCCTGCACACTTCGAGACGCCCGGAAAACTCTCGTTCAGGCAGGTCTACTTCAACCCGGAGCATCGCAAGGATGCCGCGGCGGACGCGACCGCCGCGCTGGGTGCGCTGTCAGCGAATACAGAGGACGGTTCGACCGCGGGCGACCGGCTGCTGTTCGGCGACAGCTTCGCCGAAACCGACGAGTTGGCGCTGTCCGGAATGTTCGGTGCCGATTTTGCGCGCGCGGTGTTTGCACTCGAAGCCGGCGGATGGCAGGGGCCGATGAAATCCGGCTACGGCTTTCATCTGGTGCTCGTCACGCAGCGTACAGCGACGGCGCTGAAGCCCTTCGAGACGGTCAGGGATGCGGTCCTTTCTGAGTGGCGCTCTGCGAAGCAGACCGAGTTGAGCCGCGATTATCTGATCGCGCTACGCAACAAGTATGGCGTCGAGTTGGACGACACCACGAAAGCGGTATTGGGGTCTGAGCCCGCACCGAAAGTGGCCACTCAATGAACCCGCCGACCAAATGGCCTGCACTCGTCCGAGGTGCCCGCGCCGCGACCCAGTGCGTTCGGCTGGTTGTGCTGACAGCGGCCATCGCCATGCTGTTCTCGGAGGTTGCCTCGGCGCACGAGGTGCGCCCAGCCTACCTCAGCGTTCAGGAAGAGGCGCCGAACGAGTTCAGCGTGCTGTTCAAGACACCGATGCAGGGTGACGCGCGACTGGCGCTGTCGGCAGCATTCTCGGGCAAGGTCGAGAACCTCACGTCGGTCGTCTCGCGCCCGACCGGCGACGCAATGGTGCAGACCTGGCAGATGCGCGCGGTCGAGCCGTTGGAAGGCCAGGTGGTATCGATTGACGGCCTGCAAAACACGATGACCGATGCGCTGGTGCGCGTCGAGTTCGCCAGCGGCGACGTGTGGATCGAGCGGCTGACGCCCGGCGCCCCGGAAGCGACGATTCCGGCAACTCCAAGCCGCTGGTTTACGGCCGCCGCTTATTTCAAACTTGGCGTCGAGCACATTCTGTCAGGCTTCGATCATCTGCTTTTCGTGCTTGCCCTGCTCATCATCACCGCGGGCTCGTGGCGGCTCGTCAAGACGATCACCGCCTTCACCGTCGCGCACAGCATCACGCTCGCGCTGGCGACGCTCGGCTTTGTCAACGTACCCTCGCCGCCGGTCGAAGCGGTGATTGCGTTGTCGATCGCGTTCATCGCGGTCGAGATCGTCCACGTACGGCAGGGGCGCAGAAGTTTAGCCGCTCGAGCACCCTGGCTGGTAGCATTTGCTTTCGGGCTTCTCCATGGCTTCGGTTTTGCCGGAGCCCTTAGCCAGATCGGACTGCCGGCCGGGCAGATTCCGGTCGCACTTCTGTTCTTCAACCTCGGCGTTGAAATCGGACAGCTTCTTTTTGTCGGAGCCGTGCTTGCGCTGGTCGCACTGATCCGGGTCCGCAGGCGATCGCTGCCGGCCTGGCTGGATCTCGTGCCGCCATACGCTATCGGCACGATTGCAATGTTCTGGGTGATCGAACGTGTGGCGACCTTTTGAGATTGTCGGGAAGGGCGGCATATGAACACCTCGCGCAGGGATCGGCGAACCGGGCTGACAAGCGCAGCACTGGCATCGCTGATGTGGGCGTTCCTGCTGACCGCGACGCCGGCGCATGCTTGTGTGCTCTGTATGCCCTATCCCAAGGTGACGAATGCCGACCAGGTTGTCGGGAGCGGCACGGCGGTCTTCGCGCGCGAGAACCCGGCAAGACCTTTCTCCTACGTAGTGCTGGAAACATTCAAGGGACGCTACGACGGCAGCGCCATCCCTCTGTTCCTCGATTCGACGACGGCCCGCGCCCTCCAGCTGTATCCGGCTCTCCAGGTCATTCTTGTCCAGAACGGTCCCGGCGGGGCCTGGAGGGCGCTTGGCATGGCGGGGCGCGAGTATCAAAGTGTAATGCGCCAGGTGGCTCAATGGGACATGAGCTCGAAGACGCTGGCCGAACGCGCGGTGTTCTTCGCCACTTACCTCCGGCACGAAGATCGCAGGCTCGCCGAACTGGCCTTCCTCGAAGTCGCGCGCGCGCCCTACGCAACGCTGCGCGATCTCGAGACAAGAGTTGCGCGTGACGACATCTATCGAATCGTCAACGACTTGTTTCATGTCGAATGGCATGGGCTCTACATCCTCATGCTCGGCATGTCGGACCGCCCGGACGACATCGCCTTCGTTCGCGGAAAACTGAAGACCGCGGCGGAGCATGGGCTGACGATCAACCTCGGTGCCTATGCCACTGCGCTCATCGAGATGACGGGCGCGGACGGGGTGACGCGGCTCGCGGAAGAATACTTCGTCGAGCCGGGCCGAAGTCATGCTGAGCTGCTCGAAATCGTGAGAGCATTGTCGGTACAGGGGACGGGCGGGGCAGTCGAACTGCGGTCCGCGATCATCGAAGCTTACGGTCGGCTGCTCGCGCATCACCCCGAGCTTGCCGGGAATGTCGCAAATGACCTGTCCGATTGGAAAGTGGTTCGTTTCGTCCCCCGGCTGCGTGAAATCCTGAATGCGGGCGTTGGCCTGGACGAAGCATCGCATTTCGCGATCGCCATGTACCTTTCAAGCGCTGATGAAGGCAGGAGTTCCAAGGCCGTGTTCACGCGGTCCGGTGGTCTCCGATGACCAGTTTTCCAGGGAATGATTCGCTTGGGCATGCACCCACAGTTGGAGGAGGACTATGGTGAGAACGTTCGGACTTCTGCAGTTTGTTTCGGTCGCCGCTCTTGGAACAGCAAGCCTGACAGGCGCGCTGCCCGTTGCGGCGCAGGATACCCTGCTGGATTCCGGTTCCTTGGACAAGGGAACCGCCGACCAGCTCTATCCGGCCAAACGGCCCTATTCTCCCTGGGCCGGGCGCAACTTCCCGACCCGGCCGCTGTTCGGCGACACCCACACCCACACATCCTTCTCCTTCGATGCCGGCGCCTTCGGTGCGCGCCTTGGACCGCGCGATGCCTATCGCTTCGGCAAAGGTGAGGAGGTGATGGCATCCTCCGGGCAATTGGTGAAACTGTCGCGGCCGCTCGATTTCCTGGTCGTCACCGACCATTCCGACAATATGGGCTTCTTCAACGACCTGTTGGCCGGCAAGCCTGATATCGTGGCGGACCCCAAGGGACGACGGTGGTACGACATGATCCAGTCCGGCCAGGGCGCCGCTGCCGCGATCGAGCTCATCACTGCTTTCGGTGCAGGGGAGCTCACCGGGCCGCTGCTTTATTCTCCCGACTCCGCCCCCTATCGCTCGGCATGGCAGGAGACTATCGACGCGGCGGAGGAGGCGAACGATCCAGGCCGCTTTACGGCGGTCATTGGCTACGAGTGGACTTCCAACACGAGCGGCAACAACCTGCATCGCAACGTCATTTTCCGCGACAATGGCGATCTCGCCCGCCAGATCGTGCCTTTCACCGTGCTCGCACCGGGCAGCGATAATCCGCGCGACCTGTGGAAGTGGATGGCGGCCTATGAGGAGAAAACCGGCGGCGACGTGCTCGCCATCGCCCATAATGGCAACCTTTCCAATGGCCGCATGTTCCCGATGATCGAGCCGGGCGTCGACAAGCCAATAGACCGCGAATATGCGGAGACGCGCGCCAAGTGGGAGCGTCTCTACGAGGCGACACAGATCAAGGGCGACGGCGAAACGCACCCCTTCCTGTCGCCAAATGACGAATTCGCCAACTTCGAGCGCTGGGACAAGGGCAATCTCGACCTGACCGTCGTAAAGACGCCCGATATGCTGGAGTTCGAATATGCGCGCTCGGCCCTGAAGAACGGGCTCAAGCTGGAGCAGGAACTCGGGGTGAACCCCTACAAGTTCGGCATGGTCGGCTCGACCGACGCGCATACCGGGCTTGCTGCCGTCGAGGAGGACAATTTTTTCGGCAAGACATCCAGCAGCGAGCCGGGGCCGGCCCGCGCCACGCACCCGTTCGTCAAGACCGAGAAGGCCACCATTATGGGCTGGGAGCAGACCGCTTCCGGCTACGCGGCGGTCTGGGCGACCGAGAACACCCGCGAGGCGATCTTCGACGCGATGGCACGCCGGGAGACTTATGCCACAACCGGATCGCGGATGCTGGTGCGGCTCTTCGGCGGCTTCGATTTCGTTGAAGCCGACGCCAATACCCGCAGCCCTGCTCTCATCGGCTATACCAAGGGCGTGCCGATGGGTGGCGATCTCACTGCCGCGCCGGAAGGCAAGGCGCCGACCTTCCTGGTTGCAGCGCTGAAGGATCCGATCGGCGCAAACCTCGATCGCTATCAAATCGTCAAGGGATGGCTGGATGCTACCGGAAAGGTGCAGGAAAAGGTCTACGACGTTGCGTGGTCTGGCGATCGCAAACCGGGCGCGGACGGCAAGGCGCCCGCTGTCGGCAGCACTGTCGATGTCGCCGACGCCACCTGGACCAACACGATAGGCGCCCCGGAACTGGTCGCCGTCTGGACCGATCCGGAGTTCGATCCGACGCAGCGGGCGTTTTATTACGGCCGCGTCCTGGAGATCCCGACGCCGCGCTGGACGGCCTACGACGCCAAGTATTTCGGAGTGAAAATGCCGCCGGAAGCGACAATGGAGATGCAGGAGCGCGCGTACACCTCGCCGATCTGGTACAATCCGGCCGGCTAAAGGAAACGCCGGATTTTGCTTGGCTGGTGTTGGGGCAGGCGGATCGTGCGCCGCCTGCCAAGACAAGAAGGCTCAAACACGGCTTTGGTTCAAATGATGGCTTGGCTTCGAGAGCTGCTTTCGCGCCAGGCGACCTCGTTAATCTTGCGGACATTGTCATTCGTGACCGACGCTGTGATCTCCGCGAAGGCTGACGTCATCCCGCGTCCCGCCGAACATATTGCCTGGCCCTGGAGGCTCTCGCCGCCAGTTGTCGCGACGGCTCTCGCCC
Organism: Mesorhizobium sp. WSM4844; assembly: GCF_055811775.1. Classification (NCBI taxonomy): domain Bacteria; kingdom Pseudomonadati; phylum Pseudomonadota; class Alphaproteobacteria; order Hyphomicrobiales; family Phyllobacteriaceae; genus Mesorhizobium; species Mesorhizobium sp. WSM4844. Next base: position 52,430 of record NZ_JBVVQB010000011.1, on the reverse strand, counting down.
TGAATTCCTTGCTGATAGAGCGGACATTTCGGCGTGCAGAGCGCACACATTTGCGGGGATCCAACTCCACCGCGTGCCGGGCGAGGGCCAGGGCACGACCGACCGCCGACGACGAGGCGGAGGCAGCCGGAAAGCATGAATCGGACTTCGTCGATGGTGATTTGAGCCAGCAGGGCCCAGGCAGTCGCATAGTTAGGAAATCGCCCGACCGCTTTCCCAAGGCAAACGCGCGCTCCTGCGCTGGCCTTGGGAACGAGGGCCACCCGGTATGCCGTTGGCGATCCGATGGTTGGGTACGACAGTCTCCCGCAGGGGGTTGAACTTCGTTCCTGCGGAGGCATCCGCCCGGATCAAAGTAAAGTACCCTCGCGTGTTGGGATTTTCGACCGCCGCCGCCTCGTTTCTTCGTCAATTACGGGGTGGTCCACGTAACTTACATACTGCGGCTGGCACGTCACGAATGCCGAGCCTAGGTTGCCCTGATAACGTGGCGCAATGCTAGCGAGTACCGGGCCAAAAGGCAAAAAAAGTATTTTCAGCGGCAGCGCGTCGGTTCCGCAGTCGGAATTCTCAATCGCCGGTTGATGGACCGAACGCTTCTGTTCCCGAAAAAATGAGAAGACTGGCCGCCCCGCGGCCTGAACCGCTGTGAAGGATGAAAAGCCATGAAACACTACCTGAAATTGGCCGGCTCTACTGCGACCGCTGCACGCACGACGAGACTGCTTTGCGCCACCGCCGCGGCGGTACTGATTGGCATGAGCACCGCTTCCGCCGAAGCGCCGAAGATGAAGATGACGACGCCGATACCGGATTCCATCGTCACGCCGGAAAGTGTGGACACCAGGATTGGCAAACTGAATTTTTTCGATGGCTTCCCGGATGACGCCACTTCGGAGAAGATCTACGACAATCTCGATTTCATGCGCGGCGTCGATGCTTTTCTCAACGCCATGCCTGGTGCATCCGTCGAAGCTATGCGGGTTGGATTTGCCAGCCAGGGAGCCGACAACAACCAGACCATCCTGGTGTTCGAAAACCTGGCGGACTCGCATTCGCTGTTCCTGACGGCCAACACCGAAAGCATCTACAATCTCATGTGGCTGGACACCAAGGCTGGCCCGCTGGTCATCGAGACACCGCCCAATATCCTGGGCATGATCGACAACCACTGGTTCCAATATGTCGGCGATGTCGGCAATGCCGGACCGGACAAGGGCAAGGGCGGAAAATACCTGCTTTTGCCGCCGGGTTACCAAGGCGAGATACCCGAAGGCTATTTCGTGTTTAAGACGTCAACCTACGGAAACCTGTTCTTCTGGCGCGGCTTCCTCGAGAACGGCAGTACCGCCACTGCTGTCGAAAACACCAGGAAATTCGCCAAGGTTTATCCTCTTTCGGAAGCTGACAACCCGCCGCCGATGAAGATCATCAATTCTTCCGGCAAGGAGTTCAACACCATCCATTCCAATGATTTTCATTTCTACGAGGAAGTGAACGACATCGTCCAATACGAGCCGGAGGAGTCCTATCACCCGGAAGTGTTGGGACAACTCGCCGCCATCGGCATCGTAAAAGGCAAACCCTTCGCGCCGGACGAGCGGATGAAAAAGATCCTCACCGAAGCCGTAGCCGTCGGCAACGCGACGGCGCGCACCATCACCTTCAAGACCCGCATGAAGGACGCCTACTACTACCCGGACAGTGCGTGGTTCACCGGCTTTGTCGGCGGCAGCTATGAGTTCCTTCTGCAGCCCGGCGTTCGCTATCTGGATGCCCGTGTCCTGTTCCACTACTATGCGACGGGCATCACGCCGGCCATGGCGATAAAGCGCGTCGGCATCGGTTCGCAGTACGCAGGCGCCACGACCGACAAGGACGGCAAGCCGTTCGACGGCGGCAAGACCTATAAGGTGCATCTGCCGCCAAACATTCCGGCAAAGAATTTCTGGTCGTTCGTCTTGTATGACAATCAGACGCGTTCGATGCTGCAGACGGACCAGCAATTCCCCAGCATCGGCAGCGACAAGAAAGACATCGTGATCAACGCGGACTCCTCGGTCGATGTCTGGTTCGGCCCGACAGCGCCGGAAGGCCATGAGGCCAACTGGATCCAGACAGTTCCCGGCAAGGGCTGGAACGTTCTTCTTCGCCTCTATGGTCCGCTGCAGCCATGGTTCGACAAGACCTGGAAGCCGGGCGAGATCGAACTCGTCCCGTGACAAGTGGATACGGTTGGCCAGGGGCGCGGATCCCATGGTCCCGCTGGCGCTCTTCTCATTCAACGTCGGCGTCGAACTTGGCCAGCTGATATTTATTGCCGTCGTGCTGGTCGCCATCCATCTAGTCCAGCGCGTTTATGAATTGCCGCGGCAGGCGGTTGTCGCCTCAGCCTATGTCATCGGGACGATCGCAGCGTTCTGGAGCATTGAGCGCTTTGATTCAATGTTCATGTAGCGGGCGTGGAGCGACCCTATGGGTACGATGAAATCCGAGCAGCGATCCGATCCGCAGGAAGGCTCTGACCCATGGGTGGATGCTCACCCCGCTTCATGCCTTTCTCAGAGAGGTGAGGCCGAGTTCGAATGACGTGGACAGGACCGCGCAGCTCTATGGCGTATCGCTCACCGCCTCCAAGGGGGCCTTGCTCTTTTTCAGGATTTGGTTTGCCTGATGAGCAGCGGCCGCAGTCTCCCCGCCACCCTCGACGTGAACGGTGGGAACCGCGATCTTGATACCGTTCTCCTCGAACGCCTTCTTGATCATCATGAAGGCGCGCCGCTTGATGCCGAATTGGGTCCCGGGCTTTGTCATCAGCTTCATCCTGAGAACGATCGCGTAGTCCCCGAAATTGTCGATGCCTTGCATCTTGAGCGGCTCGATCGTGTCAGCCGCAAATTCCGGGTCTGCCGCCAGCTCCTGGCCTATCTTCTTGATCAGCTTGCGCGCCAGGTCCACGTCGGAATCATAGGTCACGCCGATCGTGATCTTGTCCATCACCCAATCCCTGCTCATGTTCTGGACCGCCCCGAGTTCACCGAACGGGACGGTATAGATGGGGCCGCGATGATGCCGCAGACGCACCGACCGCAGGCTGAAGGATTCGACCGTGCCTTTGTAGCTGCCGCTCTGGATGTATTCACCGACCCGGAAGGCGTCGTCCATCATGTAGAACACGCCGCTCAGCACGTCCTTGACCAGGGTCTGCGAGCCGAAGCCGATGGCGATGCCGAAGATGCCGGCGCCGGCAATCAGCGGGAGTATCTTCACGCCGAGCCCAGCGAGGATCGTTAGCACGGTGACCGCGGCTATGAACACGGCAAGGGCGTTGCGGAATATCGGCAACAGCGTGCGCAGCCGGCCGCTGCGGGCCAGCTGGTCGGCGCTGCTCCCATCCGCCTGCGCGAGGTTCATGCGATATTCGATCAAGGCCTTCGACAGTTGCCAGAGCAGGTCGGCGATCAGCAAAATGATGATGCCGTGGAGCAGCCCGGTTATCAGGAAGCCGCCGGTTTCGCTGGCGGCGAGGCTCGCGGCCCTGATCCGCCAGATATGGGCGAGCCATGCGACCGCCGCGGCAATGACCGCCGCCCTGGCGCCCCTGACAATGAGCACGTTGAGTGCGACGCCCATCGCGCCGCTGCGCTTCGATCTGCCGGCGAAAGCCTGTGCCGCGGCGCCGACGCCGCGCAAGGCTGTCGGCAGCACCAGGGCGAAAATCCCAAGCCACAGGACGCCGAGCAGGCCGGCGACCCAAGCCATCCAGAGCACGATCAGGAACAAGGTGAGAAACCATTGCTTGACCAGAGAGCCTCGCCCGTCGGGCCGTTGCCAGACGACCTCGATTGCGGTCGCCAGAACGCCAAGCCCGAACAGGAAGGCGGCGAGCTCTGCAGCCTCTTGAGAGAAGCCCAGGCCAGGCATGAGGCTGGCGATCGCCCAGCCGAACAGCAGGAACCCGGCCATAAGGCTGACACGCCACCGCCAGAAACGGGTCGAAGCCTCACTTTCGAAAAGCCGAGTCGGCCTGTCCGAGGGGGCGCTTGGCGCACCGCCGAACGCAAACAGCAATCGGGCTGCCGCCCGAACGATACGGAACGCGATGAACGCAAGAAGCAGGGTCAGAATGATCCTGCGGAGCAAGGGTGGCCATCCGAGCGCCAAGAACGAACCGGCGCTGGCGAGAGCAAAAGTCAGCAGGGCGACAGTCTCGAAGAGGACCGCTTGTCCGGCGTCTTCCTGAGCAACCGCGCCCCTCGTCCTGGCGAGCGCTCGTCGGACCGCCCACTCGGCTCCGAAACCGACCGCGATCAGGACCGCCAGGATGCCCATGGCCAGCCCTGGCCTGCCGGAGTTCACGTCACGCGAGACAATTTCGGCGGCTCGCGAAAATTCTTCCGGCAGGCGCGGGATCGCGGCGCCGAGCGCACCGATACGGGCACGAATACCCGTCTCCACGCTCAAGATGTCCTCGGAAATGGACAGGCCGGGCTCGTCCGTGGCCGCTGGAATCTTTCCCTCGAGCCATGCCTTTAGTTGCGGATCGGACAAAAGCTCGAGGAACTGCTTTGCCTTTTCGGGCGGAAGGTCGGGGGAGGGCTGTTGGGCTAGCGAAGTTCCTTGCAAGAGCGCTAGCAAGAGCACGACGATAACTGGCAAGAACCCGAGCCGTAGCTTGTAATTCATGAGTGCCTCGAGTTTTGAATGCCGCAGCTGCACATATTGGCTCCTCGCCCCATTTATGGGCCCTGTTCTGGCTGCATGCTACGTCTCCGGGCAGAGTGGCTGCAAGCTACGGGCGCAATCAAAATCCATCGGACTCTTTGTGCCGCTAAAACCGGACCACGAGTCCCAGAATCGGACCTTGCTGCACGACATCGAGGAGACCGCCGTCGTTGCTGTAGTCGACGCCCAGTGCCCGGTACCCGATGACCGATGAGATGCGATCGTTGAAACGATAGCCGACCGCCCCGGCGACATCCCAGTCGATGTCGGCTTCGCCGGCGCCGACGAGCCCCACCGGTCGACCTCGGGCCTGACCGAATAGTTTCCACGAAGACCGGCCATGGCATCCACCCAGGCTGCGCCCGTCGCTTCACTGAAGGAAAAGTCGGTGTCGACCGTCCACACCCTACTGTCGCGGAATGCCTCATTTGCGGATCGCAAATTCGGCATGCGGCAGGCGTCGCTTGCCGCCGAATATCACAGCTCCCTGCCACGAGTTTTGCCATTTGCTGCCATTGCGCCACCCCTTATGCGCTAGAATGCGCATAGTCTTTTTGATGGTGCCAGTATCAGTATGTAAGTTACGCAGTCGGACTGTTGCTTGGTGAAGCTGTATCTGCCGATGGCCGAGGATTGACACGCTTGTGGCAGCGGTGCTCAAAGAACCCGCAATCTCTTCCCGATCCGACCCAAGGCCATTGCGCGGTATATCGGCGCCGGGAATTGGATCTCCCTACTGTCATTTGTCCCGTCGAGCTAGACCGTATCCTGGATAGCCCCGCTTTCGATGCAACCGAGCGGATTCCGTCCGTAGGTTACCGTTAATTACCTTCCGCCCCGAGCGGCAATAGGCGAACCTCACGAAGGGCGATTTTGTCGGGGGCATGTCTGAAGCGTCCTGCCACCAGTTTCGTCTCGTCGACAGAACGCGGAGCATGCCAGGGAACCGAAAACTCGGCTCATCCTGGAAAAGCGGTACAGTCAAAGGAGGACGTCAGATGAGTGACAAGCAGGCGAATCCAGACCGACAACCGAACCGGCGCGACATTTTGCTGACCGGAGGATCTGTGCTCGCCATTTCGGCTGTCGCATCGGGAATAGCCACGAGCGCGAAAGCTCAAGCAGCCGGCGCAAAACCCAACATTCTCGTCATTTTCGGCGATGACGTCGGTTATTGGAACCTCAGCGCCTACAACCGGGGCATGATGGGCTATCGCACGCCGAACATCGATCGGATCGCCAAAGAGGGCGCGATCTTCACCGACCACTATGCCCAGCAGTCCTGCACAGCCGGGCGCGCCGCATTCATTACCGGCCAATCCTGCTTCCGCACCGGCCTGCTGAAGGTAGGCCTGCCGGGTGCCAAGGAAGGGCTGTCGGAGAAAGACCCGACACTTGCGGAACTGCTCAAGCCGCAGGGCTATGTTACCGGGCAATTCGGCAAGAATCATCTCGGCGACCGCAACGAGCATCTGCCCACCGTTCACGGCTTCGATGAGTTTTTCGGCAATCTCTATCACCTCAATGCCGAGGACGAGCCTGAGCATCCCGACTACCCGAAGAACCCCGAGTTCAAGGCCAGGTTCGGTCCACGCGGCGTGATGAAATGCAAGGCCAGTGCAACCGACGATCCTACCGAAGATCCGCGCTTCGGGCGGGTGGGTAAACAGGAGATCGAGGACACCGGTCCGCTGACGAAGAAGCGCATGGAAACTGTAGACGAAGAGTTCCTCGGCAGCGCGCTCAACTTCATCGACCGCTCGAACGCCGACGGGAAGCCGTTCTTCTGCTGGTTCAATTCGACCCGGACCCACATCTACACGTTTCTCAAGGAGGCCTCGAAGGGCAAGACCGGCTTGGGCATCTATGCGGACGCCATGGTGGAGATGGACGGCATGGTTGGCCAGCTTCTGGGCAAGCTCGATGACCTCGGCATCGCCGACAACACCATCGTCCTTTGGACGACCGACAACGGCGCGGAGGTTTTCTCGTGGCCGGACGGCGGCACCACGCCCTTCAAAGGCGAGAAGAACACAAACTGGGAAGGTGGCTACCGCGTGCCGTGCATGATGCGCTGGCCGGGCGTCATCAAGCCCGGAACCGAAATCAATCACATAACGTCACACGAAGATTTCGTGCCGACGCTGGTCGCAGCCGCAGGCGAACCAGACGTGACGGCCAAGCTGTTGAACGGATACGAAGCTGCTGGCAAGACGTTCAAGGTGCATCTGGACGGCTACAACCAACGCGACGTGTTGGCCGGCGAAGGCGAAGGCAAGCGCCACGAATACTTCTACTGGACCGATGACGGCAATCTCGCCGGCTTGCGTTACGAACGTTGGAAGATGGTCTTCCTCGAGCAGCGCGAGGAAGGACTGGCCGTGTGGGAGAACCCGCTGATTCCGCTGCGGTTCCCGAAGCTTTTCGACATCAAGGGCGACCCGTTCGAACGGGCGCAGACGGACGCCGGGGAATACGACAGATGGCGTGTCGAGCACGCCTTCGCGCTCGTGCCGGCACAGGCTTATGTCGCCAAACACCTGCAGACCTATGTCGAATTCCCGCCGCGGCAGAGGCCCGGCAGCTTCGCGCTCGACCAGGTCCTGGCGAAACTGCAGGAGGGTGGCAGACACTGAGTCTTCGCTTTGAATAGGCCGCGCTCGCACTATCGGCAGGCGCGGCCTCCAAGCCAACTCGGAAGCAGGTCAATGGCAGTCGCGAACAACAATCCCTCGACCGAGACCATTGCTCAGAGGGCAAAGAACGAGCTGCGCGAGTACGCGCTCCTGTCCTTTTATCTATTCGTCTGCTTTGGTGCGCTCGTTCTCTACAAGGCAGCGATCCTTGGCGAGGAGGGCATCAGCTATCTGCCATCAGGCCTGGCGGCCATCAAGGCACTGATCCTGGCGAAGTTCATAATGCTCGGGCAGATGATTCGATTGGGCGACCGGCGCGGAGGAGGAAGAATCGCCTACGTCATAGCCTACAAGGCCTTGCTCTATCTGATCCTGCTTCTCGTTCTCTCGGTCATCGAGGAAGTCGTCGTCGGTTTGATTCATGGGCGATCGGTCGCCGCCTCGCTCGCTGAGTTCGGAGGCGCCAAGCTGCCTCAGACGCTGGCGACAAGCCTGATCATGCTGCTGATATTGATCCCCTATTTGGCGTCCAGGGAACTGAATGTCGCCCTTGGCGAAGGCAGGCTCTGGACGCTGCTGCTCGAACGCCGCGACGGACCTCGGTCAGCCGGTTTGGCAGCTGCCGCGAAAGAGCCAGGCCCAACCAACCCGAGCGATCACCCTTACCAGTGATCGCTTTTTGATGATAGCGCTCCTGATGGGCGCTGACCTACGGGAGACATCAAGCTATGCCCAATCTTGCTTGCGCCGCGAAGCGCTACCTGTTGTCCATCTTCCTGTTATTGGGGATCGCAGCCTCTGCCACTGCGCAGGGCGCCGGTCAGTTACCTTCCTGGAATGATGGCCAGGCCAAGCAGGCGATCGTCGCCTTCGTCGAACGAGTAACTGCGGAAGGCGCGGCAGACTTCGTGCCCGAAGCAGAGCGCGTCGCCGTCTTCGACAATGACGGCACGCTGTGGGGCGAGCAGCCGCTGTACTTCCAGCTCCTGTTCGCACTCGATCGGGTTAAGGCAATGGCCCCGCAGCATCCGGAGTGGAAGGACAAGGAGCCCTTTGCCTCGTTGCTCAAGGGCGACGTGAAAGCTGCACTCTCAGGCGGCGAGCCGGCGATCGTGGAGATCGTCATGACCACGCACTCCGGTATGACAACAGTGGAATTCGACCAGATCGTTCGCGAATGGATTACCACCGCCAAACACCCAAAGAGCGGCCGGCTCTACACCGAGATGGTCTACCAGCCGATGCTGGAGCTGTTCGCGTATCTTCGCGCCAACGGTTTCAAGACTTTCATCGTCTCCGGCGGCGGCATCGATTTCATGCGTCCCTGGACGGAGAAGGTCTACGGTATACCGCCCGAACAGGTCGTCGGCAGCAGTGGCAAGACCAAGTTTGAGATGCGCGACGGAACGCCGGTGCTCATGCGGTTGCCGGAAATCAACTTCATTGACGACAAGGCGGGCAAGCCTGTCGGCATCCACCAGCACATCGGTCGCCGGCCAATCGCGGCATTTGGCAATTCGGACGGCGACTTGCAGATGCTGCAATGGACATGCTCGGGACCTGGCCCGCACTTTTGCCTTTACGTGCACCACACCGACGCGGAGCGCGAATGGGCCTACGACCGCCAGTCGCACATCGGCCGCCTCGACAAGGGCCTCGACGCTGCAGCCGATTCTGGTTGGACGGTTGTCGATATGAAGAAGGATTGGAACCGGGTGTTCGCCTTCGAGAAGTAAGAATCCGGAGTAAGACGATGCGTCAAGTTGTGGAACGCCAGGCTCAATCTACACAGGTCGAAGAGCCATTCCTGAACATGGTCTGGATTCCCGGCGGTACATTCCTCATGGGATCGGACAAGCACTATCCCGAGGAGGCGCCGGCGCATAGGGTGACAGTGGGAGGCTTCTGGATGGACGCCTGCACCGTCACCAACCGCGAGTTTGCTCGCTTCGTCGATGCAACTGGTTATGTCACCTCGGCCGAACGTCCGGTAAATCCCGATGATTATCCCGGAGCGAAGCCGGACATGCTGGCGCCGTCGTCGGTGGTGTTCAGCAAGGCCAAACAGCGTGTCGATCTTCGCGATCACTACAATTGGTGGGTCTACGTGCGCGGCGCCAATTGGCGCCATCCGCGCGGGCCGGCGAGTTCGATCAAGCGGCTGGCCGACCATCCGGTCGTGCATGTGAACTTTGAGGATGCCGAAGCCTACGCATCGTGGGCAGGCAAGGAATTGCCCACCGAGGCCGAGTGGGAATTCGCGGCGCGGGGCGGGCTCGACGCGGCCGAATTTGTCTGGGGCGATGAAATGCCACCCGATGGCCGACACATGGCCAATACCTGGCAAGGTGAGTTCCCATGGCAGAATCTCTGCGAGGACGGCTACGAGGGGACGTCACCCGTCGCCTCCTTTGCCGCCAATGGCTACGACCTCTACGACATGGCTGGCAATGTCTGGCAGTGGACCACGGACTGGTACCAGGAACACGGCAAGATCGACAGCCCGTGCTGCACGGTTGACAACCCCCGCGGTGCCAAACGGGACGACAGCCTCGATCCACGGCAGCCGCAGATCAGAATCCCGCGCAAGGTGATGAAAGGCGGATCGCATCTTTGCGCGCCCAACTATTGCCGGCGCTACCGCCCGGCTGCGCGGATGGCGCAGCCCGTCGACACGTCGACGTGCCATTTGGGTTTCCGCTGCATTGCACGCAGAACGTGACAAACACTGCCAAAAACGCCCGGCGCAAAGCCTGCCGGGACAGAGACAGACAGGGAGGATCGAAGCATGACGGGCAATGAGATGTTGAAGGTCGGCGCTGCGGCGCTGGCGCTGCTGCTTGTCGGGCCTGGTTCGGCGTACCCTGTCCTTGCACAAGAACAGGTCGCGGCGGCTGACGCATCCGCCGATGCGGCGGCCTCGCCGGAGCCGTTGAGCGCCGACGAGATGGAGGTCCTGGTTGCGCGCATCGCGCTCTATCCGGACGAGTTGATCGCGGTGATCACGGCGGCAGCGCTCTATCCGCTAGAGATCGTCGAGGCGGCGCGCTTCCTCGACCGGTACGAGAAGGACAAGAGCCTGAAGCCGAAGGAGAGCTGGGACGGTTCCGTGGTGTCGCTGCTCAACTATCCGGACATCGTCAAGATGATGAGCGACGACCTCGAATGGACGCAGACGCTCGGCGACGCCATTGCCTACCAGCAGAAGGACGTGCTGGTTGCCATCCAGCAGCTGCGCGACGAGGCGGTTGCCAAGGGCGTGATCAAGACCGACGACAAGATCCAGGTGGTCAAGGAGAACGACAATTTTGTCATCAAGTCGGCGAGCTCCGAGGTGATCTACGTCCCGCAATATCCGCCGCAGATGTTTTATGAGCCGGGTTACGTGTGGGAACCGATCCGCTATTATCCCGATCCTTACCCCTATTATTGGTATCCGGGAGCGACCTTTTTCGCCGGGGCGGTGACCGGCGCCATCTGGGCCGCCGCCGTCGATTGGGATGATTGGGGCGTGTGGGGCGGCCGCTGGAACGGCAACGACATCAATATCGACTGCAACAACTGCTTCAACAACCGCGACTTCAACGGCAAGATCAACTTGAACGACGTCGACTGGAAGAACATCGATCGCAGCAAGATCAACATCGACCGCAACCAGTTCAACAAGTTCGACCAGACCAACATCAAGAACCGGATCGAGAAGAATGGCGACAACGCCATCCGCGACCGCGCCCGCGATATCAAGAAGAACGACAAGCTCGCCAACAGGGCGCCAGGCAAGACGGCTGCAACGAGAGACATCCGCAAGAGCACGCTGGACGGGCTGAAGGCGAATCCCGCCAATGTCACCCGCCCCGCCAAGCCCGCCAACATCCAGAGACCTGCGGACAGGCCTGTCACCAATCGCCCCGCAGCAAAGCCCGCTGTCGGCGACCGCCCGAGTGCCAATAGCCCGGCGGCGAAGCCGGCCAAGGTGAACCGTCCGGCTGGAAAGCCAAAACCTGCGGCAAGGGTCGACAACCGGCCGAAGAAGCCTTCGGGGCTTGGCAACGTCGATCGCGGAAAGGTGACCAAGGTCAGCTCCAACCGCGGCCACCAATCCATGGGTGGCGGCAGCCGTGGTGGCGGCCACAAGCAGATCAAGCGCGGCGGCGGCGGACGCCGGCGTTAACGGATCGGGAGGACCGGATCATGATACAGATGTTCAGCACCACCCGTCACACGGGACTTTTGCATACGATCCTTCTCGGCTCTGTCTGCGCCGTGGCGCTTGCAGTGGGCTTCGCTGTCTCGCAGCCAGCATCTGCACAGGATGCGCCGGACGCGCCGGAGATCACCGCCTTTGCGGCCGCCGCCGAGCCGCCCGTCTTCGATACGCCCGAGGCAGCGGTCGAAGCATTCAAGCAGGCCCTGAAAGACGCCGGCAACGGTTCGGTTGCGACCCTTCTCGGCCTCGATGCGGAAAAGCTGAAAGCTGACGAGAACTCGGAGGAGACGCTGGCGGCGATCAAGGAGGGTGTGGCCAAGCAGCTTGTCCTCGATGGCGAGGGCGACCGCCGCACGCTGCAGATCGGCGACAAGCTGTGGCCGCTGCCTTTTCCGATCGTCAAGGGCGGGGACGGCAAATGGGCTTTCGACACCTATGCCGGGCTCGAAGAGATCGTGAACCGGTATGTCGGCGAAAACGAGCTCACCGCGATCGAGACGATGCGCGCCTATGTCGATGCGCAGGAGGACTATGCATCGCGGGACCGCGACGAGGATGGCGTGGAGGAGTTCGCGCAGAAACTGATCAGCTCGGAAGGCGCGACCGACGGGCTCTACTGGCCGACCGACGACATCAACGGCGAGAGCCCGGCTGGCGGCAACATCGATCAGGCCGAACTAGAGGACGCGGCCAAGGGCGAAGGCTATTTCGGCTACAAGTACAAGATCCTGACCGGCCAGGGCGACCAGATCGCCGGCGGCGCCTATGACTACGTCATCAACGGCAACATGATCGCCGGCTTTGGCCTCATCGCCTGGCCGGCCAAATATGGCGAGACAGGCGCAAAAACCTTCGCCGTCAACCAGCACGGCGTCGTCTACGAGGCGGATCTCGGGCCAGCCACCGAGCAGATCGTCAAATACATCGACCGCTTCAATCCGGACGATACGTGGCAGGTCGTGGGCGACTGAGAGAAATGGATCAAAAGCCGGGTTATTTTCGAGTCGATCGGCAAAACCCTGCGCTGTGGCAGAAGAGGTGGTATGGAATTGAGCTTCGCATTCATGGCCAAGCCCGGCCACCAGTCCGTCGTCAGGCTTGCCCAGCAGAAAGCCGCCCAGACCGCACAGGGTGGCGAACAGGAAGCGGCGATCATCAGGCAGCGCCTGATATTTTGGAGTGATGGCAATGTCCGAAGCGATGCATCCCCTAGCACCCCATCATCTGCCGGGCTTTATTGTGGCTCCGGGAGAGACCGATGTTCTCTTCACCGGAACGGTAATATTCATCATCGCACTGCTCATGATGCTTGGCAGCCTGTATTTCTGGCTCCATTCGCTGCCTGAGCGCATCGCGCATGGGGCCAGCCAGGTCCAGTTTCAGTTGGTGGCGGTTCTGGCGTTGCTCGCGCTGTTCACTCACATCAATGTGTTCTGGGTTGCGGCATTGCTGCTTGCGATCGTTCCCATTCCCGACTTCTGGACGCCGTTGTCCACCATGGCTGAATCGCTTGCCAGGATGGCCGCCGACAGGCGCCAGGCGCCCGCACCTGCAGCATCTGCGCCGGAAGCAATTGCTGCGGGATCGCCGCTGTCGGTGAACGACGCGCCATTTTCCCAGGTGCGGGTTGTGGAGCTCGAGGCTCCATCCACGCCGCCCGACGACCAACACCGTGTTCCAGCAAACGAGGAGCGCCGGCCATGATCGAGTTACTGCTATGCTCAGTCGTGACGATCCTGCCCGATTTTCTCGTCCGGCGTTTTGTCCAGGGAAAGAGGATCGGACGTGAGATCACGCTCTATTCGGTGTGGTATGAACTCCGTTATGGCATAACCGCCTGCCTGGGACTCACCATCGTTCTCCTGACGCTGATCCTTTATTACCATCCATCGACAACCAGCGCCGTTTCTTTCTTTCGCACGGTGCCCATTCTTCCCGAAGGCTCCGGCCGCGTTGAAGAGGTCTATGTAGGTCTCGGGGAAAAGGTGAAATCGGGACAGCAGCTCTTCAAGCTCGACAGTTCGACCCAGAAAGCCGCGCTTGAAACTGCGCGGCTGCGTGTGTCGGAGATAGATGCGGCGCTGGAGTTGGCGAAGACCGAGTTGGTGACGGCCGATGCCCGGATCCAGGAAGCGCGGAGCGCCCATCAGCAGGCCGTGGACGAACTCGCGACCAGAACCGAACTTCAGAGGCGAAACTCCGGTACGGTTGCGCAACGGGAGATCGAGAAACTTCAGAATATCGTCGATGGTCGCCTAGCCGCGGTGTCTGCCGTCCTGGCTGGCAAGCAGTCCGTCGAAGCCCAGATCGCTTCGGTACTGCCGGCGCAGAAAGCCAGCGCCGAGGCAGCACTTGCCCAGGCGCAGGTCGAACTGGACAAGACGGTCGTCTATGCGGGAGTGGACGGAACGCTCGAGCAGTTCACGCTGCGCAAGGGAGATATAGTCAATCCTATCATGCGGCCCGCGGGAGTGCTGGTTCCCGCGGAGGCAGGCAGGCGGGCGCTTGTGGCGGGCTTCGGCCAGTTGGAGGCGCAGGTCATGAAGGTAGGCATGGTTGCCGAGGCCACCTGCATCTCCATGCCGATGACCATCATCCCGATGGTTGTGACCGAGGTGCAGGATCTTATCGCAACCGGCCAGGTGCGCGCGTCGGATCAACTGATCGACGCTCAGCAAGTGATCAGGCCCGGGACGATCACCGTCTTTCTGGAACCGCTTTTCCAGGGTGGGTTCGAAGGCGTTCCGCCGGGAAGCAGCTGTATTGCCAATGCGTATACCAACAATCACGACCGGCTGTCCGAAGAAGGACTGAGCACCTCGAAATGGCTGTTTTTCCACGTCATAGACACGGTCGGGGTCGTGCACGCCGTCATCCTTCGAATTCAGGCGCTGCTCCTTCCGGTACAGACGCTTGTCCTCTCCGGTCACTGAGAACTAGGTCGGCAGCGGCCTGCCGCCCCTTGCGAGATCGCCGACGTGGGCGTTGAGGCCGATCACGGTGAAGAAGTAGACGAGCAGGATGTCGCGCGCCATCAGGTCGAAATCGACCTTGATACCGGAGAAGAGATAGACCAGCCCGATCGCACCGCGACCCTTGGCCTTCGCCAGCCGCGCCCCTTCACCGCCGTCGCAAAAATTCCAGCTTCAGCCGGTTGATCTGCTCCGCGGTCCATCCCCGAACGTCCGTCACTTCGATCCAGGCATCGATGTAATGCTCCGGCGCATACACATGCCCGTGCCCCATCGGGGCCGTTGTGGCCATCGCCATGTCGACGGTGAGTTGGAGAAGCGTCACGACCGGAGACCATTTGAGCTCGGGAGACACGTCGGAACCGCGCGGCCCCGCCATCCATTCCGGCTGTCGATACAGGGACCGGTAGTCGAAGAACGTCACCGGGTCGCTCGCATATTGAAGATAGACGATCCGCATCGGTCCCCAATGTGCGTCCGGGATCGCCAGGCCGTTCTCCTGGCTCGTGAACCGCACATACGACCCGTCCCTGAAGCGCGGCAGCCAGGCCGGCGATCCTCGCTCGCGGTCGTCGGTGACGGAACGCCAGATCCTGCTCGGAAATGGCGGGCCGCTCCAAAGTGCCCCCTGATACGGGTCGCCGATCACTTCGAACAACTCGGCGGATTGCTCGGAGCTCAAGGCGCCAAGGCTCAGCCCGTGCAAATAGAGTCTTGGGCGGCTTTCCTTCGGCATTTTTTCCCAATGGCTGTAGATTTCCGCAAAAAGGGTGCGAGCGGCCTCGGCGCCATAGCCGGGCTCGACCAGGAGGGACAGCCAGCTTGTGAGATACGAATACTGCATGGCGACGCTCGCGACGTCGCCGGCGTGGAGATATTCGACGGTGTCCATTGCAGCAGGGTCTATCCAACCGGTGCCTGTCGGCATCACCACGATCAGCACCGAGCGATCGAATCCGCCGACGCGCTTGAGCTCCTCGAGGGCGAGCTTTGCGCGCTCCTCGGCTGTCTCCGCAGACCGCAATCCGACATAGACGCGGATCGGCTCACGCGCATCCATCCCCAGGAACGAGCCTAAATCCTTGCTCGTCGGCCCGGTCGCGATGAACTCCCGTCCCGCCCTTCCTAGCTCATCCCACTCGATCAGCGAGGTATCGCTTCCGGTCTTGCTGGGGTCGGCAGGCTGTTGGGTCTCGGGCTCGATCAGTTCATCGAATGCCTGGAAGGACGAATCCGCGGCATGGAGCGCAACCCTGAAGAAAACGCCGTTGACCACTGTCCAGAATAACGCAGCCGCAGCGGCAATGCCGATCACGTATGACACCCGTTTCGGCACGATTCGGCCAAGCATTCGCGAGATGAACAGGAACGTGACCTGAAACAATCGCGCCAAGAGGATCAAGAGCACGAAGGTCAGCAACGCGATCAGACCGATCTTCAGGGGGTGCGCAGTGTCTACCGGCTCGAGCCTCATGAGCTGCCGGATCGAATTTTGCCATTCCGAAGCCTGCCAGAGAAACGCGACGGCAACCAGGATGCAGGTGGCCGCAGCGACGAGTTTGATGGCCTGCAAGATGCGGCCCGTGGGCTTGGGCAGCTCCAGATAGTCGGCCAGCCAGCGCCCGAACACGCCAAGCCCATATCCGGCCGCGAAAGAACATCCGGATAGAATGCGTTGCGTCACAAACGTGCGTGGAAGCAGGGTAGGGGTGAGCGAGGCCGCAAAGAACAGTGTTCCGATCAGCAGGCCAGCGGCTGAGAAGGAACGCCAGAACCTGAAGATCCAGAATAGCCTCATTGGAGCGGCCACGTGCGATCGCTGGAGTGCTTCGAGGCAGCTTGCCGTGCATGATAGGTCGGCGCAACCCGCAACTGCGCGGAACCACGCAACGCCACGAACTCGATGCCAATCTGGAGCAGTCTTTGTTCTGGAGCAGTCTTTCCAAACTTTAGGGTTGCGGTCGCTCGCCGTTCACCGCGCGTGTCAAAGGAGACTGAGCAGCGCGGCACGATGGCCGAGCTTCATCGTTTGTGGAGGTTAGAAACGGAGTTTGGAACAGAAAGGCCACAAACTCACAAAGCGCAAGGAATAACCACCGAGTTTCGCCAAAGCCAGCCTATTCGCCGCCGACCGTATTGGCTGGGGCGGGGCGAAAGAACATCGCCAGCTTCAAGCTTGCCGCTATCCGTCCGGCCCGGTTGTGGCCCGGAATGCGCTCCGCGATAACCGCTCAGGGTCAGAGGTTCACCATTGGCAAAGTTGAGACTTCTGCGGCCGGAGAGCGCGTCGGAAAAGAAAGTGTCCCGTGAAGCGTATCCTTCGGCGCCCGGCCAACTGCGGACTGTGACGAATGCCGGGGTGACACCCAACACAGTTTATGACGCAGTAGAACTAATTTAGAGCATCGCTCGAAAAAGAAGTCACCGGTTTTTCGAACAAAGCGATGCGCAAACAAGAAGTTACAACGGTGCGCTTGATCTCTTTTTCACGCGCACCGCTGTAGGTGTCGGATCAGATCACGAAAAAATCGTCGGCCAGCAGCGTCGGCCTGTTCGTCAGGGTCGCGAGCTGTGTCACGCCGCCTGCGACGTTTCCGTTGGAATCGTAAAACAACGCACCCGTAACCGTGTCATAGACGATGTGGTCGTCGGCGTCGTGCGCGCTAGTCCCAGCGAAGAAGTACCCTGGCTCGAGGGCTCCGGTGGCTCCAAGCCCCTGCATTATCGAATTCTGGAGCCTGAATGTATCGGCCGTATGGTTGAAATCCGTGATGATGTCGCGGTTGGCCACTGAGAGCGGCGCGCTGAAAACGAAGAAATCGTTGCCGGCGCCACCAGTAAGCCGGTCAATGCCCAGGCCGCCCGTTAGTGCATCGTTGCCACCCCGCCCAAGCACGGTATCATTGCCTCGGCCGCCGTCCAGTTTGTTGTCGCTGTCGTTGCCGTCGAGCACATTGTCGAGGGAATTTCCCGTGGCTCCGACGTTGGCGTTTCCGGTCAGACGCAGATTTTCTACCAGCCGGCGATCGACCGCCAGTGAGTACGTGACCAAGCTGAAAATCTGGTCGAGGCCCGCTTCGTCGATGACGTTGTCCAGCACATTGTCCACATAATAGGTATCGTTGCCGGCTCCGCCATTCATCTGGTCGGCCCCGGTCCCGCCATCGAGAAGGTCGGCGCCATCATAGCCCGCTAACCGGTCGCTACCCGCCCCGCCCCTTATGGTGTCGTTGCCGGCAAGGCCGACCAGCGTGTTGTTCCCATTGTTCCCGGTCAGCTCATTGTCGGAAGAATTGCCGCGACCATCGATAGCGGCAAGGCCGATGAGAGTCAGATTTTCGACATAGGATGGCAGTGAATAGGTGCTCGAGCTGAACACCCAATCTTTGCCCGCCGCATCGCCCTCGACCACGCGGTCGAGCGCATTGTCGACATAGTAGGTATCGTTGCCTGCGCCGCCCTCCATCTTGTCGATTCCGACTCCGCCGTCGAGCAGGTTGCTGCCAGCGTTGCCGACCAGCGTGTTGTCGAGTTCGTTACCCATCGCGTCGATGTCGGCAACGCCGGTGAGTGTGAGCTGCTCTATTTGCTGGCCGGACAGCGAATACGTCATCGACGTGATGACCACATCGATGCCGGCGCCGTCAGCCTCGATGACTACGTCGAATGCGTTGTCGACGCGGTAGGTATCGTTGCCGAAACCGCCGGACATTTTGTCAGCACCGGCTCCGCCGTTCAGAACGTCATCAAAGCTGCCGCCGTTCAGGATATCCGCCGCATCCGTCCCGGTCAGGTGCTGCTCCATCACGCCCGGCGCGGCATAGGCGCGCACGTAGTCGACGACCAAGTCGTACGTGCCGGACGCCTGCTCGACCCCGGAGGAATACATGCTTAGCGTGACCAGCATATAGAGCGGCGTGCGGAAGGACTCGCTCATTGGAAAGCGGCTCAGCTCCTTGCCGTCATAGTACACGGTGATCCAGTCGGTCGTTATCCTCGCGCCGTAGGTGTGAAACGCCCCGTCGAACAGCGAACGGTCGAGGCCCGTATAGTTGCTTTCCCAAGCGTGGCTTTCCTTATTGCTCAAGTGCACCGCCTGGTGATGACCATCGGGATCGCCGCCATACGCTTCAACGATGTCGACCTCCACGCGTGGCACAGTCTGATCGGGCGACAGCATCCAGAAGGCCGGCCAGGCTCCCGCCCCGCCGTGAAAGGCGGCGCGCATCTCGAAGTACCCGTACTCTTGCGCGAAACCCTGACCGGCGCTGTTAACCGTTTGCATCGTTCCCGACTGCCAGGCGCCGTCCACCTGCTTCATGGTAATGGTCAGCTTCCCGTCAGAGACGGAGAACGGGTTGGTTTCTCCGACCGGAGGCATGTACTTTGCGGCCCCAGCGGGGGCGTGAACAGGCGCGAACCACTTGCCGGTGCCGTTGTTCGGCACGACATCAAGCGTGTTGAACTCGTCAGAAAAGGAGAGCTTGAACCCGGAGAGGTTCAGCTTCGATCCCTTGTACTGTTCGGTCCAATCGCCAGGAAGCGCAATCGCAGCCATTGATGGGCTCCTCGTTCTCGCAACATTTTCGCGGTTGACCCCCCACCAAGATCAAATCGTCCATTTGTTAACGGAAGGATAATGGACACCAATTCCGCTGCAAATGGGGTCAGTGCGGTTATCCCCAACGCTTTACGAGAAATCTTGGAGATGTCGCAAATCGGTTGACGTAGCCGGCACACGGTACTGCGAATCCTCCGATACCGTCACGTCGGGCTCGAACGTCGCCGCCAACCAGCCGCTCCTTCTCCGCCCGCGACGAGCGCCGCCGGCGCTGCCCCGAGGTGATCACTTCCACGCGCAATCGTCATAGGACACCTCCCCAGGATTATTCCCCGGACTTGCAATGTTCTTCCTAAGGCGACAAGGCGGCCTTCACCGCAGGCTTACGTTGTAGGCCGGCGGAGGCGGCCTACAGTCGGGGTTTCAAGAGGCTCACGACGCCTCGCCAGCGGGGTGGCGCGACGGTCGGCGCAGATAGCGTGGCCGAACGTCCGTTTTCTCAATCCGATTCGGACCTGCAATCTCGCCTCCGGAATGACCATTAGGGGTCACAGAACGAACCCGCTCGCGCGGGAGGGCGCGGGTTCGAGGCTTGCTGGTTTATCGGCAGCGCCGGTGAGGTTGTAATCGACGTGGGGTGACGGACAGGCATCGGCCTCCGAGCATGAAGGGTCAACCTTCAGCTTGAGAGGAGCATCCGATGACCATCTCTTCGCATCCGTCCGGCAGCGCGCTTCGCGAGCGCATGATCGAAGACATGAACGTGCGTGGCTTCACCGAAGACACGCGCCGTAACTACATCCGCTGCGTGAAGAGATTTGCGGCGTTCATCGGCCGCTCGCCCGACGCGGCAACGGCTGAGGATCTCCGCCGTTTCCAAGTGCACCAGACCGAGAGCGGCATGCGGCCGCCGGGCATCAACAGCTCGGTTTCGGCGCTGCGCTTCTTCTTCTCCGTCACGCTCGATCGACCCGATCTCTCTCGTCGTCTCGCGATAGTCCACCAGCCACGCAAGCTGCCGCTGGTGCTGAGCGCCGAGGAGGTAGCGCGGCTGCTCGAAGCCGGCGCCGGGGCCGGAATACAATGCGGCGCTTCGGCACGGCCTATGGCGCCGGGCTGCGGGTTTCCGAGGTGGCGGCGCTCAAGGTGACCGACATCGACTCGGCGCGCATGCTGATCCGCGTCGAACAAGGCAAGGGCCGCAAGGATCGCCACGCCATGCTGTCGCCGCATCTGCTCAAACTGCTGCGCGCCTGGTGGCGGGAGGGCAAGCGCCGCGGCGTGATGTTGCCGCGGGGCTGGCTGTTCCCAGGACGCAATCCGGTCATACCGCTCTCCAGCCGCCAGCTGAACCGCGCTGTTCATGCCGCTGCGGAGGCGGCCGAGATCAGGAAACGGGTGGCGCCGCACACGTTGCGCCACGGCTTCGCCACCCATCTCCTGGAGCAGGACATCGATATCCGCATCATCCAGGTCCTGCTCGGGCACGCCAAGCTCGACACCACGGCGCTCTATGCCCGCGTCGCCACCTACACGATCCGCACCGTGATGGGCCCACTCGACCGGATCAAGCTGCAGACGGAGGACGAGACGCGACGCGGACAGATGACGCCGCGGCGGTGAGCCGCCCGTCACTGGAGGTCGCCGACATCTTCCATCGCCATGGCGCCGCCTGGCGCGCGGCGCATGCCGGTCATCTCAGCCTCGGCCAGATGAAGGTGATGTCGGCGATCGAGAGCTGCCGTACCGCTGCCCTCGGCGGCCATGTCTGCCGGAACCGGCACTGCCCCAAATGCCAGAGCGCGGCGGCACGGGACTGGCTCGCCGCGCGCCAGGCCGATCTCTTGCCGGTCGGCTACTTCCACGTCGTGTTCACGCTGCCGGCCGAGATTGCCGACATCGCCTACTACAACAAGGCCGTGATCTACGACCTCTTGTTCCGCGCCGCCTCCGAGGCGCTGCTCACGATCGCGGCCGATCCAAAGCACCTCGGCGCGCGCATCGGCATCACCGCCGTGCTCCACAGCTGGGGCTCGGCGATGACCCATCACCCGCATGTGCACATGATCGTGCCCGGTGGCGGTATCTCGCTCGACGGCGAGCGCTGGGTGCATTGCAGACCGGGCTTCTTCCTGCCCGTGCGCGTGCTGTCGAAGTTGTTCCGACGGCTCTTCCTGTCGAAGCTCGCCGACGCCCATGCTGCTGGGCGACTGCAGTTCTTCGGCGGTCACGACGGTCTGAATGAGCACAGCGCCTTCGCTCAATTCCTGGCGCCGCTTCGGAGGAAGAACTGGTTCGTTTATGCCAAGCCGCCCTTCGCCGGACCTGAGGCGGTGTTGGCTTACCTGTCGCGTTACACCCACCGCGTCGCCATCTCCAACAGCCGACTGATCGCCCTCGACGAAGCCGGAGTGACGTTCCGCTGCAAGGATTACCGCTGCAACGGGCGCGAGCGCTATCGCACCATGACGCTCGATCCGGGCGAGTTCATGCGGCGCTTTCCTGCTCCACGTGCTGCCCAAGGGCTTCCACCGCATCCGTCACTACGGGCTGCTCGCCAGCGCCGGCCGCGCGGCCAACATCGCGCACGACCGCGAACTTCTCGCCGCGCCGCGGCCCAAGGCCGAATGCAACGGAACGGGCGCCGATGCCGCTGCGCCGTCGGACTGGCGGCCGCCATGTCCATGTTGCGGAGGCAGGATGATCATCATCGAGACCTTCGAACGCGGCGGCCGCGCCCGCGCGCCGCCATGGACGACAGCGCTATGACCACAAGCCGCTCTTCATCGCTCTGCATACCCGCCGAGGGCTCTGATCGTCGGCGGGCCGACGCGATCGTGCGTCTCCGGCTGATCGCATGTCCCACACCATCTGCAGCGCCGAAACCGCCCGCTCTTGCTGGCGCACCGCAAAAAAATTGAAATTGTTCGAATTGAAAGAACCAAAAGCGCGAAGTTGAGAGCTTCGGAGAATGTTGAGCCAGAGCACGCCCATTCAGCCCGGGAGGCCGGCAGCGCAGTTGGCAGCTTAGATTGAAAGCCCCGCGGTTCTGCGCGGTTCGTGCGCCATCGAACCGAGGCAGAGAATGTTGGGGCAGGGTGCAGTGGCGGAGGGAGAGCAACTGAGATCCAACCTTCTCCAACTCGCACTGGTTCGCGCACGCTGGCAAATGGGATCTAGGCATGGCTCAAGTGCCTGGACACCAGAACGCCAGGCTCGACGCAGCAAATACGCAAATTGGTGGAAATTGCCGGAAGCGGCTTAGCTTCGAGAATCGCCAACGCCTCATCGGATGACCGTGCCCGTCGGAGTCGCGCCCGAACCTGAGATGCCCGAAGCAGCCGGCATATTTGGGAAAGGGCAGGGAGGAAGGCGGACGTGGCAGAGGGCGGCCAAAGTATAGTGTAAATAGTTCTCAGTGGACTGAGGAGTGGAGATGAGGCTGGCTGTCCCGGACGCGAACTCTCTCGCGTCCGGGCTAATGGCCCGTTTTGAGGCGTTTAGGCTCCCGCCGGAAATTCAGGCTGAAAATATTCATAGCAATTCAGAGGTAGTGGTAGATTTTTTGAAAATCAAACAAAACAGGTACGGGCCTGACTAGCAGAAATAATGCTTTTAAATGCCAGTTATTTTCGTTTGACGAACAGAACAGTCTCCTGCTTGCTAGCTGGGCGCGAACATGCGGTGTCAGAAAGTGAAAATCGAATTTTTAGACGGACTTCCAGATCTTCAGCCGTCGCAATTTTTATTTCAACCAGGAGATGCCGTGATGAAAAAACTCGTCCTCGCAGTTGCCTTGACAGTGGGCAGTTCGCTTGGCGCCATGGCGGCGAATGAGGTCACCAAAGCTCCGCCAGCCGGTCCTTACGAACAGGTCAGCAAGCTTGTGAAACTGCCCGACTTCCTGCCGGGCATGGGCCAACTTTTCGTCGATCCGACGACATTGCCTGCTGGACCATTCCTTGCCTATGACCACGATGGCGAGCTTGTCAGCACGATTTACATGCTGCCGATCAAAGACCTCAATCCGGACAAGCGTTTTGACGACCTCGCTTCACCCGGCGGCAATGTCGACCATGTGGACGTCTACTACAATGCCGGCCATCCGGGGGTAGAAGAGCCGCATGTCCATGTCTTGCTGTGGCATGTTTCGGCGGCTGACGAGGCACAGGTCGCCAAATGACACTGACGCGTCGTGAGATACTGGGCGCTGGCGGCGGGCTCGCCGCCGCCCTTTCCCTCTCTTCTCTGGCCGTGCTGGGTGGCGAGATGATCGAAGTCAAGACGCAAGGGCGCGACGACGGTTCACACGTCTGGTTCGACCCGATAGGCATTCTGATCAAACCAGGACAGACGATCCGCTGGACCAATCTCAATCCCGGCAATTCGCACACGACGACGGCATACAATCCCACAAACTTCGAGCGGCCGCTCCGCATGCCCAAAGCGGCAAAATCTTGGGATTCTGACTATCTACTGCCCAACGAAAGCTTTTCGGTTACTTTCACCGAGCAGGGGGTCTATGATTATTACTGCATTCCGCATGAGCATGCTGGAATGGTCGGTCGTATCGTCGTCGGCGAGCCCGAGGCGCATGACTGGACGGAGCTAACCGGAGCGAAGGGAGACCTACCGGAAGAGGCCGTCAAGGCCTTTCCGATGGTCGAAGACATCATGACGAAAGGGATCGTGCGGCGCGCCTAGGCATGCGTGCAGGATGCATGACACCAGCAACAGGAGAACCCAAACGACGATGCGAATGGGAGCCCGAGTTTCCTGTTTGTCGTCAATGATCGATAGGGGCGACCATCATGACCGGCAGCGCGTTTCCATACGATAATGAAACACGAGCGAAGCGCGACGAGCGTCAGGTAGATATGCCTCTCGGTGCTCGGGCTGCAGCCCAACAACGTGAGCGTGCCACACATCGGCTTGCCGCCTTAGGCGAGATGACTGGCGGTATTGCCCATGATTTCAGAAACCTCCTGGCAGTCATCGGATCCGGCCTGAGGCTTGCCGAAATAAGAGCCGAGGAGCCCGAAAGCGTGAGGACCTACATTGCTGCAGCGCGGCAGGGAATCGATCGAGGTATCGAACTGACGTCACTGGTACTGGCCTTCGCAAAACATCAGGAACTCGAAATCCACGCTGGCAATTTGAATGAATTCCTCAGGTCTTTTGAGCCTTTCCTGAGATATGGCGCAGGCCCCGATGTCCGCGTCAAGCTGGAGCTTGGTTCCGATATCCCGAACTGCTTGATCGACCCGGCGCTGTTCGACTCTGCAGTGCTTAATCTCGTAATGAACGCACGAGATGCGATGCCAAGTGGCGGGGAGATCCGCGTCACCACTGAGCGATTGGTGCAGACGGCCCCGACGCCTGACCTGCCCGGGCCCGAAACCTACGCATGCGTTCGCGTCAAGGACAATGGTTGCGGCATGGCTCCGGAAGTCTTGCGAAAGGTGTTTGATCCTTTCTTCACGACGAAGGGTGAGAAGGGCACCGGGATAGGGATGTTGCAAGTGCAGGCATTGGCGCAAATGGTTGGTGGTCGGATCCGGATAAAGAGTGAGCGAGGGATTGGAACAACGGTCGACCTTCTGTTCCCGTCAATCCAAGCGGACCTTTAGACGCCCAACAACTCCTACAATTTGATGTCGGCGCTCGCGACGGAATGCAATCCCGCCAGGGCAGGACCTACCACGCTCTCGTCCGCACTTGCGGATTGCACCGCGTAAACCGGATAGGAGAACTGCGGCATTTCAGGCACAAGGTGCAGCCGGCCGGCCTCCATGTGAGGCCGCACAGAACTCATCCTGAAATATCCGGAGCCGCCAGTCGCAAGAACATAGCTCAGTGCGAGCGGACCGAGATCGAAAGAAAGATCCGGCGCAGCACTCGGGAAATTCATCCCGTGGTGAAGTTCAAAATCCGGCCCCCAATCCATATAAACATAATCGGATTCGTCCAGGAGGCGCGCTTCGGAATTGGTCGTCACGAGGACGAGTTTTTCCTCCAGAAGCAGATCGATCTTCAAACCCGGTCTGTGGGGGGGCGCGTACATGATAGCCAAGTCGACCATTCCTGACGCGACCTGATTGATCAAATCCTTCGGCACATCGACGTGTACTCGAAGTGCAATGTCCTGAAGCGACCCGCGCATCCATCGGACCCAATCGAGCAGAAGAGGTTGCGCTAGGCTGACTTCGCTGCCGACCGTCAGAACAGCTCGACGTCCCGGGGGCACGGCAACCTGGTGAAGGGTGCGTTGCCATAGTTGGACGAACATCGGGGCGTGGCGCAGAAATTGCTCACCGGCCGGGGTGAGAGAAGCTCCGCCTTTGTGGCGAACAAAAAGCGCGCGGCCCAATTGCTGCTCGAGGTTGCGAATCCGTGCGCTTACGGTCGTCTGGGCGACATTCAAGCGCTCCGATGCCCGAATGAAACTCCCTGTCGAAACGATCTCGATGAAAGTCCGGGCGAGTTCAATGTCCATAAAACATATAGCATAAAAATTGCGTTTAAATGTCAATCAATTTCGTTTGCTAGATAGCTAGTCAGAGCAATAGGCTTCGAGATTATCCACCCAGCTCTGCGCTGAATGCTGCGCAGCGCCGGTGGGAGGGAGCGCAAGCAAATGACCGACAGGAGTTCGACCATGTCCCCAGTGCAGCAGGAACTTAGCGTCACCAGTGGTTTGCGCACGGTTGCACCCGCCCGGCACCATTCAAAGGTCGTGAAATTCATCAGCGAGGTCGCCAAGGCGGCGGCCAACGATGCACCGACCTCGGTTGAGATCTTCTCTGACAGCGGCCACTGGTACTGTCGGGTTCGCCGCGGCCATGAAAAGACCCGGCCGATGGGTCCCTATACCAAACAACAGGCCGAGCGGATCCAAGAAGCTCGGAGAATGTCGATCGCAGAAAGAGGAACCTCTCGGATCATGTTCGAGTAAACGAGGATCTCACGATCACGCCGGCCTGACGGCAAGATCCACTGGCACGCGGAACGATTCCGAGGGTGAGCCCCATCAGTGGAACATTCCTTCTGTCCGCATGCTGGTTTGTGAGCGCGTCGTGCGCTTAAGACAGGAGAAAGGAATACGAAACGAATCGTTTTGACCTCGGCCGTGTTGGCGCTTTCCGCCGGCCTTTCCTTTGCCCAGACGACGAGCGGAACTTCGGGCGAGACCTCCACGACCACAACCACGACCACGCTTTATCTGCCGGGCTTTCTAACCCGGCCAGTTGCCGGTGGGCCATTTCTTTAGCGAGACCCACTAGGGCATCGACCTTTTGCATCTGGTCCGCGTCACCGCCATTGGCGACGCGTTTCCGGATCGCCTTATCGCAATGTCCCTCGGGCGGCTAGTAGCCTGTACTTTTCGAAGATCGCTAGCTTCTGCGGATAGGTGATCCGTACCTTGGCGTTGCACCCGTCGCATCTGAAGTGCGCGATCGTTCTTAGCGCAGAGCCCTTCCTTACCGCCGGATGCGAGCAATTCGGACAATCGAATGTGAGCGCAACATCAGACAAGTCCTGGGCTAAACGCATTTCCATCTCCTTCGCAAGCGCTGTGGCTACACTCTGGCGGGACTCAATGGGGCAATGCAGATGCGAATCCGGCTGTGCCAACGCGGGACTAGAACAACTCGTCAGGGAAAGCCGCCAAGCTAGTGCGCCTTCTCTGCGCCCTTTGAGAGACGAAGAGACCTCAATTCATCCAGCAGTTCGCGTTCCTTGGTCGTAATGTTTCGGAAGATTGCGACAATCGCCACCGCTAAGGCCTCGGCATCCCGGCTTGAAGAGTCCATGTGTTCATCGGCACAAACCTGATCGAACACGCGTTCGCAAAGAGCCAGATCATGAGGGCTGAGGCAGGTGCGATTGAAACGCCGACGCAGCATCTGTGCGAACCTTTCAGGGCCTGTTGCCAGTGTTTGCGGCGGGCTTTTTTGCCGACGAACCGCTGAGCCGTGATTGGAATAAGTTTACTCGCTGCCTGATGATTGGCCTTTCAATAGGCCCAAAATCAGCGCGCACTCGCGAGCTCTATACTGTCCAGCAATCATAAGTTGGCGGAAATCCCGCAGTTTTTGTTCTTTGACATGAAATCCTCGCCGAAATTCCGCCGCCTCTTTCGGAGTTCGTGTGCAACCGAGTTTACTGGCGGTGACTTTCAAACTCGCCAGTGAGCATTCGACCTTGGCTGCAATATCTTTCAACGGTTCGTTATTAAAATATCCATCAAGAATTATCTTGCGACGAGCTTCTGTTTTGAGGTTTGCGTTCATTTCGTTGCCTCCTCAACTACGCTTTCACCGTGCCAGACTTTATACGCACCACGTTGAAGAGTGTCGTTATCGTCGCATCCAGAAACTTATCTCGGAATGCATTTTCTTGCTGTAACCAAGCGTGATGGCTCTCTGTGGACTCGCGTTCCGCTGCTATTGCCAGATGCCTGTGATACACCACATGATTGCGGTGGCGATGGGCATAGCGGAATCGGATACGGCACCACGCGATGGACGCTAAGAGGCAGGACAAGGCGCTTGCGAGGCAGGCGCTTGAGCGCGATCGACGTCGTTGGCCGCGCGAAGCTCAACCTGACAATGAGGCTGCCCCGTCACTTGCGCCGGCGCTCGAACCTTTGCCCTTTTCGACGCTCGAACTGGCGCCAGAGGATCAATTCGTCGCCTGGCAGGCGCATATGGCTCCGCTTGTCGAGATCAAGTTGCCGGATGACAAATCGCTCGACGATGGCTTTCCCGCCGACCACACGGCTTGGAACCTCGGTGGCATGCTGATCGTTCAACAGCGCGCACCGGCACATAGTTATATGCGTTCTGCTGCGAAGCTTCGGTCCAGCTCGATCGATCACTGGTATATCGCTTTGCCGCATACTGGCCGGTCGTGGACGGAGGTCGATCGCCGCGTAGCGGAAAACCAGCCGGGCAAATTGGAGATTAGATCGCTTGGCTACCCGTTTCGGGGGAGGGCAACGGAATCCCAAAGTCTCTTTCTCTATTTGCCGCGTGATTTGTTCGCCGATGCGGCGGCAACCCTGGACGCAAAGAATAATTCAATTCTGTCCGGCAACTTTGCCAACCTTTTGCTCGACTACCTCAAGAACATCGAAGCAAGACTGGGCAGTCTCACGGCTGACGATCTGCCTCGCATCGTGCACGCAACACGCAGCATGATCATTGCCTGCCTCTCGCCCCCGGCGGAACATGCCGCGGCCACCGAACAATTGGTGAGTGTCGCGCTGATGGAGCGAGCCCGTCGATACGTCCACAACAATCTGGATGCGGCTCATCTGACGCCGGATTCAATGTGCCGGGCGCTCGGCGTCTCGCGCTCTCGTCTTTATCAGTTGTTCGAACCGAGCGGTGGTGTTCTCCACTACATACAAAGCCGCCGACTTCTGGCAGCCCATGTTGCGCTTAGCGATCCGGCGGACAGCCGGCGCATTGTTAATATTGCCGAAGCCGTCGGGTTTAGTTCAGCGGCTAATTTCAGCCGAGCTTTTAGCAAGGAATTCGGCTACAGCCCCCGCGAAGTCCGAAGCTCCGTGGTGTTACCGCGCCCCGCCCACTCTGTTTCGCATGCCGGACACGAGGAGGCCTCTTCCTTTGAACATTGGCTCAAAGCGCTCGGAAGCTGAGTACAGGATCGGGAATGGTTGAAGTGGGGCGAGCTTAAAACAGGGCGGGGATCCGCCGCCTCATGGACCAGAATATTTTCGTTATAGCCGATCCCCGATTTATCAACCGACTGTTCATCGATGTCGCCGCGCATCACAGCGGAGCATACATTGCAACTACGCAGCATAAGACACTTGTTGAGACCGCGAGTCGTATGTTTGCCAAGTCAAGAAACAAAGAGATATAGCGGTTCTGCGGTTCCTTGAAATGACGAACCGCTCTATCCCGGATTATCTCACCAGCAAAGGGCTGCGTAGGCTGGCGACGATCTCGGACAGCAATTAGCCGGTCGGGAACGGTGCAAGAGCGCCTCGCCGAGCAAGATATGTACGCCAGGATAAGTATTAGGATGCAAAGCTAACGACAGATCGGCCTCGTGCGTAGATGCTTGCAATGCTTGGCGGGGGCTCGGCGGCTTGGCGGGGGCTCGGCACAGGTGGCAGGCATCATGTTGGGGTGATGTCGTGCTGCCTGTGCCGATTAGCCGCCGCTGCGCGGTCAAAGGTGGCGTCATTGAGTAAGCGTGCCAAGGTCAATGGCGGCCGGCTGGAGTTTCTTCCGCCGCAAATCCCGACTCGGGTCGAGCGGCCGCCTGAAGATGAGGGCTGGGTCCACGAGGCCAATCTCGACGGCTATCGAACCCAGATCATCATCGATAATGCCGGCCTGCGTCTTTACAGCAAGAACGGCCGTGACTGGACCCCGAAATACTGGCCCATTGCATTAGCCGTCGATCTGCCATGCCGGACTGCCATTCTCGACGGCGAAGTCATTGTTCCCGGCGAGCAGGGCGCTTCCGATTGCCCTGCGCTGGAAGCCGCGATCTGGAACGAGCCAAGCCGGCTGGTGTTCGTCGCGTTCGATATCCTCCATCTCGACGGCCGCGATCTAGACTCCTTGCCGCTGCTGCAGCGCAAGCAGGCGCTATGGCAACTGGTTGAGCCTGGCCTCGGGAAGATCCAATACAGTGAGCACTTCGAGGGCAGCGCGCTGGCGCTCGTCCGCACCGTCGAGAAGATCGGGCTCTATGGAATCATCTCGAAGCGCGCCGACAGCCGCTACAGGAGCGGACTGTCGAGCACATGGCTGAAGGCCAAAAAATTTGAAGAAGCCGACTCCCGAGTTGGGGGTCGTTTATGAGCCAGGCACGGCTCCAATGCCCTGATCGCTGCTCACGGGCGTCCTCACCGATTTGAGGCCTACGCGGGCGGACGCGACGCGCATACCAATCTGGCGGAACAAATCATGATCATTCTCATTGTGGTGATCATCAAGGGAGATTGATCATGGGTGACCGGCACAACCCAAAAATCGAGGCACCGGCAAATGTCGAAAAGGACCCGGAAGATTGGATCAGCGGAGATGATCCCATGACCCCCGCACAAGCCTCCTATTTGAAAACTTTGGCCGAACAGGCCGACGACCCTGACGCCTATGCTGACGGCCTCAGCAAGGCGGAAGCCTCTAAACGCATCGATGCACTCCGGGAGAAGTTAGGCCTGTAGTGCCCGCTCGTGGCTGTTGGCCTCCGGCGACGGGGCCGTTCCATCGAACCCGACAGCGGCTCTGTCCAGTTTGTTACCGTGGTCTGACCCCGGGGATGAGTTGCATTGCGTTCTGCAACCGCTCGCTGGATAGTCCTGGCGATGTTGCAGACCTTGATGACTCATTGGCCCCAGGTCCTCGCGATCATTTCGGTGGTGATGGCGGCCATCGGCATCGTCCACGCCATAATGACGAAGGAAGACGTCCGCGCCGCCACAGGTTGGGTCGGCGTGATGTTCCTGTCGCCATTCCTCGGCGCGATCATCTACGCCGTTGCCGGCATAAACCGCATTCGTCGTGCAACGATCAGCGCCATGCGGCCCCCTTCCAGCGAGGCGGCTTCCGCAAAACATGAGCGCAACTTTGCCGCCGAGGAATTGATTGCCGAGCGGTACGGCCAACGCTTCACCGGCCTGAAGACATTGGGCGACAGGGTGGCCCGGCGTGCCCTGACCTCGGGAAACGCGATTGCGATATTGGAGACAGGTGACGAGGCCTATGCCGCAATGTGCCGAGCGATTGATGGCGCTCAACGCGCTATCCTGCTCGAGACCTACATCTTCGACAATGACGATGTCGGGCGGCTTTTCGTGGAATCTCTCGCCGGAGCCGTCCAGCGCGGTGTCAGCGTTCGCGTGCTGATCGATGCCGTCGGCGCGCGTTACTCCGTCCCCAGCATTCTTGGGCGCCTGCGAGAGGCAGGAATCACAGCAGACCTCTTCAACGGCAACATTGTCATGGGCCTGCGTCTTCCCTACGCCAACCTCAGAACGCACCGGAAGATCCTGGTCGTCGACGGCACGATTGCGTTCACCGGAGGGATGAACATCCGAAAGGGATTCTCAGCCGAGTTCGCCGGCTCCTCCAGCGCGAGGGACACGCATTTTCAGGTCACCGGGCCGGTCGTTGCCGACCTTTTTTCGGTTGCCGCCGAAGATTGGCGCTTCGTGAGCGGCGAGCTCCTGAAAGGCGACACCTGGCAAGTGGCCGCGCTTCCCGCGGCTCCCGGTCAACCAATGCTGGCGCGGGCGGTTGCATCCGGGCCGGATGCCAGCATCGAAACGAACCACAACTTGCTGATCGGGGCATTTTCCGTCGCCCGCAAATCGATCCGCATCATGTCGCCCTATTTCCTGCCGGATCGGGAACTGATCAGCGCGCTGACGACCGCAGCCAGGCGAGGCGTCGAGATCGACATCGTGGTACCGGCGACGAACAATCTTTTCCTTATTGACCGGGCGATGACGGCGCAATTCGATCAGGTCCTGAAGCACTATTGCCGCGTATGGCGCACGCAGGGCTCGTTCGATCATTCGAAGCTGCTGTCGGTCGATGGAGTTTGGGCTTTTATAGGATCCTCCAATCTTGACGCCCGGTCCCTGCGGCTGAATTTTGAGATTGATGTAGAGGTTCTTGATGCAGGCTTTGCCGCGGAGATTGAAGCGCGGATCGGATCGGCAATCGCCTCCGCCACGTCTGTAACGATCGAAACCTTGAGAGCCCGGCCATTCATCGTCCGCCTGTTCGACCGAGTGTTGTGGCTGGGATCGCCCTACCTTTAGAGGCTTTCTCGTTCTGCCCCCGGCAATTCGGGCGACGCAGCCATCGCTCCTTTCGAGCGCCGCATCTCGTCAGGGCAGGAAGCAGCGATTGCACATCCTGTTTGAGTGAGACAAAGCTAAGTCTTGAAGGTGGTGAGGACGAGCAGCAGACTCATGCAAGAACTGGACATAGCTTTCCTGCAAGTGTGCTCAAATCCATTCGCGACAGAAAAAAGCAGAAGGCGAAGGCTGCGCCGTCCGAAGGGGCACGCCCCGCGGGGACTCTGGTCGCATCTTACAACGTTCACAAATGCGTGGGCGTCGACAGAAAGTTCGATCCCGAACGAATCGGTCGCGTCATCCGGGAAATCGGCCCGGATGTCATTGCGTTGCAGGAAGCGGACAATCGCTTTGGAGATCGTGCCGGCCTTCTGGATCTGCTGCGTCTCGAATTGGAAACAGGCCTGGTGCCGGTGCCGGTGTCCGGAAACGGCAAAGGACACGGCTGGCACGGCAACGTTCTGCTTTTCAAACGGGGCATCGTTCGCAATGTCCATCAGATAAAGCTCCCGGGGCTGGAGCCGCGCGGAGCCCTGGTTGCCGAAATCGATCTGGACGAGAAACGAACTCTGCGCATTATCGCAGCCCATCTCGGCTTGCTGCGCCGATCGCGCTCCGAACAGGCCCGTGTCGTGCTCGAAATCATGAACAGACCGGACGAAAAGCCAACACTGCTGCTCGGCGATTTGAACGAATGGCGACTCGGAAACCGTTCCGCGCTGAATACGCTGCACACGACTTTCGGTCCCGCGCCACCGGCGGTCCCCACCTTTCCATCGAGTCTGCCGCTGCTGTCGCTCGACCGGATCATGGCAAATCGACACGGAATGATCTCATCCGTCGAAGCCCATGACACGCCGCTTTCGCGGGTCGCCTCCGATCATCTACCGCTTATAGGATTCGTTCGCCTGTGATGGTGCTGCCCAGCCCCATGAATGGAGATCGGTTCAAAGGGAAGTTCTAGCCGGACTGGCGGAGCGGGGCGGCCCAGCGGGTCTGAGTTACGTTGTTGTCGGTTATCTCATCGGAATCAAAGGGAAGCGTCAAGGCTAAAGCGGCTGCGCTGGGATCAATGACCGCCTGACCGCGCAACCGCTCGATATGGTTCTCGGGCTGATACTCGATGATGCAGTCGATTGTATCGGACGAGGATGGGACGGAGCGGGGGAAAAGCTAACAAATTTTCATCCTTAAGACGGCGAATTCCGCGCTCTAGGTTCGAACGCTCGATGCCACGTTCATCCAGAACAATATGACCACCGCTCGCCAGATGAAAATTGAAACGCCTGGCGACTCGCGTCCGGCCCCTGTGTGCTAAGCGATATGGGTATTCTCTCGTCGAACTGATTTTTCAGCAAAACGTTCGCGCCAGTAAGCGATCGTGCTAACGAGTCCTTCACTCAAATCCACGTGGGGGCGCCAACCGGTGGCGTTTATGAATCGTGCACTGTCCGCCAGCAGAGCGCGAACTTCGGAATTGGCAGGGCGCAGGCGTCCAGCATCCTGTTCAATGGGTTTGCGGCGATCAGCGAGCGTCATGACAAGCTCGATCAACTCGCCAATCGTGATGGCCTTGCCGCTACCTGCGTTGTAAGGACGTCCAAACTCGATTGCAGGTGATGCGCCGATGGCGAGGAACGCCGCGACAGTATCCGCGACGTAAGTGAAATCGCGGCTCGTCGAAGTATCGCCTAGCCGCACAGTGCTGACATCTGGATCCAGAACCTGACGGACGATGGTCGGGATCACCGCACGCTCACTCTGGCGCGGCCCGAACGTGTTGAAGGGCCGTAGTACGACGACGGGCACATCGAAGCTCCTGGCGTATGCTTCCGCCATCATATCCGCCCCGATCTTGGAGGCAGAATACGGAGACTGCCCCTGCAGGGGATGGGCCTCGCTGATGGGTACCGACATGGCTGTGCCGTACACCTCGCTCGTCGACGTCTGCACCACGCGTCTGACCTGGTGCTCACGGGCTGCCTCCAGGACATTAAGCGACCCAATGATGTTCGTGTCCACGTAGGATTGCGCAGCTATGTAGGAATGCGGAATTGAGATAAGTGCGGCAAGATGGAAAACGATATCCTGCTCCGCTAGCAGCCGGCTCACAAAGGCGGCGTCCCGCACGTCGCCGCGGACGATCTTTAGCTTCGATGTCACCTCAATAGGAAGTTCATCGAGCCAGCCATGAGCGTCGAAAGAGTTGTACTGCGCCAGCGCCGTCACGTCGGCGCGCAGTGCAACAAGGTGCTCGGTGAGGTGCGAACCGATGAAGCCGTCGGCTCCGGTCACCAAAACCTTCGTTCCGCTGTAGCCGGATCCGTTAGACTGCTGCGGACTGCCCAGAACGTGTTCCATCTCGTTTCTCTAAAGGCCCATGCGTTAGCGGAAGTGAAGGCAAAACATTGTCCAATCGCTATAGATGTGTTGCCGCAAGTTTCGTATCGATCCGCAAACCCGCAACGGCGAGGCTGCACAGGACAACCCACTTCATGTCGGTCGTAAGCGTTCGCTCGGCATAATAAGAAAGATCGATCCGCGCCTTCAGCGGAAACAGAATTTGCCGGTAGAATTCGACCGGATCTACATTCAGAGGGAAAAGAGCACTTTCGTTGCGGAAAACCCACTGACTGGGACCGAAGATCCCTGGCTTGTAGGCGAGCAAAGGGAGACTCGAGTTCGTGAAGCAATAGGCGAGTTCGAGGCTTTCGGGCCGGGGCCCGACCACTGCCATTTCACCCCGCAGGATGTTGATTAACTGCGGAAGCTCGTCGAGCTTGGTGATCGCGAGCACACGCCCGAAGCGCGACATTCGCTCGTCAGCCATCATCGTAAGTGGCAGATGGCAGTCGCTTGCGTCGGGGCGGAACTTCCGGAGCTTGAGCATGGCGAACGGCCGGCCATTTCGGCCGAGCCGAGATTGCGAGAACAGAATCGGGCGGCCTGTCTCGACCAGAATGGCGATACTGGCGATCGCGATCACTGGGCTGAGTACAATCAGGCCGAGTGCGGCAAAGCCGATATCGAATAGGCGTGCCAGTCTCTCATTGTTAGACCGGCTCTGGGTTGAACTCATTGTGCGCCTCAGTGCCCTTCCGCATTTCCGTTTGATTCCCGATGGCGGCCGCGAGCATTTCGACGACATACTCGACATCGGCCGTCGTCATTTTGGGATGCAGCGGCAGGGTGAGCTCGCGACTGGCGAACGCATCGGTTATCGGAAGCAAACCGCTGGCGCACCGCTCTTGGTATAGGCTGAGACGGTGCACCGGCGGATAGTGGATGGTGGTCTGTATCCCGGCGTTCCGGAGTTGGTCGATTACGGCATCGCGATCGACATTTCGCGGCAGAACCGCCGGCATGATATGGTGGGCACAAGCCCGCTCGCCAGAAAATGGTACAAGCACGTCGGGGCATGAGTGGGCGAGCCTCTCGCGGTAGTGCCGGCTCAGTCCGCGCCGCGTCGCATTCCAAGCCGGGAGCCGGCCGAGTTGCACGAGACCGATAGCCGCTCGAAGTTCGTCCATGCGATAGTTAAAGCCAAGCAGCACCACGTCGTAGTGCGGTGTACGGCTGTTCAGGCGCGCGAAAGTGCTGCTTGTCATTCCGTGGCCGCGCATCAAGCGGACGCGCTCGAGCAAGACAGGGTCTCGCACGGCCACGACTCCCCCTTCAGCCGTGGTCATGTTCTTGTTGCCGTAAAAGCTGAACGCTACGGCGTCGCCAACGGATCCCGGACCTTCCACGCCCACAGCGTGAGCAGAATCCTCGACGAGCAGCAAACCCCGGCGTTCGGCGAGTTCGCGCCAAGCGGCGCGGTCGACGAGAGCACCGGCGTAGTGAACCAGGATGGCCGCTCTAGTTCTCGGCGTGCACAGCTCTTCGGCGCGCGCGGCACAGATCACTGGGACTTCCAGGGACTCTATGTCGACGAATACCGGAGTGGCCCCTACATACAGCACGCTGTTTGCCGTCGCCGTGAAGGTGAGTGATGGCACCAATACCTCGTCGCCCGCCCCGATGCCCGCTGCCATCAGGATCAGATGCAGCGCCGCAGTACAGGAATTCACGGCCACGCAGTCGGGCAGGCCGTGGGCCGCGGCGAACGCCTCCTCAAAGGCGCGCACACGCGGCCCCATGGTGATCCAGCCGCTGTCGATCACCTCGGACAGTGCTGTCTTTTCCTCAGCACCAAGGACGGGTTCCGATACGAGCAGCATCATTGACCCTCGATCCATCAAGATCGCCGGCGCTGAGCACGCGCGGGCTGGTTCAGGCGGCCGCAACGACTTGGAAAGCCGGCAGTTCGTCATCCCAGGCGAGTTCCTGAGCTGCCTGGAAGTCTTCGATCCGCCCGATGTCGAGCCAAAGGCCGTCATGCGGGAAGGTGAAAGCTGGTAGTCCGCGTCCCAAGAGGCTATGAATCAGATTGTCGAATCCGAATGGCACGCCTTCCGGGATGTAGTCCAGGACACTGGGTTCCATGCAGTAGACGCCCATGCTCATCATGTTGACCAGGAGGGGTTTCTCCTTGAAACCGTAAACGCGGTTGTCTGTCTGCTCGATCACCCCGAAGTCAAGTTTGGTCTTCCGCGACGCGGCGGCGATGGTGACCAGTCCACCATTCTTGCGATGGGCCGCTACAAAGGCGCCAAGGCTCAAGTCGGTCAGGACATCACCGTTGATGACTATGAAGGTCGAGTCCAGTTTCTCGCGCAGCAGCGTAAGCGGCCCGATCGTGCCGAGGGGTTCTCTTTCGCTCGTATAACTGATCCGCATACCCCACTGGTGGCCGTCGCCACAGAAACTACTGATGAGATGTGCCAGGTAGCCAGTTGTGATGAAGACATCACAGAAGTCGTTACGCCGCAGCCATCGTAGAAGAAGTTCAAGAACGGGCTTGGAGTTAACCGGCATGAGTGGCTTTGGAAGCACGGTGGTATAGGGGCGTAATCTCGTTCCTTGGCCTCCACACTGGATAACGACTTTCATTTGATCCTCCCAAAAACTCAATTCAACTGCATTCTCCACCGAGCGAGCGAACATAAGTAAATAGATTTTGTGTAGGTGTACAGGGCGCAGAAGGGCAGGGACTCCAATGGGAGAGAGTGCTAGAAGCCGTTGCGCGCTATCCCGAAGGAGACTTCGTGGCCTATCCCGAAAGGTAAGACTCGGCGGATGGTCACAACCGCTGCATGACCATGCCGAACCGCTGCATGACCATGCCGAACCGCTGCATGCCCATGCCGAGCTCGAACGAGCTACCCCACATTCGCGATTGATCCGGTTCTTCGTGAGCGGCTTCACTATGGCGTCGCGGTTGGATAAAGTTGAGTGGCATGAGTAACCTCGCTCGGTCACCCGCAGGTCGCAAGGGCCCTGGACTAGGCCCCGGGTCGATGTATTCGTCCGGTCGCCTATGCTTGACCATGCTTCTCCTGCTGGCCGGCGACGCCGTTCGTCCAATCGAGGCGCGATGGTTCGCTGAACACTCCGTGTTTGATTTGCAAGCGGCCGTGGTCCCGATGCCGTCTATGGCGCAACCGGGTTACCTCCAGACTGTGACGGATCCTGTATTCGGGACTGCTTTTACGCGTGTAACGGACCCTGGCTATGACATGGGCGAGGGCATGGCCTGCTCGAAAGAGTATTGCAGGCATCGCTACTCCAGCACCCACGCTTGGAATGCAGACCAGAGCTTTCTGCTGATTGCGAATGGGTGTTCGGGGATGTGTTTCCTCGACGGTCGCACATACCAGCCCCTGTTCCACCGACCGATGGATGAAGATTGCAAATGGCACCCGACCAACGCGGCAGTCATGATTTGCGTGTACGCTGACCGGGTGACCCTGTGGTCACCGAGGGACGATGTGCATAGCGTCGTATACCGGCCGACCAATTACACCGACCTGCAATTCGGCCCCTACAAAGGCAACCTGTCCAACGATGGACGGCGCCTAGTTCTGCGCGCCCGCAACGCCTCCGGCGAACTTGTCGCCTTCCCATACGACATCGAGAAGCGCTCCAAATTCCCTGACCTTTTCCTTGGATCTCTACCGGGCAAGAATGGCTATTGCGGCATTTCAGCCTCCGGCCGCTTCGTTGTCTGTTTCCAGACCCTTCCGACCGGCACTGAAACGGTACACGTCTTCACGGAAGGCGGCCGAGAGGTCCAGGTCTGGGAGGAGCACCACCGGCCCGGGCACGGCGACATGATCGTCGATGAAGACGGCCGCGATGTATACATCGGCATCAGCAAGGCGAACCCGGACAAATGGCACGTTATCAAGAGGCGCCTCGACGATGGCAAGGTCACTGATTTGACGCCGCCCGGCTATGCAACCCATGCGTCGGTTCGCAATGTGGCGCGTCCCGGATGGGTATTCCTCAGTTACGAGGGCAGCCTCGCGCAAGTAGCGGACAACCCAGGCTGGGCCCCGTTTTATCAGGAGATCGTGGCCTTAAGGACGGATGGAAGCGGAAAGGTCCGGCGCATCGTGCATACGTACAACAGCCGATCCGATTATTACAGCGAAAGCCATGCCTCCCCATCACCCGACGGTTCGCAGGTGATCTGGTCGAGCAACTGGGGGCGCCCAGGCAGCCCGGTCGCGGCCTACGTCGCTACGATCACCTGGCCTTGAGAGGTCGAGCACTGTTGCCGCCCCGGTTAATCTTCACGGAATATTGCGCACGATGTGCGGCCCCAGCCCATTCGCGATGGAGATAGGCAATTTCTTCCAGCACGTTATGGCGAATGCATACTTGGGATTGCTCGGCGCAAGCTCCGGAAACGCCTTGCCCGCAGCGAGCCAGTAACACCAGAACAAGGGCTTCACTTGGGGCTTCCATTGAATCTTGAACGTGTAAGTGCCGGCCCCAATTGTCGAGCGCCCCAAATCCAGATCGGATGCCCCGGATTCGCAGGCCAATTCTATTGCCTTCCAGTAGAGATACTCATTCACGTGATTGAACGCCGCGTCGTAGTCGGAACAGACCCATGGCAACTCGATCACATCACCGGTGCGCATGGCCAGGGCTGCAGCCACCGGCTTGCCTCCCAGCCGAACGAGCAGGATCTGCGAATCCGCGGTGCTTTCCAGTATACTTCTAAAGAAGACTGGACTATGCACCGGTGTGCCGAGATCGCGCATATTTTTGCTGAATACACGATAGAAGTCATCGAGTGCCTCGTGTCCGGCGCGCGAGAATTCGGCACCCGCTCTCTGCGCCTTGCGCACTTTTCCCCTTAGGCGAGAACTCAGTCCGGACCAGTGAATTTGGGGATCGGCTTCGATCGACACGATCAACGCCGCCTTGTGCTGGCGGACCTGCCACGATGCTCCGACGCTCTGACTGGTTGCGAAGGTCTGCCGAAGTTCGATGTGTCCAGCGCCCCGGCCTTGGGCCAAGCCGATGGCAGCCTTCGCGAGGGCTTCCTCGATTTCAAGACCGTCTGCCAGGATGCCGCCGTAGTTCACAAAGGGAAGCGACACGAAGGAGTGTCCGAATAGCCGGCTCTTCATCTCGAAAAGCGGCAGAACGCCACAGGTGGCGCCCCCGCTTCGAGCCATGAGATAGTAGGGCCGATGTCCGAAGCTCCGCTGCAGGATGTCCCGCCAAAGCGTGAAATGATAACACGACCGGTTCGGCGACGCGTTGACATAGGCATCCCACTCATGGTCGAGCCCAGCGCGCGCTGTGTCCACAATCTCAACGGATGCCACTGGGAACATTCTCCCGATAAAGCCCGTGCTGCAATCCGCAAGTCTATATCGATCCTGGATGTCAGTCTTCTATCCAAGATGGGACATAGTGGGACCGCTTTCTCTTCCGTGCTCCCGACCGGCTACAAATCTACGGTAATGGTTGGGTGCAATGGTGGCCCGACTGCGAGGGCAAGCCGCAACGTTGATCCGGTTCGGCGGAGTCGACGCAGCACCTCGCACTTTAGGGATATACCCCGTCAGAGGCGATAGCGGCTGTTGCTCGTGTGGTAACCTGACATGGTAGTGCCTCAAGGCAGGCTCGCAGTCGACAGAAATCAACGAGTAATGGTCGATCCGTGCGGTGAAAAGGTCAGATTGTCGGTGTGCCCAAAATGACTAGGTTTGCGAGATAAATACGATGGATGAAAAGCCGCCGAGGTGTCTTCTGACCATCGATGTCGAGGACTGGTTTCACAGCTATAACTATGGGAACCTGGTTTCAAAGGAGCACTGGCGTGATTATGAAGGTCATGTGGAACAAAACACGCTGAGGATTCTTGAAGTACTCGACCGGAGTGGCGTTCGAGGTACGTTTTTCATTCTGGGCTGGGTGGCCGAGCACTATTCGGGCCTAGTCCGTCGGATCGCCAATGCCGGTCACGAAGTGGCGTCGCACGGTTACGGCCACGACCCGGTCTATTCTCTCACTCCTGATCAGTTTCGCTCCGATGTTCGGCGGTCGAAAGACGTGCTGGAGGATATTGTCGGTCGGCCGATCGAAGGCTATCGCGCGCCCTGCTTCTCGATTACCAATTGGGCACTGCCGATCCTGCGAGAATTGGGATTCACTTACGATTCTTCGTTCTTCCCGACCACAACACATGACCGTTACGGCCGCCTGGAAGGGATCAATGTCGGATCGGGTCTCGTCGAAGTTCATGACGGGTTTTTCGAGGTTTGTATCTCCTGCCTGCACACGGCGCGTTTTGCTGTGCCGTGGGGCGGCGGGGGATATTTCCGGCTCTTTCCATACGGACTGTGGCTGGGGGGCGTGCGTCGGATTCTCCGCTCCGGCGTGCCCTATGTTTTCTACATCCACCCTTGGGAGATAGATCCGGATCCGCCGCAAGTCCCAGGGCTCAAGGGTCTTCGGGCCCTGAGGCAGCGGGTCAACCTAACCCGATGCGAAGCGCGTTTAGCCGCGCTATTGGGAGCGTTTCCTTGGTGCCCTATCACGGAAGCCATTGACGACCTCGCCACGATGGCGCGACCGCAGATCGATCTCGGACTTACGGCTCGGCCACCGCGACCGGTCGCGGCCTCAGGGAGGCCGAGATGTGCGGATTGAAGCCCCACCTCCTCTGCATCGGCGGCGATGACCATTTTTTGCGAATCCCCTTTTTCCAGGCCCTCCGGGATAGGGGGATGCGAGTTTCGGCGGCGGGCACCGGAGGTGCTGAGGCGTTCGCTGAGGCTGGTTACGACTTCTACCTCTTCAACATGAACCGCTTCATTGCTCCGCGCGCCGATTGGGCGTCGCTGCGGTCGCTCTCGCGGTTGATCGGAGAGATACGACCGACTCTCATCCAGTGCTTCGATACCAAGCCGGATATTCTTGTGCCGTTTGCTGCGTACTGGGCGGGCAAGGTGCCGGTCGTCAGCACGATCAATGGTCTGGGCTGGCTATACTCGTCACGCTCCCCGCTAGCTGTAGGCCTCCGGCCTGTATTCGAGCTTGTTCAGAGCAGAGCGGATCGCCTAACGGATGCCATCGTGTTCCAGAATTGCGCCGATCAGGCGTTTTTCGCGTACCGGCGGTTGATAGGCAAGGCCGATCACCGGGTTATTCCAGGATCAGGAATCGACGTCGATCGGTTCGACCGTCTGGCGGGGAGGGGACCATCTCCCGCCGAATTGCGCCACGAACTCTCTTTGGGAGATGCGCCGGTCGTGATGACCGTCACCCGCCTAACCCGGGAAAAGGGCGTGCCGACGCTGCTTGAGGCGGCGGCTCTCGTTCATCGTCAGGCGCCTGAGGTTCGCTTTCTGCTGGTTGGGCCGCGCGAAAGGGAAGGTGCGCTGGCGATCAGGCAGGACGAGATCGATCGTCACGCTCCGTACGTCAGGGCAATTGGAGAACGATCAGACGTACCGGCGCTGCTGCAGATTGCCGATGTTTTCGCACTCGCCACGGAGTTGCGAGAAGGGGTCCCGCGTTCCCTGATGGAGGCATGTGCGGCGGGGCGGCCGGTGATCACGACCGACATGCCGGGTTGCACCGACGTAGTCCGCGATCGCTGGAGCGGGCTTGTTATTCCCGTCAGATCGCCCCGAACACTCGCCGAGGCAATCCTGCAGTTACTTCGAGACCGCGATACGGCGCTGCAATACGGCGCTCGCGCTTCGGCCCATGTGCGCAAGGAATTCAACCTAGACATCACTGCCGATCGGTATGCGGCGGTTTACCAGGAGGTGCTTGCCCGAACCCGCGGACGGCCGGAAAGTTGGGAGCGCCTTGCCCATCAGACACCTGGGCCGAGATCGGGCGGGAATACCAGGCTGGATCCAACATCGTTTTCGTCAGGTTGACATATGCTGCTTGATCTCTTGCTCACATCCGGGCTTCTCCTGTCGGCAATGACCCAATTGAGGTGGAACGGTCCTATCGGCCCTGGCGATCTGCTCTTGTTCCTCTGGCTCATGATCATGATGACGCGAGAGGTGGCTCGCCTTGGTCCGCCGTTGACACCGGCTTTCGTTCGATTGTTGACGTTCTGGTCGATTATCGCCGTGTCGCTCTGTCTGGGAGCGATGATGGGCTACGCCCTTGGCGACCTGCACGATCCGAAGTGGTTCAACCACGACATTGGCGCCTACATGCTGGTCGGTCTGGTGAGCTGCTTCAGTGTTGTCCGTCTCCAGAGGGACGGAGGGATGCAGCGCCTGGCCTGGCAGTTTGTCTCCCTAGGCACCGCACTGCTTGCCATTCAGGCGGCTTTGGGTTGGCTCAACCCCGGCATTGCCGGCTTTGAGCTCTGGGAGTGGGATAGGCTGCGTGGCCTGACTCAGAACTCCAACCAGCTTGCATTTTCGTCTGCGATTGTCGGCCTCCTGTCGCTTCATCTGGCGGACACGGCGGTGCGGCTCCTGCCGAAAGTAGGCGCGATCTTGTGTCTCGTTGTCGCCGTCGTGGTCGGCGGACTGACAGAGAGCAACGCCTTTCTCTTGGCCGTCATCGTCGCCGGACTTTGCTACGTCGCCCTGAAATTCAGGACCTGGATGCTGGCCGAGCAGTATCCACTCCGTTTTCGTTCTGCTGCTGCGTGGAGCTTGGCACTTATCTTGCCGTTGGTTCTCGTGGCAGCAGTTCCGTTTGGTGCCTCCCTGGCTAAGCATGCGCAGGTGATCGCAGTGGAAGCCACAAGGGGGGGCGCGGCCGCGGAGGAGGCTGCGGGCTTGCGCTTGGTTGTCTGGCATGACGCCCTTCAGCGAGGGCTCGGGGCCATGATGATGGGCCTTGGTCCTGGCCCCCACCTGGAAATTCCCGACGTGATTGTTCAGGAGCGCCGCCTTCCAAACGGCGGACCGAAGGAGGTCGTGCACCCGGAGGCGAAGCTCGCCCCCAATTTCGAAGCGCATAACATCGTGCTCGACCTTTTCCTTCAAGGTGGGCTCCTGGCCCTCGTCGGATGTATCTGGTTTGTCGCCGGGGCAATTTCGGCCGCTTGGAACGCGAGGCAGGACACGATCATCGCGATGATCTGCGGCATTGGCGCATATGGTCTGTTCCACTTCATTCTGCGTCAGCCCGTGCTCTGGTTTGCCCTCGTCTTTTGCATTGTGGCGACGGCTGACGTGGGCGAGCAACTCGTCAGGCGCGGAAACCTCCGCGGCGCACCGAACTGAGGACCGGAAGCCATGGCAGCAATGAACAAAGTCTTGCGGTTGGCCGACGCACGCGGGGGCAAGAATGTGGTGCAGGACACGGGACAAGTTTCGTTCCAGGGCCCGATGGCACCTCCTCCGTTCCTGCACCTCATTCGGATCCTTCTCCGTCGACGCCGGCTTATTGTCGCCATAGCGATCGTGGGAACGATGCTGGCGATGTTTGTCGCGCTGCTGGTTCCTCCGCAGTACACGGCCGTGGTCCAACTCACGGTCCACCGGCCGCCGAGCAGCGAAGGCGTGCCGCCCCCTCCCGGCATTCTGGATGAGATTATCGACACACATCTCGCGCTGATCAGTTCCCAGGCCCATTCCAGCCGAGTGGCTGCAAGCCTGTTACCTGTGGAGGCTGCGCCAAAGCCCGAGCCTGGTCTGTCTGCCGCCAAAGGAGCCACTAAAAGGTGGTATGATTCCCCTGCTTTTCCGGCCGTTCGCTCGATGGTCGACCAGATGCTGGAGCGGCTTGCCATATGGATCCCTCGGTTGTCGAACCGAAGCGAAGCCGATCGCCTCGCAGAGGAACTCTTCAGCAAGACAAAAGTCCTTCAGGAACGGCGCTCGCGCCTAATCTCGGTGTCGTTCACCTCGACCGATCCCTCGAGGGCGGCCGCTTACGCCAATCGGATCGCAGACCTCTACGTCACCGGCCTCTTTCAGCAAGTGAAGGCCGACGCCGCAAAGCAACACTTCGATCTCGGTCGGCAGGTGGCCTCTGCGGGGGATCAACTGACCAAGGCACAATTGGCATTACAATCCGCCATGCGGCAACGAGTCAGTTTATCGCCCTCCGACGCCGCCAAGTTGACCGAAATGGATCAGGATATCCGCGAGCTACGCCAAGACAGCCAGGATGCAGCAGAATATTATAATGATCTTCTGCGGCGATCGACCAAGCTACGGGAAGCACAGATGGCGATCGGGCCGGGGATTAGCGTCCGTTCGAGCGCCTCCGTCCCGACGCGGCCGAGTTCGCACAATCCGCTGCTCTTTATCATCCCGACCGCATTTCTCTCCGTCATTGCTGCGTCCTGGCTTGCATTGATGCTCGAGGGGGCCGACAGGGGGCTGCGTAGCGAGAAAGAGATTGAGTGTAAATTGGGACTTTCATGTCTTGGGCTGGTTCCGCGTGTCAGACGCAGGACGATCAAGTCACCCAAGGCCGCTATCCTCCGTCAGCCGAGTTCCCTTTATACCGAGTCCATGCGCAAC
The DNA here is from genome assembly GCF_055811775.1 of Mesorhizobium sp. WSM4844. NCBI lineage: Bacteria > Pseudomonadati > Pseudomonadota > Alphaproteobacteria > Hyphomicrobiales > Phyllobacteriaceae > Mesorhizobium > Mesorhizobium sp. WSM4844. The sequence continues at coordinate 7,610 of NZ_JBVVQB010000011.1, read as the reverse complement.
ATTGCAGCGGCACTTCAGGTCCATCACACGGGCCGTGGCGGGCTCGTTGCGCTGATTACGTCGAGCATGCCCGGTGAGGGCAAGTCGGTACTGGCGAAAGGACTGTCGGCATACTTCGCCACGCTGGATCGCCGGGTGTTGTTGATCGATCTGGACATCGTTCCGGCGAAACACTCTTCCCGCGCTCGAGACCTGCTGTGCGTCCGGCAGGCGCCCTCGGCAAGACAGATGGGAGAATTGATCAAGCGCTTACCGGAGATCGATGCCGATTATCTCGGTCTCTCGCAGTTAGGGATCGACCCGCTGCTATTCTTCGAGCCGGGTGGGCTGCCAAGTCTTATCAAGATATTGCGCAAGTCCTACGACGTTATTATCCTGAGCGGACCTCCGGTGCTTGGCGCTTCGGAGGCACGGCTGCTTCCGGCGATCGCAGACTCGGTGCTCTTCGTCGTGCGCTGGGCATCGACGAGGCAGGAGGTAGCGGAACACGCCCTGAGCTTCCTGCACCGTTCCCAGGCACCGGATGATCTCGCCCCGGGTCCGATCCGCGCCGTCTTGACCCAAGTGCAACTGAAGCAGCACGCCCGCTTTGCGCTTGGCGACACCGGCGAGATTATATTCAAGTTCAACGGTGTCTACACCGGCCGCCTCCGCCGCTTGCAGCAGATCGACCGCGGAGCAAGCCAGGATGCGGTGCCAGAGCCGCCGATCTCGGAAGGCACGAACGGCTGATGACCCAGTTATCCAAGGCGGATTGCCTCGCCAGACCGATGTCGGTTCGAGCCAAGATTCAAATGGCAGCCGGCGTTGTGGAGGCTTTGGCTGAGTTCGGGCGGCAGAAGATTTCGTATTGCTACTGGAAGAGCGCGACCAAGCTCGAGAGCGCCCTTTGTGGCGATGGTGATATCGACATCCTGGTTGCCCGCACCGACCAGAACAGGGCTCAAGCGATACTGTTGTCGAGAGATTTTAAGTTCTTCCCGTCAGTTGGTGACCGCGAGGCGCCTGCGGTCTTCACGTATCTCTGCTACGACGAGCCAAGCGGCAGACTCCTGCATATCCACCTGCATCTCCGTCTGGTGGTCGGAGGACCTCTTGCCAAGAACTGGCACTTGCCGTGGGAGGACACAGTCCTCTCGCGGGCTGCGCCGCACGCCTACCTGCCGGTCAGACAAGTCGACTCTGCCTGTGAGGCCTTGCTTCTCCTGACCCGCAATTGTCTCGAACTCGGCGGATGGGATCCTGTTTCCATCCGCCGAGGCGCAGCAAAGAGAAAGGAGTTTGATGACGCGCGCCTGGAGTTGGCGTCTCGGGTCGAATGCGGCGATCTGCGTCGGCTGGCAGCAGGATTTCTGTCGGACGATGTTGCAGACATGGTCGTCGATAGCCTATTTAGTGACCAATCGGCGGCTTGGCGCGCGCCGCTGGCTCGGGCTATCCGACGCCATCTCTCGACTGGCGGCAGTTCATACAATGGACCCGAGGCGCGCTTGCGCAGCGTCGGGCGGTCGATCGTCTGGGTCGCCGGGCGGTTGAATAAAGCCATTGTGCACGCTCCCAGGCCGTGGCATCGACGTCCGGCCGGCGGTGGAATCGTGGTGGCATTTGTGGGAGTCGATGGCAGCGGCAAGTCTACGCTTATTGCCGCTCTGAAGGACTGGCTCGGCATCAAGGTAGACGTTCTGCCCATCTACTTCGGCACCGGTGATGGTCGGCCCTCTCTTTACCTAAGGCCGCTCAAGTGGCTGATGCCGCTCGCGACGTGGATGCTGGGCCGCAAGCCCAGAGTTGCCTCTCATGGCAAAGCGTCAGCCGGTCCTCCGAGCCTCGCCTACAGCATTCTACTCGCGGTCTGGGCGATCGCAGTGGCCGCCGACAAGCGCGTCAAGCTGACTGCTACTTGGCGTGCGGCCAATCGGGGACTCGTCGTTCTCGCCGATCGCTATCCGCAAAATGAGTCGAAGAATTTCAACGACGGTCCATTGCTGGAGCGCGTGCCCGCGGTTCCCGAGTGGCTTCGCCACCGCGAACTTGGAGTCTATCAGCTCGCCCACCGGCTTCCTCCCGACCTCGTTCTAAAGCTGATGGCGCCATCCGAAACCTTGGCCGCGCGAGAGCCTGCAATGGACATCACAGTGATAAGTCGGCGGCTAGACGCCCTGGCCGGCCTTGCCTTCGGCAATGCGGAGGTGGTGTGTATTGATGTCGATCGGCCATTGGACGAGGTAATTCGTAGTGTGAAAAGGGCAATCTGGCAGTGCCTCTAGAAAGACAGGTGCGATGATCGTCGAATTCTTCGGCCCGCCCTGCGCAGGCAAGACGACACTGGCCCGCATGCTTACTGCTAGACTGGATAAGTCCGGCTATGACGCCGACCTTTGGAACAGCCTCAGACCGACTGAACTGATCCCGCTCGGAAAAACTGGCGGACTCACACGGCACCTGGCTCCGATCAACCGAATGCGGCGTTTCTTTGCCGAGGCCTTCAAAATATTGAGCCGTCCGAGCAAGGATTCCGGGGAAATCGCCATCGCGAGCCATTTGCTCCGGATACTTCCTCCGCGGGGCGTGTTTACGCGGGTTAGGGAGGCGCAATACATCTGTCGAATGGCGCGCGCGTGGGACGTGGCCTCGCGTCGGCATAGGATCACTGTATTCGATCAGGGCTTCGTCCAGGAACTCTGTTCGCTCATGCTTCGATCCCGGAGTGCCGACGAGGCAACGCTCATCACCGCACTCGAAATCATCCCGCCCGCGCATCTATTGGTGCTTGTGAACGCATCGCCAGCCCTGCTGGAGGCGCGCTCCATGGAGCGGCTGTCGAGCCTCCACGTCATCGAGCGCTATTTCGAGGGCGGAGCCAATCTGGATTTCATTGGCGCCACCGGTCAACTCCATCGACTCCTGCTTGAGCGGGGCCATGTCGTGCTATGTGCTTCGCTGGTGGATCATCAATCGACTGAAAGGAGTCTTGACCAAATGGAGCGCGAGGTTGTGCGTCAATATAGACGCAGACAGTTACGGGGCGCCCAGCATGACGAAGCCAAATAGGGAAACGATACTCGCCGTCCTTGAGTACGATGAGCCTCTTGTCGATGGCAAAGAACCCGATGCGCACCTGCTCTCTGCGTCTGCTGCTTTCAACCGGGTCAAACGGGGCGGTCTGATCGCTTTTTTTGTTTATGGCACCGGATATGCAGTGACCTACTTGTCGCAGCTTTTTGTTGCCCGAACTATTGGGGCCAGCGACTACGGAATTTTCGCCTACGTGTCAGCGTGGGCTATGGTGTTGATCTATGCGTCGACATTGGGGTTCGATGTGGCGCTGTTAAGATTCGTGCCGGTCTACCGGGCCAGGCGAGCTTGGTCTCTGCTCCAGGGCGTTATCGGCTATGCTCGCCGGCGCGTCGCCGTGGTAGGGACGGTGCTTGTGATTGGCGCTGTGGTCATCGTGCTGTATTGGGCGCCTGCTGACAATCTGGTCCTTGCATTCTTTATCGGCTTGGCCGCGGTGCCCGTTGTTGCCTTGCTGCGGGTGCAGTGCGCGGTCCTGCGTGCCGAGGGCGCGGTCGTGGCGTCGCTTGTGCCTGATCGGATTGTCCGGGAGGGCAGCCTGATCGTCCTCGTTGCGATCGGGACCATGATTCTGGGTTACAACATCACGGCTGCCGGGGCGCTGGCGGCAGCTCTGAGCGGGGCCCTAGTTGGCCTCTTGCTGGCTTATTATGCAGGGAGGAACTACCGCCTCTTGCCCCGCGATGACATCGAGCCGGAGTACGATGTTGCGGCCTGGCGCAGTGCCACACTGCCACTGATGATCGCCGGCGTGGCAGAGGTGCTTTTGAACAGGACCGGGGTAATCATATTGGGATGGTTGGGCGACACTACGGCCGCCGGTGTCTATAGTTTGGCGTTCAACATCGCTTTGATCGTGACCTTGCCAAGAATTGCTGCAAATGCGCTTTTTGCGCCGACCGTTTCCGGCCTCCATTCGGTCGGTGACCTTCAAACAATGCAAGCGTTGGTGGCACGTACTGCGACGTGGACGCTCTGCGGGGGGGGCTGCATCGCCGCCATAATGTTTGCGCTCGCAACTCCGCTCATGACCTCTTTCGGGCCGGAATACGGCGACGGCGTTTTGCCTCTGCGCGTTCTGCTCATCGCCCAAGTGATTGCCATGGGGGCAGGTTCGCAGTTGTACCTGATGACTATGACGGGGCACGAGCCGAGCGCCGCCGCCCTATTGGTTTGCGCTGCAGGGATGAATATGATTACTAGTATTGTTTTGGTCTATTGTTTTGGTCTATTGGGAGCGGCGGTAGGCACAGCAGGAATACTGCTCGCGTGGAACGCTGCGATGGGTTATTGGATATGGCGGCGCCTGAACCTGCTGCCGGGCATACTGTGCATTCGCAAATTCGTACCGAAGAGTTGAGAGAGATGCTACGGCGTGCTGGAAGCTGAGGCCGTGCGCGATATCGTGCTGATGCTGAGCATCGGGTCCGTTCCAGACAAATCTGCGCGTGCGCGACGTAAGTTGAACTGACCCTGGCAGACGGATTTTGCGGACGATGGGTTCGGTCACAAGCTCTTCGCTCTCCCCCTGTGTGGCACGGTTCATCCAAAGGGAGTACGCAGCGAGCATTGACACTACTCGCTGTTAATTTTATTGTTGGCAGTCATGTCAAGCCCTGCCCAGGCAATTGCTGTGTCCTCTAACGTCTTATTTCTCGAAGGCTTGGTTAGTGTTCTAAAAAGGGCTAAATTTTCTCCGATAGTGGCCATTCCAGATTTGGATAAACTGAATTGTGAGACGCTTACGTCGACGAATGGCATTTTGTTTCTGGTTGACGTCGGTTCAGAGTTCCAAGTGAAGCTTCAACAGATAGAGGCTTTGAGACTCGCGAATTCGACCGCGCGAATTGCGATCTTCGGCGAGCACATGCGGCGGACTGATGTAGTGACGGCGCTTAGAGCAGGTGTAAATGCTTGCTTTGCGCACGTCTCTACCTGCGATACCCTTCTCAAGGCTCTCGAGTTGGTGATGCTTGGAGAATCGGTGGTCCAGCCCGTGCTCTGGGCGCTTAAACTGGAAGGCGAGCCAATCGCTGACGAAAATGACGACGAGGTTGCAGGGTCGCCCCGGCTTGATCCGCGATCCGTTAGTATCATCGAAATCGGTGATCACGAAGGTGACAGAATTGCCATTGCAACAGGCGTTGAGAATGTAAACTATACAAATGGCGTAAGTTGCATACAGGAGGATGAACCGCCTTTATCGCCTGATTTTCTTCCAATGCTATCGCCTCGCCAGCGTTTCATCCTTCAATGCCTTGTCCAGGGTGACTCGAATAAACACATCGCGCGCAAAATCGCGGTTAGCGAGGGCACCGTAAAATGCCACATAAAGGTGCTGTTAAGGAAGACGAAGGTGCACAACCGCACGCAGGCAGCGATCTGGGCGCTCAATCACCAGTCGTATCTGATTTCAGTCCAATGATGAGCAAACCCTTTGAGGTCGGGCCACGGCACATCGGGAGTGACATCTCGGAGCACCAAGCCAGTTGGCAAAAGACCATCAGCGCGTCGACAATGGGCAAGACGAGTTCTCCTCCTCTAGGCAAGTGGTGTGCCGAGCGAATTCGTCGGCGGATGCAATGGCCGCAACAATGAACACGTTTGGTTTGCGAAGATGGTGGTTGAAGGCCTTTCTGGTCGCTGCCCTAGTTTTCGTCTGCACGCCGTCGCAGGCCGACTACCGGGTTGATGTTGGGGACGTGGTCGAAATCTTTGTGACGGGCGTGCCCGAACTGCAGCGCCGTGTTGTCGTGCGAATGGACGGAACTATCTCATTTCCTCTGGTGGGCAGTCTGAAAGTTGTTCGATTGTCGACATCCGAGCTTCACGATCGGATTCAGATTGCGCTGGCGGGAAAAATCTTCCAGCGGAAAACGCCGGACGGGGGGCAGGTCGACATCATCATCGGCGTTGACGAAGTCACCGCCGACGTGGTCGAGTTTCGGCCGGTCTACGTCAACGGCGAGGTGATGAAGCCGGGCGAATATGTCTATCGCCCCTCCTTGATTGTTCGCCAAGCTGTGATCGCTGCCGGCGGCTATTCTCCCGTGCGCGGCAACACGGCTGACCCCTTCGTTGAAGCCACGAGACTGGAAGCCGAGTTCAACTCGCTATGGGCCGAGTTTGTGCGCGCTAAAGCGCAAGCTTGGGGGACGCGCAAGTTGTTACGCGATGGTACGCCCTTTGATTTTTCAATACTGGCAGGCGGCCCCATAACGCGGAATGATGCGAAGGAGATACTCGCTCAGGAATCCGATCTCGTCGTAGCTATTGAAACGGACCAGCAAGGCCGGAAGGACGCCCGCGCCCGAGCCCTGAAAGAATGCAACGGGGAAATTCGCGTGCTTTCCGAATTACAGCAAGTGGAGGAGCGTAGCGTGGCTGACGATGCTGCCGAATTGGAACGGGCGTTAACCCTGTTCGATAAGGGCCAGATCCTCAGCCAGAGGGTCACGGATGCACGCCGCGCGCTGCTTCTGTCATCCTCCCGGCGGCTCGAAACGACGTCTCGCCTGGCGCAGGTCAGGAGGACTCAGGTCGATCTTCAGTCTCAGCTGGAGCGGCTCGACAGCGAGCAAAGGGTGCAACTCCTCCGTGATCTTCGAGAGGCAACGGGCAGGGTCGCCGGGCTCTGGGCAAAGATCGAAGGCGTGATGCGAGCACGGCAGCACGTCCTGAACGGGATTGGAACGCCTGCGGACCTCGAACGGACACCTCAGATCACGATCATCAGAAAGGGCGAAAAGGCCGGTTTCTCCGCTGACGAGGATACTGAACTCTATCCCGGCGATGTCGTGCAAGTTTCGATCAGCCCACCGAAAGCGGTCAACGTGCTTGTACAGTGAGTTCGCAATATCCGCAGTACCGGTCGTATCGCGACGATCAGGACGCCCGATAGATTGTTCCGCCTCATTCTTCTGATTTCCCATCAAGGCGAGGTCCCCGAGAACCGATCCCGTAGAGAAGCATGACCCCGCGAAAGACATCAAACGCCGGCGAAGCGGAAAGCTCGACAAGCGCTTGACTTCAACAAGCAGCATGACGAAGCCTGCTGCGGTGAGGTCATCGGGTGCAGCCTCTTGCTGCCGACTTTCGGTCCCGCCCCACCGGCGGTCCCCACCTTTCCATCGAGTCTGCCGCTGCTGTCGCTCGACCGGATCATGGCAAATCGGCACGGAATGATCTCATCCGTCGAAGCCCATGACACGCCGCTTTCGGGGGTCGCCTCCGATCATCTACCGCTTATAGGACTCGTTCGCCTGTGATGTAGCTGCCCAGCCCCATGGATGGAGATCGGTTCAAAGGGAAGCTCTAGACTGGACTAGAGCACGTCCCGTGATCGATGAATCGATTGTGATGTGACGACGAGCTTCTCCGGTGATTCAACATCCACCTTGATGGAGGTGGATGATGGGAAAAGCACTGAGTGGGGATCTGCGGTCCCGGGTTTTGAAAGCTTCGGATGCCGGCATGTCGGCCCGACAGGCGGCGGCACGGTTTGGGGTCGGCATATCGAGCGCGATCCGCTGGAT